>JAVBSX010000090.1:0-34050 GCA_031556455.1 Thermoguttaceae bacterium
GCCGCCGATTCTCTTTTGCGGCAACCGCTCTCTTATCGAGTCGGCTGCGTCAGCTGTCGGCTCGATAAGGGAAAATCTTTCACCTCACGGTCACGCTCCAGAGAAAATCGTAGAGCGGCTTGAGCAGGACGTACTGGTCGAGCAGCAGATCGACGAGCTTCTTCGAATAAAGGGTCTTGTCCGGTTCGCGGTGGGCAATGACGGCGATCGTCTTGCTCTGGTACCACGGATCGATGATCGGGCCGTGTTCGTGCGGCAACGACCGCTTGTACCGGTCCGATTCGAGTTTGAGCGATTTGTGCTTGCGGAACGGCTCGATGATTTTCAAGAACGCTTTCGGGTCGGCGTCGACTTTCTCGCGGAAGCACCGCATCGTCGCCGGTGAGGCACATGCGATGCCCGCCCCGAAAAGATAGCGGCTCCCTTCGAGTTGAAACATGAAGACCGGGGCGATCATCGAACTCTCGACATTCCGCTTGAAAGCGAGCCAGATACGCGGCCGGTACGGCGACTTGTCGTGCGAAAATCGCGTGTCCCGATGTATCCGGGCGATCACCCGGTTCGGGGCGGTGACGAGTTGCGGATCGAGTTCGAGCACCATGGGAGCCAAATCGGCGACCAGCCGTTTCATCGGATCGGCGACGTGCTGGACGAACTCGTCTTTGTGCCGGGCGAACCATTCCCGATTGTTGTTCCGATCGAGATCGTTGAGAAATTTCAAACTCCGCGGCGAAAACCCGGCAAACGGTGGTGAGTCGGCTGTCGTTTTTTTCATCTTTCGTTGGGAAAAAGGGAACCCGGGAACAGTTATGCCGATTCTATCCGATTTCCCCCGCAGCGTCGAGATCACGAAGTCGTTTAGCCGAGCGGCGCAGACGCCGGAGACACAAAAATTTGGATATGTCCAGCGTCATTTCGAGCGGAGCGAGAAATCTCACCCTCGCCGAAAAAGCCGGGATTCCTACCCTCGCGCGAGGGTGAGATTTCTCCTTACGCTACGCTTCAGTCGAAATGACGCCCTTGCTTTTACTGAAAAAATTTCGGATCGGGCAGCAGCCGGAAGCGTGAGCGCCCGGTTATCCAATGCGAAAACACGGGGCCAACCCGGCGTTGACGCTTCGGGCTGCTGTTTGCCGCTTTCGACTTCGCAATCCTCGCACATTCAATTCGACCGGCTATCCGCGGTATCGCGATCGGTATAAAATGAGTCGTGCCCGGCTGTCGCCGGGTCGTCCTTCCTTTTTTCCCGCGTGAGGCTCCCATGAGAACGAATCCCATTCCTCAAACGCTTTCGGCAGTCTTGGTCGTTTTGTTTTTTCTCGTCCCAAGCGTCGCAAACGAAAACGACGCGTTTCTCGCCGACGGGGAAAACCGCTTCGCGTTTTCGCCGGTCGAGGCGAAATTCGTCCGGCTCGAACTTTCTCGCGACGCCCAAGGCGGTGCCCCGGCGATTGACGAGATTCTGGTGTTCGGCCCCGATGCGCCGGGCAAAAACCTCGCCCTCGCCGCTTCGGGGGCGAAGGCCGGGGCAACGGCTTGCATCCCGGGCTATGCGATTCACAAAACGGAACATTTGATCGACGGTTTTTACGGCAACGACCACTGCTGGGTCGCCGATCCGGCCGATCCGAAGCCGGTCGTTTGGGTCGAATTGCCGCAGCCGCGGCTCGTGAGCGCCGTCGTCTTTTCGCGGGACCGTTTCGGCGAATACAAAGACCGCGTTCCCAGCGAAGTCGTCTTGTCGCTCTCGGCAGACGGCAAAACGTACTTTCGGCCGGAGAATCTTTCTTGCTCGAAAACCCCGGCCCGGCTCGTCAAACCGAAAGCACCGGGCGAGACGGCCGAGGTTTACGTGCCGCTCGTCCCCGGCCCGCCGAAAATCGACGGACCTTTGCAACCGACGCGGCTCGATTCGCTCGAAATGCAGGCCGAATGGCGGAGGAGCCTGGTCGATGAGGAATACGCCTGGCTCAAGGCGTTCGGGCGTGCCGACATCGATCCGGGGCTGACGCGGACGCCGTACCCGATCAAGCGGCACCCGCTCCGCTTGCCGGAGGATGCGACGACGCTGGTCCGGATCGCGGAGGTCCCGCGGCTCGATGGCCGGCTCGCTGAGCCGCTTTGGGAGCGGGTTTCGAATGCGACCGTTCGAGTCGCGAAGCCGGGTACTTTCGAGGAGGGGGCCGCCGTCGAATATGTCGTCCGGGCGTTTCTTTCCGGCGAACGGTTGTATCTCGCGATCTCGACGAACCGGCTGCTCAGCGCTCATCTCGCCGTCCTGCAAACGACCGACGGCGGCGGGATCATCGCCGTTTCCGAAGACGGCAAGCTTGTTTGGCGGGTTTACGATGAGAAACAAACGCCCACCGACCTGCCGTTGGAAGGGGCGAGTGCTTTCGAAACGTCGGACGCCGGAAAAACGGCCCGGCATTTCGAATGCGCCGTGCCGCTCGCCCGGTTGCCGGGAATTGAAAACGGCCTCGCGATTCGAGCCGGCATCGGCGGCCGTTACACGCCGATCGGCGGACACCCGGTCCGCTTCGCTCCGTCCGGATTGGCCGTCGTCGCGCTCGATTCGAAGCCGAACGAGCCGAATCATTTCGCCGTGCGGTTGGTCAATCATTCCGACCGACCGCTCTCGGTCGAAGGGATCGCCCCGGACGTTTGCAAACTTGGCCCGCACGAAATTTTTGAAACCTCGCTCCCCGCCCACGAGGATTGTAAAGTTGGAATTTCAGAAAAAGTATCGAATCGGGCAGCAGCCGGAAGCGTGAGCGCCCGGTTATCCAATGCGGAAATGCGGGGCGAACCCGGCGCTGACGCTTCGGGCTGCTGTTTGTCGTATTCGACTTTGCAATCCTCGTTCGCCCCCGCCGAGCCGGGCGAGCTTGGGCCGGAACGAACGTTGACTTTCTCGGTTCCAGAAGAGTCGCTGCAAGGCCGTCTGAGCCTGTTGCAGTACGATCCGCTCGGCCGAACGCTCAACCTGTTGGAAAAAATGCTCGGCCGCGTTCGCGAAAAGGGTGCAAAGGGTGCAGGCGAATACCGCAACCAGATTGCCCTTGCCCTATGGCGGCTGGCGACGTTGCGGCAAAAAGCCCATTCCGTTCCCGTCGGAACGCCGGCCTATCGCGAGCTATTTTGCGAAGCGCGAAAGGCGAAGCGGGAACTGTTTTTCGCCGATCCCGAGATGCGGGACCTCGAAACGATCCTGTTCGAGAAACGTTTCCCGCTGCATCCGTCCCACAATTACAGTGATTATTACGATTCGACCTGGCGGGCCGGCGGCGGAATTTACACGCTACGCATTCCGAGGGAAGAGGGCCGTTTCGTTCCCGAAAAAGCGGTGCTGAGCGAACTGTTCCGAACGAGCGGCATGTGCCGGCATCCGGTCGCCGATTTCGAGGCCGCGAAAATTTATTTCACGAACCGGCCGTCGCAATCGGATTATTGGCATATTATGGAAATGAACCCGGACGGCTCCGGCTTGCGACAGCTGACCGAAGGGCCGTTCCAGGACCTTTGGCCCTGCCCGCTGCCGGACGGCGATTTGGCGTTCATTTCGACGCGCTGCCGTCAAAAATTTCTCTGCTGGGAGCCGCAAGCCTCCGTCTTGCATCGAATGAACCGGGACGGCGGCGAGATTAAACGCCTGTCGTTCGCCAATTTGACCGAGTTCGCCCCGTCAGTCTCTCGCGACGGCCGGATTCTTTGGACGCGGAGCGAATACCTCGACAAAGGAGCCGATTACGGACACACGCTTTGGTACATTCGCCCGGACGGCGTCGTCCCGGAATTGACGTTCGGCAACACGATCGTCCTGCCGCAAGGCTACGCCAACGGCCGGGAGATTCCCGGGACGAACGAAGCGCTCTGCGTCATGATCTCGCATTTCGGCGATCTGAACGGTCCGGTCGCGATCCTCGACATCGACCAGGGTCGGCTCAACCCCGAGGCAATCCGCAGCATCACGCCGGAAGTGCCTTGGCCCGGTTTTTGGGCGGCCTCGGAAACCTTCCGCGAGCCGTTCCCGATTTCGAGCGACCTGTTTCTCGTCAGTCACTCTTCGCGCGACCGGTTCGGCCTGTTCGTGATCGACCGATTCGGCAACCGGGAGCTGCTTTACATCGACGCCGAACTCGGCTCGATGTGCCCGACGCCGCTCCGACCCCGGCCGCGACCGCCGGTGTTGGCCTCGACGATCGACCCGACGTTGGCCGAAGACCGGCTCGGCGTCTTTACCGTCGAAGACGTGTACGCGGGAATCGAGCACGCCGTCCCGCGCGGCACGGCGAAGTACCTCCGCGTTTGCCAGGAAATGCCGCACTTTCTCGAAAAATACGCCGACGGGACCTACCGTTCCTCATACCAACCGTTTATGGAATTTTACGCCTCGCCGGTCGATCTGGTGAGCGGCCCGCACGGTTGGACCTCTTACGTCGCGAAGGGAGACCTCGGCACGGTCGAAATCGAAGCCGACGGCTCCGTCGGTTTCCTGGCCCCTTCGGGCGCTGTTTTATTTTTCGAACTGCTGGACGAACATTACAACGAAATCCAGCGGATGCGCAGCGTCGTGCAGCTCCAGCCGGGCGAATTCCGGAGCTGCATCGGCTGTCACGAAGATCGGGCCTCGACGTCGATCCGTCGCCGGACGATCGCTTCGCAAAAGGCTCCGAAGCCGCTCGTCCCTTCGCCGTGGGGAGTCGGGGCGTTCGATTACCAAAAGGTTGTCCAGCCGGTACTCGACCGGAATTGCCTCGACTGTCACACGCTCGAAGGGAGCGGCAAGGTCGATTTGAGCGGCACGTTGGACAAGGATTTCGTGCCGGCTTCATTCAAGACGCTGATTCGCGGCGGTTACGTCCACCATTTTCATTGGGGTTGGAACGAAGGGATTCCGACGAAGGCGGAGCCGTACACGTTTGGTAGCCTCAAGAGCCGGATTTGGCCGATCCTGGACGACGAGAATCACAAAGCGGTTAAGCTGAACGCGGAAGAAGAACGGGCGATCAAATGCTGGATCGACCTCTCCTGCCCGCTTTGGCCCGATTACAAACAGCGTAGCCTGCGCGGCGACCCGACCGCTCATGACGGGACGAGCGTGATGCCGTAGGGATCGACCTTCCCACGAACGTCTTACGAGCCGGGACCTGCGGTCCCGGGTTCGCTCACTGCGGGTAACCTCACAATTTGAAAATCGAAACAAACCGGGACCACAGGTCCCGGCTCGTGTTGCGCTCGCGTTGGGGTGGTGTCTACCGTTGTTGACGATTCGGCCGCAGCGAAATAGAATTGAGCAAAGCGTCAAATCGACGCCAATCAACAATAACCACAGTTTTCCAATGTCCTCTTCGAACGACAACCGCCTTCGATTCAGCAAAAAAGCGATCAACCGTGCCGGAGAAATCCTGGTTGCCGATCCGCAAAACGAAGAAGCTCTCGAAATCCTCGACTACTGGCGATCGCTGCACGCGGAACTCATCGGAGAAGAAGGAACTTTCAAGGGTAAAGTCGGTGTTTTTTCAAGGCGTGTGAAACGTTCCGTTTCCATTATTGGAAAACTCGGGCGGTTTCCAAAAATGCAACTCACCCGAATGCAGGACGTTGCCGGGTTACGATATGTTTTAGAGAGGGTTTTGCTAGATTCCCCTACATTTCAAAATGTTGTTGGTGCTTTGACAAAAGCTTTATGGGAAAATACTTCCGCTACACGAAAATCTGTTGATGATTATATCGAGCAACCGAAACCTTCCGGCTATCGCGCCATTCACCATGTGTATGAACGACATGATTCAGACAATCCCTTACATGATGGTCTTCTAGTCGAATTTCAGTTTCGGACCCGCCCGCAACACATTTGGGCAATGGCCGTCGAAACGGTCGGGATGTTTTACGGGCAAGCTCTCAAGGCCAGCTCGGGCGACCAAGGCTGGCTCGATTTTTTCAAATTGGCCAGTGCCGCGATTTCCCACCTCGAAAACGCTCCGGTCGTCGCCGACCACGCTCATAAGACGTTCGAGTCCATTCGACAGGAATTGAAACAAATGGGAACGGAACAGTCGTGTTTTACCAAACTGGCCGCGATCAAAGAGGTCGACGAAAAAGATTCCGTCGAAGAATACAATTTTTGGCTCTTGGAATTGAACATCAAAAAAGGGACGACCGCGATCTACGGTTTCAAAGCGGACCAGTTGGAAACCGCTCACGAAATGTATTCGGCCAAGGAGCGAACCCCGGCCTGCATCCGGAGAGACACCCAGGTCGTACTGGTTTCGACGGAAAGCTTCAAAGACCTGCGGGAAGCGTATCCGAGCTACTTTCTGGATGTCGTTGATTTCACGAAAACTCTGCGCGAGATTTGTCGGATAGACGTATGATGACGTGAGAAAACGACGGGCCGGGACCCGAGGTCCCGGTTTCGTTCATCGCGGGTAGCCTCGCAATTTGAAAATAGAGACAACCTGGGACCACGGGTCGTGGCTCGTGTTGCAGCAGCACCGATCGTTGTGACGCTCCGACTAAAGCGAAATCGCATTGAACCTGCCGCCGATCGGCAGCAATCAATAAGAGCCAACGATTACCGAGTTGCTGGTCTGCTCATAAAATTTGGCCCTTGATTTTCAAGACGCAGCGGAGCGCAGTCTCAAAAATCAAGAGATCGCGAGTGTTCGCGTCATCAGCCGGATCAAAATTTTCACGCAGATCAGTAAACATGATTGCCAAGCAAACGAAGGCTCCCGAATATCTATCTTTCAGCTATAGACCAAGATGAAAATATTGACAATCCTTCTCTCTTTTCTTCTCTCCCTTGGCGCTACGATTCGGGGGTGTACCTCCTCGGCACCGCCGAAACGGGACCCAACCATCATCGCCCAGCCTTCACGAGAAGATTCGACGGATGTCGAACAACCATCTGCCCAGATGTCGTCTCAGGCGAACGAACAAAACGAACCGACGGGTTCCCCCTACTTGGAGCGACGACGAGCTTTCAAGACGAAACTGATTCACAAAGGTCCCTCACTGCAAGATTGGGAAGAGGAGCCCTTGGAACGTTTTGTGAGGTCTGTTCAATACGATTCCGACAATCGTCGACTTAAAGCATGGGTTTTTATTCCGAATAATGAAGAAAACGTTCCACGGCCGGCATTGGTTTTCTGCCACGGCGGCTGTGCTTCCAGCGCCAATGAACTGTTATGCGTCAAGCCGTTTCTCAACGGTGAATACGTCGTCATGGGGCCGACTTGGCGCGGCGAAAACGGCAACCCCGGTCATTTCGAACTGATGCTCGGCGAAGTCGACGACGCCGTCAACGCCGTAAAATGGTTGGCCCGGCAACCCTATGTCGATCCGAAACATATCTACATGTTCGGCCACAGTATCGGCGGCGGTGTGTCCTCGCTTGTTTCTTTGAGAGACGATGTGCCGCTACGTCATTGCGGCAGCAGCGGCGGCCTTTATTCAGACGACACATTCGAAGGGTGGGCAGACAGCCCGTACTTCCGAACTCCCTTCGATTATCACGACAAAATGGAATGTTCCATGCGTATTTTGGACGGTCATACGGATTCGATGCGAATCCCGCATTATGCTTTTCTCGGCAAAAAGGATTACGACGATTTTTTTTACCTTCCTGCAGAAAAATATCTGAGCGGCAAGATTAAGGCTCCTTTGTTGAAAATCGAAATCGTACCAGGTGATCACTTTTCGTCTTTCGGTGAATCGATCCGTCGTTATTTCCGACTCGTCGAGAATGATCGACGATGAGCGACTTTACCAAAAACGGATGGCGAAAAGTTTCTATTAGCCGTCGAGCTTTTTCGTCTTCCGTTCGACGACGGCCTTGACGAAAAGGGTGATCATCGCGAGAACCGCCAAAAGCGAGGACACCGCGAACGCCGGGGTCGAAGGAATCCCCTGGTACACCATCTCGATGTGAAGCGGCAGCGTGTTCGAAACGCCCGCGACATGACTGGAAACGACCATCACCGCCCCGAATTCCCCCATCGCACGGGCGTTGCACAAAATCACCCCGTACAGGATTCCCCATTTGATGTTCGGGAGGGTGACCCGCCAGAAAATCTGCCAGCCGTTCGCCCCGAGCACTCGGGCGGCCTCTTCCTCTTCGGTCCCCTGCGATTGCATGATCGGGATTAACTCCCGGGCGACGAACGGAAAAGTGACGAAGAGCGTTGCGATCACGATCCCCGGCGTCGCGAAAATAATCTTCAGCCCCCACGAATCGAAGAAATGTCCGAGCCAGCTGCCGGCCCCGAACAGGCAAATGAAGATCAGCCCGGCGATCACCGGGGAGATCGCGAAAGGAATGTCGATCATTGAAATCAGAAAGCTCTTGCCGTAAAACTCGAATTTCCCGATGCACCAAGAGGCCGCAACGCCGAACACGAGGTTCAGCGGAACGACGATCGCCGTCGTCAAGAGCGTCAACCGCAACGCGGCGAGGGTGTTCGGATCGGTGAGCGAGGCGAGGTAAACCTCGAACCCGTCCGCGAACCCGGCGAAAAAGACCGTCAGAAGCGGCAGGAGCAAAAACAACACCATGAACCCGAGGGCGAAAACGATCAAAAGCATTCGAACCCAAAGCGGCTCGTTGATCGCCGATCGCCGTCGCGGGACCTTCGGGAAACCGTTGTTGTTTTCGTCGTTGGACATTTTATGTTTCAGATGCGCGGAGTACCGGCTAAATGTTTTATTTCAAAAACCTCCGGTTTGCCCAAACCTGGCTCAGGTTGATCAGCAGCAACAGGGCGAAGGAGGTGACCAACATCAAAAACGCAATCGCGATCGCTTCCTGGTATTGATACTGATCGAGCTTGACCATGATGAGTTTGGAGACGACCGCCGTTTTGCCGAGCTGGTTGCCGGAAATGAACACGACCGAACCGTATTCCCCCAACGCCCGGGCGAAGGCGAGGGCGAACCCGGTTACCAACGCGGGCCGGACGGTCGGAAAAATCACCAGCCAAAAGGTTTGCAGCCGGTTCGCCCCGAGCGAGGCCGAGACCTCTTCCAGCTCTTTTTCCATAGCCAAAAGAGCCGGCTGCAACGTCCGGACGACGAACGGCAGGCCGATAAAGACCATCGCTACGATGATCCCCCAATTGGTGTAGGAAATTTCAAAGGGGAGAAACCGACCGATCCAACCGTCTTTTGTGTACAACGCCGTCAGCACGATCCCGGAGACCGCCGTCGGCAGGGCGAACGGCAGATCGACCATCGCATCGAGCAGCCAACGGCCGGGGAACGTGTATCGGGTCAAGACCCAGGCGACGACGAACCCGAAGACGGCGTTCAGCAGGGCGGCCGCGAGCGAGGCCCCGAACGTCAACTGCAGGGCGGCGAGGACGTTCGGATCGGTGACCGTTCGCCAGAAGTCGTGCAAATTCATTCCCCGGAGCCGGAGGAACAGGGCGGCCAGAGGAATGAGCACGATCATGCTCAAATAAACGACGGTCATTCCCATGGTCAACCCAAACCCGGGAAGAACGCTCCGATGAACCCATTGAAACCGCATATTAGGCTGTAGGCTTGAAAAAAAACCAGCCCCAAGCGTGACGCGGGGTGATAAAAGGTGTGCAACTTAGCGACTTAGCGGCTTCGAAAACAGTCTTCTAAGCTGCTAAGCCGCTGACAACCGATCGCCAAATATCACCCCGCGCTTACGCTTGGGGCTAGTATTGAGAGGATGATGCAATCCGCAAAATAGCCTCACCAAATATACCTCAAAAAACGCTCTTGTCGAGCAAGGAAACCGGGCATTTCCAATCATATCGATTATTCGGGATACGACGGGGCTTTTGAAAATATGACGTTTTTTCCGTTCCCGGTTTCGTTGCCGGAAAAATTTTGTATAATCGTGTCAAGTTGTGGGGCTGACCGTTATCTTTACATAACTCAAACTGTAAACGGATAATTCATTTTGCCACGGAAAACACGGAATATCACGGAAATTTATTGATTTTCAAGAAATACGGAAAAGAAAGAAATTTTTCTTCGTCTTTCCCTCTTCTTCTTCCGTGTGTTTTCCGTGCATTCCGTGGCAAAAAAATCCTCTTCTTTTACACTTTGAGTTACATAATAAAGACTGGGAGAACATGATTCCGTGAGCGCTGTTGAAGATTGGGGAACCGTTCCGGGCGAGTGGACGCGCCGGGATTTGTTGGGAATCGAAGATTTGACCGCTCCCGAATTGACTTTGCTTCTTGACCAGGCGGACCGTTTTCGCGGCATTCTTTCCCAGGACGGCCGGAAAATTCCGCTCTTGGCCGGAAAAACCTGCGTCAATCTTTTTTTCGAGAATTCGACCCGAACGCGGACGAGTTTCGGGCTGGCCGCCCGGCGACTCGGGGCCGATGTCGTCGAATTTTCCGCGACGACGAGCAGCCTCGCCAAAGGGGAGACGATCATCGATACGGCGAAAAATCTCGAAGCGATGGGGATCGATTGCGTGATCGTCCGGCATTCCTGTCCTGGCACACCGAAATTGCTCGCCGCCAACTTGAAGTGTTCGGTGCTCAATGCCGGGGACGGGCCGCACGAACATCCGACGCAAGCGTTGCTCGACATTTTGACGATCCGGCAGCGTTTCGGCCGACTCGATGGCTTGACCGTCGCGCTGGTCGGTGACATCGCCCACAGCCGGACGGCCCGGTCGAATATCTGGGGGCTGCAAGCCCTCGGGGCTCATGTGATCGTCTGCGGCCCTTCGACGCTCGTCTCGAAGGAATGGGAAAGATTCGGCGTCGAAACGACCTATTCGCTCGATTCGATCCTCGATCGGGTCGATGTTTTCAACCTGCTGCGGATTCAATTTGAACGGCAGGTCGTCCGGCCGTTTCCTTCGGTCCGGGAATATGCTCACCTTTACGGAATGAACGGCGACCGGCTCGCGAAGACGAAAAAAGACGTCCTGATTCTCGCCCCGGGCCCGATCAATCGCGGTTTGGAAGTAACCCCGGACGTCGCCGACGGGCCGCAATCGGCGATACTCGACCAGGTGACCAACGGCGTCGCCGTTCGCATGTCCGCCCTCTGGTGTTGCCTGAGGTGTTAAGCGATTCCCTTCTCGTTTCTTGAATACTAGCCCCAAGCGTCAGCGCGGGGTGATATGAGCGGATAGCGGTCAGCGGCTTAGAAAACAAGATTGCATAGCCGCAAAGTTGCAAGGTCGCACAATCCCCCCCGCTCACGCTTGGGGCTGGTATTGAGATTGCGCCGTTCGCCGGAGGAAAGAAAAAGCCCTTTGTGGTCTTGCGCGGCACAATTGGGAGCCCGAATTAAAAAGGGGGCACCTGGAACAAAACCTTGTGTTTTCTGAATCCCCACTTGAATGGTCCGATAACAGACGTACACGCCGTTTTATCTTTTGGATACAGGAACCCATTGGGCAAACAGTATAGACTCCCCCGGATATAAAATCCGCAATTGCACAATCCCTCAAAGGGCAACATCAATCCTAGCAAACCCGGGCAAAAAATCAACCCCAAGAGCGCAAAAAAATCATCGAGGCGAACCAGGCGAAGTGCGGGCAAGCAAAATTTTCTTGCGATACGCCGGAGGATACCGTGCTCCGCACAAAAATTGAACCAAGGGCTTCGCTCTCGACAAGTCTATTCTACGTTACCGTGAAACGGTCGTCAATTTCATCACGCGGCAAACAGCAGCCCGATTCGAAATTTGTAAGCGTTCACGAACCTTTGGGGCGCTCCAGAGATTCCCTTTATTGAACCATGGACGGACCGTCTCTCCCTCCAAAGGCCCATATTTCGTCGTCGGAAGACGGCTTGATTTCATATTCAAACCCTTTTTCAATCGCGAGATTTCGCACCATATAAAATCGATCAAACGAATCCGAATAAATGATAAATGAAAAATCGGTTTTCCCTGGAGGGTAATCGTCGATCAGTCGTCGCATCTCGCCGAGAGCTTTTTCGGATTCATTGATTTCCCGACCCCGACTTGGAATCGGTATGCCAAGCGCATTCGGCGGCAGGCCCGTTTTATCAAACTCGTTCGAATTCCCGGCGAGATAAAGCCGATTGTAGCGCAACACGAAATAGACGGTTCTCTTGGAAGAATCTCTTGTTTTCAATTTCGGCAAATGAAGAACTTCCTGCCGGCCGCCCTTTTCCGGGTCGTTTTTATCAGCGATCATGGTTTCCTTTTTTTGAATTTTTTCGGACAAATCCTCAAGGTCTTTTTTCAGTGTCGCAACCCTCTTTTCGTTAAGCTCTATGTTCATTTGAAGATTTCGAATGGCCTCTTCGATCTCATTTTCATCATTGTTCAATCGCTCCAAGTGTTCCTCGAGATTATTGAATTTCTCTTCGAGAACGGCGTTATAATGAACCCGGGCCAGGTATCGGCTCAGGAAATCATTTTTTTGGCCCGTGAGAATCTCGACCTGTTCCGACAGTTTCGCATAGACCTCGACTTTTCCGCGGTCTTCTTCGCGGGTCGGTTCCGGCATGGTCCGTCGAATCGTGTCCAACACGAGTTTCGCCGAATCGACTTCCGAAAAAAGCGATTCCAACCGCTCTTGCATTTGCACGATCTCTTCGGGGGAATAATCGTGATCGGCGGTCGGGGCTTCCGCGCTTTGTCGTATTTGAACGGCCACGAGAATCGCGATAAACAGAATTCCGCCGAACGTATTGCAGACGGTGTCCAAAAACAGGTCGAAACTGGATTGAGGGGAATGTCGCCGGCGAGCCATAAGCCGATCCTGAAAATTGAATTTATTGCCCTCCGCGAAAAAATTGAACCAGGGCGTCAAACTCAACCCTCGCGGTTTCGGGGACTTTCGTCGCTTCGCTCAGGAAGCCCCCTTGGCTCAATTTTGTGCGGAGCACGTTACGTTTCCTTATCCGATTGAAGGGAAAATTCCGTTTCTTCGCCGATGAGGTCGAACCCGACGTCGAACCCGATGCTGCGTAGTGCGTCGATCAAATTCTGATATTGCCCGATCCGCGAAGGTCGAAGGTAAAGCACGAAATATTCGGTTCGGGGCTTGCAATTTTTTCGCGCCCATTCCAAAAAAACCCGATCCGAGCCAAACGTCGTCGGCTCCGTTTTCGTAAACGACGAAACCGTGATCCCATTCACGCCATAAACGAGAATGTAAGGCGTTTTGTCCGTCGTGTGTCTTTTCGCAAAGAAGATTTTTTGCGAGTCGGACGCGGCGAGCTCCCGATCGAGTTCGGCATTACGATCGCGGGCGGTTTGGGCCTGCCGCCGGAGTTCGTCCTGCTGTCGGACAAGCTGTTCGTTCGTTTCTTGCAATTGTTCGGCGAGGAGATGCAATTCCTTGAGAAGCTCCTCCTTATTCCGTACGATGATCGCGTCCTCCCGTTTTTCGAACTCCTCCGTTTTTTTTTCGGCCGCCTCAAGTTCGCCCTCCAGTTCCCGCGATTCGGCCTCAAGTCGGGCAAGCCGGCTTTGCAGGACACTTCTTTGAGTCTCGGAAGGGGTCCAGGGCGCATCGGCTCCCTGGGAACGGATGCGTTGGAGTTCGACGATTTCGTCTTGAATGTCCCGACGGAGTTGTTCCAAGGCGTCCATTTGCTCGCGTATGTTCCGCAATTCCTCCGACGAAACGGCGGGCGGCGAATCCGGAATATCCGCGGCGGTTTGCGCGATGAGTTTCAGGACCAGCAAGAGCGTAACCAGGATCACGATTCCGCAAACGGACATCATGATGTCCTGGAACGAAAAGAATGAAATCCGGCTGTCGGAACGGCGTCGGGCCATGAGATCAATAAGGGTTCGACGTTTCGTCGCGATGCCCCGGCATCCGCAGGTGCGAGACGATGTTTTTGCTGCAATACTCCGAACAGGCGATCAGCAATTCCTCTTCCGATTTTTTCGTCGCCGTCGCCCAAAGATGCAGAACCAACGCGAAAATCAACGCAATGAGAGTCGTTTCAAACGCCGTCGCCAAACCTCCGGTCACGCTTTGAAGCGCCGTCGTCAAGGCACTCGTCTCCGCCCCGCTGGCCAGGACTTTGCCGAACGCGCCGATCGCGACGGAAAGCCCCTCGACGGTCCCGATAAACCCTAAAACGGGAATCGCCCAAAGGAAACCGTGCAGGAGCGAATAGGAACTCTCCATCGATTCGACGTCCTGATCGTTCGAGGAACGCAATATGTCGCCGACATCGGAGATCATTCCGATATTCTTCAAATTGGCGAGTGTCCCGAGAATCCGGTTGAAAAGGAAGAACTGTTTCGGGTCCTCGACGACCCGACCCAGGTTGTGGAGCACCTGATCGACCGTATTCGGCGAGAGAATAAAGTCGTGTTCCCCGGGAAGAATGGCGATGTTCAACGCCGACCGTTGCAAGCGAATCTTGAAACTTTTGAACAAAAGGATGAACAACGTCCAAAGGGCCAACAGCACCATGAACGGCGGCGTCATTCCCCGATGCGTAAACATTTCCGTGTAAGGATTCGACGGGCACAGGTAAAGGGCCGCGTAGATTCCGACGGTGAAGACGATCGCCAATAGCGCGCAGAGTTTCGTATTGACGTTCGTAAAGCGACCGCCGCGAAACCCAAGCCGCTGCTCGGGATCTTTTTTGCTCCAGGAAAGTTTATGCGAAGGAGATGGTACCGACATGGTCAATAGAAAAATGTGGCAGGAGAATCATCGGATTCAGTCAATCTCGATTCCCTCGAGTTCGGCACGTTTTCGCACAAGAGCCTGGCTTGCTCCCGCGAGGTTGACAACCGTGGCGATCACCATGAAATAAGCGACAAAGAACGGCAATATCAAAATCAATATGCCAACAATATCCAGCAATACCAGGATGCAAGTTCCGAGGACAAGGCTTGCTGAAGCTTGCATTTCAAGGCCGTGAGCCAGACAGCCGGCGTTGATTTTGCGGGAAAGGCCGTATATGCCGGGAAACAACCAAAAAAGATTAAAGAGAGGGATAATAAGGAACCATCCTCCTTGATTGGGGGTGATCCCGCCTCGAAGGGACAAGGGAACCGCACGCCAACAATGTTTGACGAAGAGACAAAGGTACGGCCAAAAAGTACAATTGGCCAAAAAGAAAATCGTGGCAAAAAACCAACCGGTCAAGAGATAAGGGAGAGAACTGGTATCAGGACCAACTATGATAACGAAAGCAAATGAAATCCCCCCAAGCAAAGCCGAGACCAACCAGGTAATGATCGTGATAACAAGCACGTTCCGGGTGATTTTGATTTTGTGATAAATATCCCAGTAATCCTCATCCGGGGAAGGTCTGCCCCCTTTGGGTCTGCCGGCGGCCGGGGCTCCCGACGAATACGACATCGCCTCGGTATTCCCCGAAGGTCCCGCCGAGCCGCCTGCCGCCGCGAAAAAGCCGCCGAACTCGCGGATCGATCGAAGCGGAAGGGCCGTTTGCCCCTGTTTCCAGCCGTAGGAATCGGCGAGGAGCGTGCCGGAGCGAATCATTTGAACCATCTCCATCTCCTGGATCGGCCCGAAACCTTCGGTTCCGTTGAAACTGTAAAACCATTCCGCCGGGACGATCGAATAACTCGTCGAAAGTTGTTCGGCCTGGGCTGGAGCGGCGGTTGGCGTAAAAAGAAAATCGAACTCTCCCGCCGGTTTCCAATCGACCCGATCCGAGGAAATCTCCGAGGTGCGGCCGATTTTTCCCTTGGACTTCATGTCCACAAGTTGGTTTTCCTCGAACGGCCCGAACGCTTTGCCGCGAATACGAACGTAGTAACTCATGATGGAATTTGAAAAAAATGGATTTCACTTCAGCGGAATACCCGGATACATCGACCTAACGGCAAGTGTTGTAATGATTCGCCGCACCCGGTCGAGGAAAATTTGTTTTCACCAATACACTCTCAAAATGATTATTTCCTGAAAAACACCGGCAAGCAGAGAAGGTTTGTCTCGGCAGCCTGTGGATTGATCGAAATTTCGCCTCCCGAAAGAACGCTTCCGATTTCGCGTGATTGCACGGAGCCGTCCGGCTTGAGACGCAGGACCATCAATGCCCCCGGCTCCCCGAAAGAAAAACCGGGCCGCGGTTCGCAAACCCATTCATTCTGTTTTTTCGCGAGATAACCGGCCCATTCAAACCGTGGTTTTTGAGCTTCGACGGTTTTTTGAAATTGGTCGATCTCGTTTTGAGTCTCTTCCACGAGCGCTTTCAAATCGGCAAGGCGATCCAGGACGGCCCCGGCCGCGCTCCTTTGTGAAAGGATGTTTTTCGACTGAACGTCCATCCAATTCATTCTCAAATCGACGTTGCTTTTTTTGATGATGTCCTGCGTACCTTCGAATTTTCCGGCGAACAACGGATCGGCATTCGACATGTCTTCGACGAGCGATCCGATCAAAATACACTTGAGGATCGGATCGATTCCTTTCACCTTTTGGGTGGTCAGCATGATCACGCACGCGACCTTAACGGCGTCGTCTTTCGCGCCGTCGAGCCTCTTCATCGCGGAAATGGCGAAGCGATATTGGCCCAGGACGGGGGTGGTTGCTTTGTTCGCCTCGTCTCTTTTGGCTTCTTCGACATACTTCCTTAAACCCTCGGCATTGATATGAACCGTTTTTTCCGCGGTTGCAAAGGATGTGATATAAGGATAGGAGCCCGTTTCCGAAGGCTTCTTCACCAGATAATACCAATGGTCTTTATCGACCCAGGGCCAAACCTCGCGCTGCATGCAGGTTTCCAGGACTTTTTTGCTGCTCGCGAATCGTTCCTTGTTTGGCGGAATCCGTTTCGACAAGATTTCCAATTGGCCGTACGGCAGGAAAAGCCGCCTTGCCTCTTCGGCGGAAAGCCGCGGTTTCAACTCTTCCAGACTGATCCATAAGGCACTCGCTTCCGAGGAAATATTTCCGAAGCTGCTCGCCAGCCGCGCGTAATTCCTGGAGACATCGGACACCGTTTGCGAAACTTGGCGAATGTCGTCAAGTTCCTTGAGAACTTCCGAAATGTCCTCGGCGGCAAAGTGCCCTCCGTTTTCCACTGAAAACTGGTTTAAAGCACTTTGGAAATTATCCCAGTGTCCCGTCGCCGTATTCAACCGTTCAAAAGCTCGTTTTTGTTTGAATTCTTCCTGAAGCTTGTCTTTTTGGGTCGTGATTTCCACGATGATCTCATTGCAGGAATTCAACAAATCCGGAGAGACGTTCTCTTGTCCGAGGAGGCGGTCGGCTTCCTGCAGGAAAGAATTCATTCGCGAAATCGCTTCATCGACATTTCCGGAGTTCTCCGTCCTGAGAAAGGTTCGGAATCCTTCGGAAAGCGAGGTTAATTCTTCGCTGAATTTCGCATCGATTTCCCGCTTGCGTTCAGAGAGAAATTGATCGTATTTTCTTTTCAATTCCGTGTGTTGGTTCTTTTCCGAGGGAGTTCGGGCGAGTTTTTCCATTTGCGAGAGGGGAACTCCGATTTTCCGCATCTCCTCGAAATTGGGTTTTACCGGAACGTTGAGGGCGACGTTCACCTGTTCCCGGTTTCGTTGAAAATCCGCCTCGCGCGACTGATCCTGTTTTTCCAATCCGCGAAGCTTTTCAATCTGCCCGGCGATGGACGGCTCTTTGGCGATCGCCGGAGTCTCGTTTTCGATTCGCTGAATCGTTCCCGCGATGTCTTCATACCGCCCGTCCGATTCGATTTGCCGCAAAATTTCCAGGGCGTTCGCGACCTGTTGGCCGAACATGCGGTTTTTGATTCCCCAAAAGAGAAAAACGCCGACCAGGAGACTGAGGCATATGACGGAAAGCACCGCGATCCTGGCTTTCCGGGTGCGGTGGGATTCCTGAGAAGAAATCCGGGATTGGTAGAGTTCCTGGAGGGCTTCGGGAATCTCGATTCCGGCTTCGTTGGCGGCATTGTTCAAAGCGTAGTAGAGTCGCTCCAGAGAATCGGAGGGCGTGTCTTTTTCAAGCGCTCTTTGCAGGTTGTCCGACGATTTCAGAAACTCGCTCTGACGTTGATTCTGGAGTTGCGTTTCGTTGATCCAATTGAGCGCCGGCCGCATCGCCTGCGACGTCTTCTCCGACAAACTCAATCCCTCGGATTGGAGAAAATTTCGAATCGTCTCGTAGGCTTGAACGGCTTCGGCGAATTCGAATGCACCGAAACAACGCCGCAGCTCATCGACATACCCCTGGAGGACAACGGAGCAGAGTCGGCGTTTGAGCGACGTCGGGGGTTCGACGCTCCACAGGCTCGGATTGAGTTCATCATAGAGAAATCGAACCGCCTGGACGTTTTTCGAGGAAACGGCATCGGACACTTCTTTTTCAAGTTCGCCGATCCGGGCTTTTTCGAATTTTTCGCGATCTTCCTGCCAAAAAAGATTTTCGGAGTCGCCGTGGGTGATCGCTCTCAAAATCGTGAGTCGGTCGCGGAGCGGGGAATCGTTCAACGCATGGAGCCGGTGCCAACGCAAAAGCGGCTCCAGCGGCGAGAATTTGATGTAAGCCTCGTTGAGTTCCCGGGAAAGCACTTCCGAAAGAGGCGGCGGTTCGTCGAATCCCAGCGTCGTGGCGATGTCGCACCAATGCTCCCGCTCTGAAAAATCGAGCAGGGAATAAAGCTCCGGAAGATTCGGCGGGATTTCCGACAAACGAACCGCCTCCGCCACGTTGCCGCTGCGAACATGGGGGAGACATTGTTGCATTCGACGATTGAGCTCCACGCACGCTTCCGCATAGTCCCGGGCGAAAATTCGGAGCTGCTCCGGAGGAAAGGTCTCCGGGGCCAAAATCACCATTCGAATGTTTTCAATCAGTACCTGAAGCTTGTTCATCTTAAAATAAGGTTTTTGATAACGCCGAAAGGAAGCTCGGAAACCCCCGAATCGACGCTCTCGTCATGTCGCCTGTTGTATGTCCTTGAACTCTTGAAAACAATAGGAATCGAAAAATTGTATGCCGTCGGTAGGCTTCGCCCTTTGTCAAACCGCGGCCTCCCCTACTGAAGACGGGAATTTTAAACCGGCTTGAGTATAACACATGGTTCAGGAATCCTCTTCCTCTTCGGTGTCATCCGTCTCCTGCTCTCCCTCATCCGCATCCTGGGACGAATCTTCGGGAGGATCGGAAAATTCAACGTCGCTTTCCAGGCTCATGTCCGGTTGTTTGACGTTGATGAGCGTGAATTGTCGAGTCTTCTCTGAAGCGTGGGGGATTTGAACGGAAAAACTCATCGGCTCACTGGTGTAAATCGCCCGCGGTTTGCCGATCAAGGTTTTATAGAGCTTGAGGAGCCTAAGATCTTCATAGCAGGCGTCGTAACGATCCTCGGCCGCTCTCAACGGACCGGCAAGGTTCTGGCAGGCACTGGAACAATTCGAAACAACGGATTCTTGCGAAGAAATTTGCCTCCGAATCCCCGCCGCCGCCCTGGGATCGGCGATCGAAAGTTGGGCGTTGAGTGCCCGAATCGTCGATTGTGCTCTTTTCATCGCGGAAGTGTTCCGACTCATGTTCTTTCGAACCCGCATCATCTCACTGCGGGCCTGTTTGGTGATTTTCGTTCCCTCGCTAAGGCTCTGCTCCACGTTTTCCGGGGCGATTCTCGTCCTTTCCAACGCCTGGGCCATTAACGTGGAGTTTCGTTTGCCCTCGACGACCTGGACGGCAATACTCCAGGGACCGTTCTCGTCCGGCGCCTGGGATTCGAGAACCAGTTGGATTTCCATGTTGTCCTCTTCATCAACCGTGAACCGCAACGTATCCGTGGAAACGGACTCCCATTCATACTTCGTCCGATAAGCCTTCAGATTCGAAAGCGACAAAGGGACCTCCGGAAGTCCCAAGGCGACAAAATCGATGTCGACGTGAGGGAATTGAATTTGTTTGCTGGAAGGATGAAAGACTTCCGTTTCCAACGGTGTAAACAAGGAAATGGTTTTGAGGGGGAGCCCGCCGGTTGCGGGAACGATTTCCAGTTCACCGATCGCCAAACCGTTGACATGGCAAAAGTTTTCGGGCGTGACGTTCGACAAATTGAGCCAGGTTCCCTGGATCCCTTTTTCACCCAGTGAAAACCGGTACACATCCACGGGCGTCGCCGAAGAGGTTTTGCGGAAGGCAACGACGAGCGTCTCCGGCGTATCGTTCTGGGCGATGAATCCTCCCCGACGGTCATAGGGGGTGTAACCTATGCGAAAACGTTCCCGGTGCGATAGAAATTTTTGAGGGAGATCGAACGTGGAAGCTTTTCCCTGGGGCTGGGCATTCACGCTCAGGGACAGCAAATGGATGGGAAAAACGTCTTGAACCCCGGCGAGAACCTCTCGGAATTCCGCCTCGATTTTTCCTTCCAGTCGTTTCCGCTCCTCTTCCTCGGCCTTTTGTTTCTTCTCCTCTTCCTCGGCCTTTTGTCGGGCGGCTTCCTCTTCCTCTTCCGCTCGACGTTTCTCCTCGGCTTCACGTTGACGTTGATTTTCTTCTCTTTGGTCGGATGTATCCTGCCGGGAGTCGGATTCTCTGGATTCCGTCTCTTCGCTCCGCTTTTCTTG
Source organism: Thermoguttaceae bacterium (assembly GCA_031556455.1). Lineage (GTDB taxonomy): Bacteria > Planctomycetota > Planctomycetia > Pirellulales > Thermoguttaceae > JAVBSX01. Next base: position 20,518 of record JAVBSX010000090.1, read on the forward strand.
CGTCCGCGTCTCTTGAGGCGGTCGGGGAGGCTTCTTTTTGGGATCGGGCGGCGTTCGGGAATATGTCAGGGTGACGGCCAAGGTGGTGGCGAGCAGGAGCAACACAAGACCTCCGCCGTAAAGATACTGTGGCTTTTCCTTGAGTGTCGCGAAAAACGACGTGTTTTTCGATTCCGGAACCGCGAATCGCTCCATGGCCTGCTGCAATTGCAAAGGAAGCGGCCGCGATGGCTCGGAAGCCGGAGTCTCCGAAACGGCATAAACATCACTCTTGAGCGGATTCGAATGAGAGGCCGCCGAAATCGGAGGCGCAACCGGAACCGGAGCCGCAACCGGAACCGGAGCTGCAACCGAAGGCGGAGCCGGGACGGCAACCGTGGCCGGAGCCTTCCGAGCCGGCGCGGCGGGCGAAGCCGGTGCGGCGGACCGGCTCGGCAAGACGGCGGCCGCGGGCGTTGACGCCGGTGCGGCGGGCGGAGCTTTTGGCAAGGCGTTTCGAAAGCGTTCGAATTCCGGAAAGTCTTTCAGCGGTTTCCATTGAACGTCATCGAGGGACGCTTCGGTATTCTGATCGAGCGTTCCCCGGGCCAGGAGCGTGCCCAGCTGGGCGTCGTTCAGCGGTCCTTGCTTTCGACCTTTGTAACGAACGTAAAACGGCATGATCGTCAATCCATGGGTAAAGGGTTCTCACAAAAACTATTTCACGTGAAGCAACAAAATGCGGTCGGCCTCTTGTGCAGACTCTGGTTTTTCAGGTTTTAATTTCAAAAGAAATATCGAAAACGGAACGTCTTTTATCGGAATCGAATTTAAAACACTTTCGGCTGCCTTGATTTCTTCTATCTTTTTTTCCTTTTCCTTGGTTGTAGATTCAACTTTTGAGACGGCAGCGTCGAATTGTTGTTTTAACCCTTCAATCGCTGCCTGCTTCATATCGCCGTTTAATACTGCCCGTTTTTGTTCTGGATTTCTCTGTCCTTCCGGGATATCTTTGAGAGCGAGATAATTCTCGCGTTCATTATTAAATGCCGTTGTTTCATTCTTAAGGGCTCTACTCTTCTCCGCCTTATCGCTTGTCGCTTGTTTTAACCTGCCTTCGATTGCCTTTTGTTCGCCGGTCAGCTTGTCGAGCTTCACTGTAGAAATACCGAAATAGTAGTATATTTCTTTATCGTCGGGATTCGGATGTGTTTCTTTCTTGGGCTCTTTGGTCGGAGACATCATGAAATTAACGAGAGTTGGCTTGCCAGCTCCATCGTCCATTTCAAACTTTGGCACATAGAAAATATTGTCTTTCGAATACAACTCCCTGGAATCCGCCTTTGGAATCGTTTCGACTTTTGAAAAATCCGGTTCCAGAAGGATCCGAGCGCCGTCGGTTTTCAAGTCGATCGTAAATTCCGGGCCCGAGTGTTTCCAAAAGGCGAACGAATTTTCTTCTTTTTTTCCTCCCAACTTGGGACGATCCTCATCGTTCAACGGGTATTCCGCCGGGGACCATAATGCGATTCCTTTCGTGATCGTAGCGGAACCGATTGTCGCTTTGATCCGGAGTTGGGCCAGTAGAATTCGGTTGAATGAATTGGCTTGGCCCGTATCCAAAGCCGCTTGTTCCTGTTTGAAAACGATCCCATTTTCCATCAGTTCAATCCAGGCGAGCGGGCTACTTTTACCGGTCGTGATGTCTTCACCACCGTTTTGTTGGTAAAACTCAATACGGTGATTCGATGTTTTTTTGCAATCGGTCGGATGATCTCCATTCTCCGGATCACCCTTCTTCAACGGGACAAAAGGAACATATTCCAACTCGATCTCGCTTTGACGGTCCCAAAGTTGTTTGGAGTTTTTCAGTTCCGACGCAGGCTTGTCCAGCGCCGACGCGATAGAGCTTATTTCGAAGTCCAGCCCTGTCCAAACCTCCGGCAGAGGATCGATGATTGCACGCACGGCGGCTTCTTCGGCTTGGCGTTTAGCTTCTTCGTCCGCTTTGCGTTTGGCTTCCTCTTCTTGTTGTTTCTCTTCCTCTGTCTTTGGTGGGACGGCTTCCTCGGCCTTGGGTTTGTCTTCTTCCCCGTTATTAGTTTTAGCATCCTGGGGCGGTGCCTCACCGCCGGGGGGTGTTGCCGCTACCTCTGACACTTTTTCGACCGGCGCGGCAGCACTTTCAACAGACTGATTCTTGCCTTGGTCGGCTACCGCTTCGGGATCCGTTTCCGCCGCTTGCGGTTCGGCGGCGTTGATCTTGTCCTCTACTTTCGGCGGGGCCTTCTTCACCAAAAAATCGCTCTTGGACGTAAGGAAAAACAGGGCCGCTAAGGCCGCGATCCCGATAATGAGCAGCGGAATCAGCATTAAAACAAGCCAAACGGGAAACCCTTTCGATTTCCGTTGGCCCGGGAACCGGAACGGCTTTTTTGAGCCCGGGCCGATCGGCACCGACACCACATCGTCCATGAAATCGTAAGTCGCTTCCGTATTGACGGGAATCGCAACAGGTCGGGGTTTATCCTCGACCAACGATTTTTTCGGAATGACCGGGGAAGGCGGAATCGGCAGTTTCCCGGCGACCGGTTTCGTCATTCCGGTTCGAGCCGGTTCGACGTATCGGCCTGTCAATTGGGCATTGACCTGTCGCTTGAGGAGATCGACGATCAGCGTTTGCGGGGACAACCGGGCGTACGCCATTTCTTCGCTACCGAGCAGGATGCCTTTGATTTGGATTTTGTCCCGGCCCGGCTCTTGCGATTTCATGAAAAACGTGCTGAAGGTGATCTTCCACCGTTTTTCCTTCGGAATCAAAGCCGTCGCCTCGGCGATCAGCGGCAAGAGTTTCATGCCCGGTTCGAAAAGCAAGCTGATCGGCCGTCCCTCTTCCGCGGCCTGTGCGAAAACGCCCGCCCAACCGGCATCCCCCAAGGCTAGCTTCCAGGCCGCGCAGGGGAGCGGCCGTACCTCCGGATTGTTCGGTTTTCGCGGTTGTTGAACATAGTGCGGCGGGCCGGTCCAGGCTTTGAGAAACAGGTCTCCTTGCGAGAGAATCGCCGCCGGGCCGCAGGGGAGCAAATCCCGTTCTTCGAACGCCAAATGATGAGCGATCTTGTTCGTGCGTTGGGAATAATCGACCCCGCAATCGGCAACACGGGAGAGAATGTGAAAATCCGCTCCGCCGATACGGCGAATCACGTGAAAATAGACCTCCGGATTCAGTGCGACCCGATCGTCGCCCGGCAGAAAAGGGTGGCGGTAGCCGCTCAGGTTTTCCAGTTCCCGTTCCAGGTTCGGTGCCATTCCGGAAGAACAGGAAACGGTGCAAAACCCTTGGGAATCCGCCGCGAGCCCTTTCGGAACGGACGTGTAAACAAGTTCCTGAATCATGGTGATTTCGTTTTCAAAGTGGGGAAGCACGATTTGTTCGCCAATGCCTGAGCCTGGAAAAAGGGGACTTCGGTCCAGACCGGTCGAATTTTTCCCGAGCGAAATCCGATCGCTCCGGTGTTCGAATCGACGGAAGGCGGCCCTCCGGTCGCGCTCACCGCGATATAAGTAACATGCCGGGCAAACGATTCCGCCGTCGAAACGAGGTCCGGGATCAGTTGGATCAAAAGTTTTCTCAGAATTTGGGAGAATTCCTCGACCCGACGGGGATTGTAGGTATGAACCGGGCTTCCCTGAGTCGGGTTCCAGGGATTGCTGGAAAGATCGAAATTCGCCAACTGCCTCCAGGCATCGACTTTCGTGAGAACGATCACCAACGGAGCCTTGTGCTTGGCTTGCGCGGAAAGTCGGGCATGGGCGCGAATCCGGGTAATCATTTCCGTCAGGACGGTTTCTTGCCGAACTTCGGAACGCCGCACCTGCCCGCCGAGCGTCGGGTTCATTTGCGGATCCTCGACGGCTTTCGTGCACGCCTTCTGAAATCGAGGGTCCTGCGTCGGGTCGAAAAGAAAAAGGATCGCATCCGAAGTGGCCAGGTGCCGCGTGACCGGCTGCGAGGCATGATCGCTGCCCGGCAAAAAACTTTCCCCGGCGTTGTCATAAAAACAGACCGTTTGGCCAATGCTCGCGCCCGTTTCCGGAGAAGGATAATTGGGCATGGGCGAAATCGCGAACGTAAACGGCTGCGCCAAAAAAACTTCCTGCCCCGAAACACGGGTCAAATTATAAATGTCCCCTTGGGCTTCCGTTTTTTCAATGGCGACGATCTTGTTGGGATCGCTGCCCAGGAATTGGATCGATTCATACTCGCGGATTCGCTTGTTCATCGTCGCGTCCGCATCGGTAAAACTCAGGCAGAAATCGCGTGCGAAGATTTTACGCAGCCGCCAGATCATCGAGGTGAGAAAATACGACTTCCCCGAAGCGGGAGCCCCCGCGATGGAAAGAAAAAAGGGGGACGTATAAAGCATTGTCCGGGGAATCTGGAGATGACAGTTCGGACAAGCCAGTTTATGACAGGTGAAACCGTGCGAATCCAACGCGGCCCCACCGGCATCGAAACGCAGAGGCAAAAAACGCAATTGATCGACATCAGTGAGTTTCGAATCCCCTAAAAGTTCCGGAGATTCACTGATGAAAAGAATTTGATCCGTTGAAAAATCATGCCAGCAATGAGGACATGTCAATCCCGATTTGATTTTCAAACGCGTCAAAGATGGGATGTTCAATGTGGTTGTCATGGAAACAAAAATAATGAAATCTTCAACCGGAATCAATACCTCACAAAATTTAGGGGAAATCGCACGGAATTTTTTCGCGAGGATCTCGCCATGTTACAAAAAACATATTCCATTTTTTTCCGTAAAACCAGAGGGGTATGACACAGGTTGTCACTCGATTCCCACTTTTTTTAAATATTTTTTGTTCGGCTCTCCCTATAAAAGTAAAAAGCGGAAAAAAAGGAGGAAAACTATTGCTCTCCGCGAAAAAATTGAACCGGAGCTTCGAAGTTGACAGACCGTAGCCGGTAGGGGCGAAGACCTGCCGTCCAGGCAAACAGCAGCCCGAAGCGTTAGCGCCGGGTTGGTCCCGTGCTTTCGCGTTCAAAAAACCGGTCGCTGACGCTTCCAGCTGCTACCTTAATCCGGAATTTTTTGTAAAGATCAATAATACGCCGGAGTCGGCGGTCGGTATTGGGTCATATCGATGCCGCAAAACCAATCAATGGTCCGCTCCAGCCCTTCAGACAAAGGCGTCGTGGGAAACCAGCCAAGCCTTTCCTTGGCCAAGGCGACATCCGGACAGCGGCGGGCCGGGTCGTCTTGCGGTAGCGGCCGAAATTCCAGTTGCGGTTTGACGCCGGTTCGTTTTCGCAACAGCGCGCCAATCGTTTCGGCCAATTGCAGCACCGACCGCTCTTCCGGATTGCCGAGATTCACCGGGCCGATAAAACCGGTGTCGTTGTCCATCATCCGAATCAGCCCCGACACCAAATCGTCGCGATAACAAAACGAACGGGTCTGGGAACCGTCCCCGAAAATCGTCATGCCCTCTCCCGCAAGGCCTTGTCGGATGAAGTTGGAGACGACCCGGCCGTCAAACGGGTGCATTCGCGGGCCATACGTGTTGAAAATTCGGGCAATGCGAATCGGCATTCCATACGTTCGGTGATAATCCATGAACAGCGTTTCCGAGGCCCGTTTTCCCTCGTTGTAGCAAGCTCGCGGGCCGATCGGGCTGACGCGGCCGTGATAGGTTTCCGGCTGCGGATGAACGTCCGGGTCGCCATAAACCTCGCTCGTCGAGGCCAGCAGAATTTTCGCCCGGGAGGACAACGCCAGTTCCAGCATCTGGATCGCCCCCAGGAGCGATGTTTTGCAGGTCTTGACCGGATTGTACTGGTAATGCCCCGGCGCGGCGGGGCAGGCCAGGTGATAGATTTCGTCGATTTCCAGCTGCAGCGGTTGCGTCACATCATGCCGGATGAGCTCAAAATTCGGTTCCGACAGCAGATGCGTGAGGTTTGATTTCTGGCTGGTGAAGAAATTGTCGACGCAGATCACATCGTCGCCGCGCTGAACGAGCCGCTCGCACAGGTAAGAGCCGATAAACCCGGCCCCGCCGGTCACTAATACGCGTTTGGTGGAATTCATGGGTCGTTATTTGTACTTCGCATGTTACGGAGACAGGACAATATACGAAGAAACGGCAAAAACGTTGCCGAGTTTTTTTCCCCGGAGGGCGGCGGCGGCCGTCTCGGCATGGGCTTGATCGCGACACAGCCCGAAAAACGTCGTCCCGCTGCCGCTCATTCGAACCGCCGGGCAATCGCAATCCCGGAGCGAATCGCGGAGTTGCTGAAAATCAGGCCAAATCGAAGCGGCCGCTTCTTCCAACCGGTTGAAAAGCATCGTGCCGAACAGCGGCAAATCGTTTTGCCGAATCGCCTCCAAAACCGGTTCGACGGCTCGAATTTCCCGATCATGGGATTGCCCAACCGCGGCGTAAACCTTCGCCGTCGAAAGTCCGGCCGGAGGTTTGAGCAGCACGAAATGCAATCTCGGCCAATCCCGAACCGGTTCGATGATTTCCCCCCGGCCACGACAGAGAACGGGCCCCTCGGCGAAGAACAGGGGAACATCGCTTCCGAGTTCGGCTCCGATCGCGGCCAACTCCCCGCAGTCGAGACCGAGGTTCCAGGCTTCGTTGCCGAGCGATAGCGCACTCGCCGCATCGCTCGAACCGCCCCCCAATCCGGCCTGGGAAGGAATTCGCTTCACCAGCCGAAGTCGCCCGCCGCTCGTGATGCCGTACTTTTCCCGCAACAGGGACAGGGCGCGAACCGCCAAATTTTCCGACCCCCGGGGAATGTCTTCGGTTACGGAAAATCCGCTCTCGCTTTCGAAGACGAATTCGATTTCTGGTTTCGAATCGGGCAGAAAGCCGAGTGTATCGCAAAGGGAAACCGGACAGGCGAGGGAAAGAATTTCGTGATAACCGTCCGGCCGTTTGCCGAGCACCTCGAAAAACAGGTTCAGTTTCGCCGGAGCCTCCCGAATCAATTCCTTGCTCATGGTTGTGTCAAACTGTCAAAAAGGCTTCAGGCTTCAGACTTCAGGTGGTATGCGCAGGATTTTCTTGAATCGCATTGAAATGAAAGCATATCAGTTTTTCTAGCGATCACCTTTGTTTTCAATATATTCCTGAAGCCTGAGGCCTGAAGTCTGAAGCCTTGACAAGTGTTATCTTTTCGCCGGTCGAACAACGTTGAGCGTTTCCGTTTTCGGGTCGTAAAGATAGGAACGGCCATCGGGCAATTGCGGCAATATGATGCTGTTTTCGTCGACGATTTTGCTCATAAACTCTTCGTGCGTCGCCGGAGCTTTGCCGTTCATCGCCTTGTAAAGCTGCATCGCTTTGGGGATTTGCATGTCGAAAGCGGCACGGTCACGGGCTTGAAAATATTCCCCGACGGGAACGGTGATCGGGCTCATGATCGAATTGGCCCCGTCTTTGGCGAAATCGGCCTTGCCCGTAACTCCGGGTTCGGCTTTGACGACTTCCATTTTTACTTCCGGCTTCGGTTCCGGCGTTGGCTCCGTTTTGGCAACAGGCTCCGGCTTGGCTGCGGGCTTCGGTTGCGGCGCGGGGGCCGGTTGCGATTCGGCTTCCTGCGCTAAGGCCGGCTCCTCGTCTTGCGGTTTGGAGCGAACTTTCGTCGGTTTGCCGATATCGCAGCCGATCATCAGGACGAGGCTTACGGCTAACGGCGTCAATACGACCCATTTCAAAAAGGGGGACAGGTTTCGCGACATTTTTTCCTCTCGGGCGACAATACGTGATTGAACATAGGGAACGGACAACTTTCTGGTATTTTATCCCAAGGGCCGCCGTATTCAAAGAGTTGGGAAATGAAATCGAGAAATATTTCCTCCCCCATCGAGCCGGGACCGTAAGGTCCCGGTTAGCATCCGTCTTCAAGGCCCGCCAATTCAATAGAATTGTTCGGCAACATCAATTTGGGAGATTTGGCGAAACCGGATACGAAGGTAGGTAACCGATCTCCGAGCGGTTACGTCGTCGTACTCGACGACTGGAAGCAGTGCAACGTCTTTTTGCGGGGCGAGTCGGCTGCCGCCGGCCCGACCGCTCGGAGATCGGTCGGCTACCTTTCCGTTACCGAGCGAGTCTAATGTCCAACACCATTGAAGACGGAATCCAACCGGCAGCTGACGCAGCCAGCTCGATGAGGGCGGGGCGGCCGGATTTCTCCAAAAAACGCCCGGCGGCCCCGGTTTATTTTCTTTTTCGTTCGGGTATAATCCCAAGTTCCGTAGTCGGCATTTGGCGTTCGCCAACTCCCCGAAGTTGGCGAAATTCCGTCTCATTGAGAAAAATAGAGAAAAATGGCAAGCAAAAAAGGTAAGAAAAAAGCGGAAACCGTGTTCTTGGTTTGCGAAGAAACCGGCGATTACAACTATTTCGTTCGAAAAAAACCGGGCGGGGAAAAGCTCAAACTGAAAAAATACTCCCCCCGGCTGCGCAAACACACGGTTCATAACGAAAAGAAAAAGTAAGAGCGCTTGACTCGCCGGTTTTCAGGGCAAAGCTTTGCCCCGGCAGGTCTGCGACTTCGTTGAGCCTTGCCCAACCTGCAACCGGCTTGGGCATCCCTTGAGGTCTTATGCCGAAACGTTGGAAAATTCGCCCTTTCGACTCCGAGCGGGTCCGTTGCTTGGAATCGGCGGCGAATATTCCGACGATCCTTGCGCAGATTTTCGTTTCGCGCGGCATGACCGAACCGGCGGCGGTCCTCGGGTTTATGAACCCGAAACTTTCTTCCTTGCGCGATCCGCAAAAATTGCCCGGCTGTGGGCCGACCGCCCGAAAAATTCTTGACGCGATTCGCGAAAAACGCCGGATCGTCGTTTACGGCGATTACGATGTCGACGGAATGACCGGGACCGCGATTTTGCGACAGGCGATCAAACTGCTCGGCGGCGATGTCGGGTATTACGTCCCGAACCGGCTCGACGAAGGGTACGGACTGAACGAGGACGCCCTCAAAAATCTGGCGGAGGATGGGGCCAAGGTCGTGTTGACCGTCGATTGCGGCATTTCGAGTTGCGCCGAAGCGCTCGCCGCGAAAAATCTCGGCCTCGAACTCCTGATTACCGATCACCACACTCCGGGAGCGACCTTGCCCGAAGCGGCGGCAATCGCCCACCCGCAACTGCTCGAACTCGACGGCCGGTATTATTCCCCCCATTCGCCCGAACTCCCGGCCGATTCGCAAGGCCTGATCCGGTACCCGTTTCCGGAATTAAGCGGGGCAACCGTCGCCCTCAAGGTCGCCTGGGCTTTGGGACAACTCGCTTCGGGCGAGCAAAAGGTGTCGCCGAAATATCGCGATTTCCTGCTGCAAGCCGTCGGCCTCGCGGCGATGGGAACGGTCGCCGATGTCGTGCCGCTGATCGACGAAAACCGGGTCCTGGTCCGTTACGGATTGGAAACCTCGCTGATCCGACACGCCCCGATCGGCATTGGGGAACTGTGCAAAACCCTGGGGTCGAAAGCCGGTCAAAAATTTTCGAGCGAAACGATCGGCTTTCAAATGGCCCCGCGACTCAACGCCGCCGGTCGGCTCGGGCAAGCACAACTCGGCGTCGAACTCCTGATTACGAACGACGAAAACCGGGCCAAAGAAATCGCCGAATACATCAACGGCCTCAACGAGAGTCGGCAAAAACTGGAGCGGGGCATTTTCAAAGAGGCGACCCGGCAGATCGAGGAACTGTACGAATCGGACGACCCCGCTTACGTCCTCGCCTCGGCCGATTGGCATTCCGGGGTGATCGGCATCGTCGCCGGCCGCTTGGCCGAACAGTATCACCGGCCCGTGATCATGATTTCCCAAGACAAAATGGGGCTGAAACCGGGAACCGGCTCCGGCCGGGCGATCCCCGGATTCAATCTGTACGACGCGCTCGAAGCGTGCGGAGAGCATTTGGTCCGGTTTGGCGGGCACGCGTCGGCGGTCGGGCTCGGCGTTTCGGATGCCGCGATCCCCGCGTTTCGGTCCGCCTTTTGCGAAGCGGCGGCGGCCGGAATTTCCGAGGACATGAAATCGGCGGAATTGTTGATCGACGCCGAATTCCCGTTTGGGGCCTTAACCGCGAAAACGGTCGGGCAGATCGAGGAAATGGCCCCCTTCGGCAGCGCGAATCCGCGACCGGTTCTTTGCACGACCGGCGTCTATCTCTCGGGCGAGCCGAAGACGATGGGGGCGGACAACCGGCATTTCAACGCCGGCTTCCGGCAAGACGGCATCACCCTGCGCGCGGTTGCGTTCGGCGCGGCCGCCTGGGTCGAACAGATGCGGGCTTACGGCAACGGCCCCTTCGACCTCGCCTACCATGTCGTGATCAACGCTTTCAAGGGCCAGCACAAGGTCGAGCTCCAACTTCTCGATTGGCGCCCCTCGGCGCATTCTTAAGCAAAGGTAATGAAATGACTTTCGTCACCCCCGCGTAGGCGGGGGTCCAGAGGGAAACCGTAATCTCTGAAACACGCCTGCGCGAGAATGACGGAAAATTTTTTCATTCTTACTGATATCCAGAAAAAATTTGGACCTGTTTTGAAAGTGTCGCAAAAAGTCAGACGTAAAATTGCGATCTTCGGCCTGTAAGGCCGGTGCATAACAGCCCAGGGCAGAGCCGAAGGCGCCGCCCTGGGTGACGAGCCCCCTCAACATCAGCCGCCCTGTAAGGGCAAGGGAACAACAGGTTTGCGTCGGCCTTACAGGCCGAGGAGTGTGGAGGGGGCGTCCGCAACCCAGGGCGTCGCTTCGCTTTGCCCTGGGCTGTTATGCGCCGCCCTTTCAGGGCGAATTCAGAAAGCGCAACTTTCTCACAACGGTTGCAAAGAGGCCATTTTTCTGGATATCAATAATCCGAGATACTCCAAATGATTTGCTCCTACGAACTGAAGCCTGAAGCCTGAAGCCTGAAGCCTGTCCCCCTTGCCCCCCAACCGTATTCGAACGACGATCGAATCAGCTTCTCAATTTCCCGATCGTCAAACCCGAGCTCCGATCGCAACAATTCGTACTCCCCCGAAAGGGTATTGCCGAAAAACGCCGGGTCGTCCGTCCCGATCACCATCGGCACGCCCGCATCGAACAGCCGTCGGATCGGATGCTCTGCGATCGAACGGACCGCCTTGAGCCGAAGGTTGCTGCCCGGGCAAATTTCGAGCGGAATGTCGCGACGAACGATCTCCGCGACCAGCGATTCGTCCTCGGCAATGCCGATCCCATGCCCGATCCGGTCCGGCTTGAGAATTTCGAGCGTCTGCCGGACATGTTCGGCCCCGCAAAATTCTCCGGCGTGGGCGGTTGTCCGCAGCCCGAGCGAGCGGGCCCGGTCGAAAACCGCGGCGAACGGCTTGATCGTCTCGAGCGATTCCGGGCCGGAAAGATCGACACCGACGAGCCGCTCATGCGGATGCCGTTCGCACAAATCGAGCGTCTGCATCCCCCAATCGGTGTTGCCGCCGGCGCGAAGAATCGAGGCGATCAGCCGAACCCGGACGCCGAGCCGACGTTCCCCTTCCTCAAGAGCGGCGAGGAGCGGCGGAAAGAATTTCTCGAACGGCACCCCGCGCCGCACATGGGCCAAAGGCACGAAAAACGCTTCGCAATCAACGACGTGATCGGCGTTCAAGTCCGAAAGAAATGCCGTCGTGATCTCTTCGAAATCCTCTTCTTCGGTCAGCGGTCGGAAAATCTCGGGAAAAATCCGATTGAACCCGTCGAAATCTTCGAACGCGTAAACGTCCTCGCGCGGCGGGGCGATCCCTTTCCGCCGGGCGATCGCCGTGAGCGTCCGTTTTTGCACACTCCCTTCCCAATGCACATGCAGTAAAGATTTGGGGACGGTTGCGAGATTCAACATAAACGGTTCACGGTTTGCTGTGTACTGCTGCGCTCCGCACAGTATAAAAGAGTTGAGTCAAGACAAGCTCATCCCGTCAATCCTGTGATCCTGTCAAAAAAACCGCCCCCCTCAAAATGCGAAACAATCAGAAAAGTCGAAATTTTTGACTTCGCAAAGTATATACCGTAGCCGGTAGCGGCGGGGATTTGCCGTCGGGCAGATGAGCTTCGCCCTCTGTCAAACCACGGCCTCGTTGGCCGCTACCGTGCTGAAGACGGAAATTTTAACCGACTTGAATCTATCATGCAAACCTCGTCAAGAAAAATTCGGTGGGGCACTGCAATCCTCGCGATTTTGTCTGATTGCTTTTTGATCCGTTTGTACTAAAATGAGACGTAGAGGGCCTGTTTATACCGTAGGCTTCGCCCCCGATCAAACCGCGGCCTTGATGGGCCACTACCGTACTGAAGACGGGAATTTTAAACCAGCTTGAGCCTATCAGAGCGAATTTCAAAGTTGCTGGCTATGTCGCGCTACATTCATCCTTATACGGATTTCGGTTTCAAAAAACTTTTCGGGGAAGAAGGTTCGAAAGACCTTTTGATCGACTTTTTGAATACGATGCTTCCGGAAAAGCACCAGATTGCCGATCTTTCGTTCAAGGACAAGGAGCAGGTTCGCGAGGTCCAGGAATTTCGAAGTGCGTTTTTCGACATTTACTGCACGGCGAGCACCGGCGAAGAGTTTATTGTCGAGATTCAGCGGGAAAATTCGCCGACCTTTAGGGAACGGGCTCTGTATTACGCCTATACGGCCCTGCGAATCCGGGTGCAACGCGGGGTCAAATGGGAAGACATGAAATTCGTGCCGATCTACGTCGTCGCGATTATGGATTACGTTTTCGAGGATGAAGAAGCCTCGGACGATGAAAAACTGAAGCAGAAATTGTATTATGACGTCAAATTCAAGGATCAGGACAACGATCTTTTCTTTCGGGGATTGAATTTGAAGTTCGTCCAAATGCCTCTTTTCAATAAAACCGAAAAGGAATTGGAAAATCACTTCGAGAAATGGTTGTATTTTTTGAAACACCTGCCGGAATTGGAGAAAATACCGATGATTTTGAAAGAACCTGTCTTTGAGCATGCTTTTGACATTGCCGAAATCAGCAATTTGTCTCCCGATGCGTTCTTGGAATACGAGCGGAGTTGGCGGGATTATATCGATACCATGGGAGCGCGGGAATTCGCGAAAGAAAAGGCGACCAAGGAGGGACGGGCCGAAGGCCTCGCCGAAGGACGTGCCGAAGGACGTGCCGAAGGGATGCAACAAGGGATGCAACAAGGTATCCTAAAAGTCGCAAAGACGATGAAAGAGCACGGACTGTCCGTCGAAATCATCGTCCAGTCGACGGGGCTTTCTTCGTCGGAGATTGAAAAACTGTAGGTCGCGCCAAAAGTCGAAACGGATGATATTTGCCGCTGCTCAAAAGCGCATGGTCGCAGCCTTGCCGGGTTTGCACGATGCCAGATCGCACCGCAAAATTGACTTTGCGAAGACAAAAAATTCGACTTTTCCCATTTTCATTTTTTCGAGTCCTAAATCTGTGAGTGTCTTGCGTACAAAACGTTAGCAGCCCAACGAGGCTGCGGACCAAATG
>JAVBSX010000203.1:0-13371 GCA_031556455.1 Thermoguttaceae bacterium
CCCGCCGATATCGAAAAACCTCGACTCGAACGGATACAGCGAACGCCAGATTTCTTTCGGTTTTTGAGACATATTGGCCTGCGCGAAAAATTTGATCCGGTTTGTAAGGAGCAGTAAACAAACGACCGCGTCATTTCGAGCGGAGCGAGAAATGACGGCCTCGCTTTTGACGTAGTTAATTACGCATGGTTTCTAACACGAACCCTACCAATTCAGTTCGCTGGATTCTTCCCAGTGTTCGTACAGCAGGGCCAATTGCTCCTGCTCGGCGGCGATCTCCTGGTGTATTTCCTTGAGCCGGTTGCCGTCGCGGACGACTTGCGGGAGCAGCAAGTCCTCGTTCAGCGACAGGATTCGGGTCTCGCGGGCGAAAATCTCCTCTTCGATCTCCTTGATTTTACGGTAGGAGAATTTTCGCTTTTTTTTCCGCGAAGGTTGGTTCGCCGTCGCGATCCGCTCCTCCTTTTTTTCCTGCTCCTTCTTACGGGCGTTCTCTTTCCATTGTTGTTGGTCTTTCTTCCGCCGCTCGTCCCGCTGCTTTTGCTCTTTGTTTGACGACGAAGCCGATTTTTGCGGAGCGGCCTTTTGCGAACCGTTTTTGGACGAGCTGTTTTTTTGCGAGCCGTTCTTTGACGATGCGGGGACCGCCGATTTGCCGACGGCGCTCCGCCGATCCGAGAGAGCGTCGGTCAAAAACGGGTCGGCCAACAGCCCTTGCGCGACCATGTGCCGGAACGTCGAATAATTCCCTTCGAGCGTTTTGAATTTCGCATCCGGTTGGATGATCAGCAGGTGATCCGCGACCTGATCGACGAAATAACGGTCGTGGGAAATGAAAAGCACCGTCCCCTCGAACTCGCGGACCGCCTTTTCGAGGGCCGCCCTCGCCCACAAATCGAGATGGTTCGTTGGCTCATCGAGAATCAACACGTTCGCTTCTTCCGCCGCCAGTTTCGCGAGGGCCGCCCGGCAGCGCTGCCCGCCGCTCAGACTGCCGACCGTTTGCAACTGTTGATCGCCGGTCAGGCCGAACGCTCCGAGCAGGTTGCGGCGGGCCGGTTCTTCGAACACCCGCTTTTCCGGACGGATCGCATCGACCGCCCGAACTGAATCGGACAGAACGTGCAACTGCTGGTCGAAATATCCGATCTTGACCCCTTGCCCGATCTGCACGGCTCCGTGATCCGGCTTGAGTTCTCCGAGCAAGCAGCGCAAAAACGTCGTTTTCCCGCACCCGTTCGGCCCGAGAATCGCCCAACGCTCCCCCCGCTCAATATCAAACGACAAATCGCGGAAGAGAACTTTATGCTCCTCCGACTCCTGTCCTTTACTCTTAAACCCTTTCGACAAATGTTCGATCCGAAAAGCGATGTCGCCGGTCCGGCTCGGCTCCGGGAACGACATCGGCGGGGATTCGATCTTTTTCGGCAAGGCGGCCGGTTCCTCTTGCAGCCGCTCCAGTTTTTTGCGACGGTCCTCGGCCTGGGCCGCTTTCATACCGTAATGGTTTCGGCGTATGAAGTCCTTCGCCTTTTCGACCTCTTCGACATATTTTTCGTAGGTTCGCGTCTGCACCAGCAGCCGGTCTTCCTTGAGCAACGTGTACTTCGAGAAGTTGCCCGGGTAATCATCGATCGTCCCATGATACAGCTCGAGCGTCCGGTTGGTCACCCGATCGAGAAAATAACGATCGTGCGAAACCAGCAGGACGGCGGCACTGGTGTTCTTGAGAAAATCCTCCAACCATTCGGTCGCGAGCAGGTCCAAATGGTTCGACGGCTCATCGAGCAGCATGATATCCGGCTCGGCGAGAAGCAGCTTCGCGAGGGACAGCCGGTTCAATTCGCCGCCGGAAAGGGCCGTCGTCGGTTTTTCGAAATCCGAATCGAAGAAACCGAGCCCGTGCAAAATCCGCTCGACGCGGTGATCGAGATGATAGGCGTCGTGCCGTAACAGCTCTTCGTGCAACCGGTCGTACCGCGCCGCGAGTCGGTTGTGCTCGGCCGGTTCGAGCGATTCGGCGAGCCGATGGGCGAGCGATTCCGCTTCCTGCTGCAATTCAAGAAGGTGCGAGAGGGCGTCCTGGGCCTCTTCTAAAACGGTTTTGCCGACAACCGTCTCGGGCCGTTGTTCGAGATACCCGATCATGATGTCGCCCGATTTTTCGATCGAGCCTTTTTCGGATTCCTCCCGACCGGCGAGAATATTCAAGAGCGTGGTCTTGCCGCAACCGTTGGGCCCGACCAGCCCGATTTTGTCGCCGGTCCGTACCTGGAACGTAACATCGACCAAAACCGGCTCGTCCGTAAAGTGCTTGCGAAGATGTTCGACGTTCAGGAGTACGGCCATGATTTCGGGAAAGAAACGAAAAGAAGATCATTGAAAACGATTTTTTAAACGGTTCAATGTACCCGAAATCCCCGAAAAACCAAGGAGGGACGGGGACCTGCCGTCCAGGCGAATGGGCTTCGCCCTCCGTCAAACCGCGGCCTCGTTGGGTCGCTGCGTACTGAAGACGGAAATTTTACTTATCTTTACAAAAAATTCCGGATGTGGGCAGCAGCCGGAAGCGTCAGCGACCGGTTTTTCAATACGGAAACGCGAGGTCAACCCGGCGTTTACGCTTCGGGCTGCTGTTTGCCGTGTTCGGTTTTTGCGTGAGGATCAGTTATCCGCTCCCCAGCCTTCCAGGTCTTTCTGCAACGACTCGAAAAAATCATGGGTCGTCTTTTGCGGCTGCGTTTTATGAAACGGTCGCAATTCCCGGACTTCGAACTCGGCGTCCGAAGATTCCTGCTCAATCGAAAGGGCGGGAGATCGCGGCGTCTTGCTTTTCCTCTTCGTTCGCGGCGTGTCTTCGAACCGAAGGAGCGAAAACCCAATCCCGCAAAGCGCCCCGAAAAACGCTCCTCTCGGCACGACGGCGTAATAGGGGGGCAGGAATTGCGTCAGTACGCCGAACAGGACAAGCAAGGCGATCAAAAAAGAGACTCTGAAAAACGGTTTCATTCGAGTCAAAACGAGAACGGCCAAAAAGGCGAGATAATGATAGGCGTTCAATTTCGGTCGATAGGCGATATAGACGCCGCTTGATGATTCATTCATTTTCAATTCGACGGCATTCCAACCGGAAATCACCGATCCGAGTCGCAAGGAGGAAAGGTTGCCCCAGGGATTAATCTGGCCGGCGACAAGGCTGTTCCAGTTCGAAAATGAAACCCATTGTTGCGGAAGATGACCGTCCAAAGCCTTGCGAAATTGGTCTGAGAGCGGACCTTCCTGCATGATCTTGATTCGATCGCCGATCAGGGAGTCGAGTTCGGGTCGGTATTTCGCGGCATTGAGCGCCGAAGTGATCAGCAATTCGCGTTCATCGAAAAACAACAAGGTCAATCCCGCGTTTTCCAAAACGGAGTAGCCTTTGGAGCGCCGGGTGAGCGACTGCGAAAAAACAACCTGCGTCGTCGGAAATATCCCGATCCGGCGAAGGGCCGTCCAGTCGACGATGATTCGGGGCGAAACAGGCCCTTGGGCGGTTTCCTCGAATACCGTCGAAAGGAACCGGTAATCACCGAACAGATTGCCCCAAGTGATTATTTCGTGAGACGATTCGCTCTTTTCCCCTTCCTTTCCCGGTTCGCGATCGGGCGTAAACGCTGCCGAAGCTCGAATCGAACGAACGGTTTTTTCATCTCCGAGCAGGTCGATGAGACGCTCGGCGATACTCAGGCAATTTCGTTTTCGCCGATCGAACGAGAGCAGCCGTTGCCAATCGTCCGAAGCCAACGGATCGAAAGAGCGATGGTCTTGAACCCGATAGGCCGGGTCGAGTGCTTGGGAAAAACCGAAATCGGAAAGAGGCGAAAAATCCTCTTCCCGTTCGCCGTTCCCGGAATCGTGCATTCCCGGTTTTTTCCGCAAAAAGGTTTGAAATTCCGGCGGAGTCCAAACGATCCAGGTTCCGCTCAGGACGGGCAGATCGATTTCCGGATAATCCGGCCGTAATGTTTTTCGGAGAACCAGCGGCTCCGCCTGATGCGAATATTCCAACGAAACGGCGGTAAAACGACGCCGTTCCGGCATAGTAAGAAAAATATGTGTCTGTTCCGAAAAAACCTTTTCGGAAGTCCGTTCAATATCGTTCTCTTCACGTTTTTTCGATTCTCGATTTCGATACCAGGGAACTCGTTCGTCTTCGACCCAAACGGCGAGGACGTCTTCGGCCCGAATGTTTTGCGGAAGCGTGATTCGAACCTGTTTTTGTCCCCGGTTTTCGATAAAAAACGTTGCGTGCTCACGGACGATTTTTCCCGCCTCGAATTGAGAATCCAATTGCAAGGACCAAACCCAGGCGGAGGCGATCAAACGGTCCTTTTTTCGCGGTCGGAGAGACAGGGACGGGTTATCCGAAAGATCGATATCCCGCGAGGGATCATACCGAAAGGCCGCCCGAATCGTTTGGTATTCGTTGCGAGCCGGAGCCGCGATTGGGATCGGCTTCAGTCGCGTGTTGACGACTTCGACGTTCGTATCGTAAGCGGATTCGATCACCAGCTCCGTCTGTTGGACAGTGCTTTCCGGAAGCATCGCCAAAGGAATCGGCGTCAATTTATCGATCGGCAGACGTCGCGTCGCGGTTAAAACGAAAGGACCGCTTCGCGGGGTTGGCAAGCGAATTTCCAAAACCTTTCCGCCGAGGGGTACGGATGTTCCCTGGAGCGATTTTTTCGTCGGTTCCAAAACCGTCAACGGTTTTTCCTGGTCGATTCCGGTTTTCCAAACCCAGGGAACCTCGGAATCCTGCGAAAAATGAACCAGGACCCGGTCGATCCGGCTTCCGGTCGGGAAGCATTCGAATCGGTAGGTTTGAGTCAGTTCCCCGCCGTCCAGGGTCAAGTTGCATTTGACATCGGACGTGTAACTGAGCCGGAGCGGTTCCAAGCCGATTTGAACCGTTCGAAAACTCGCATCGGCAAGAAAGACCGCACTGTCCGGCGAAGGCAGACCACCGGAAAATCGTTCCCGAACCATCGGGTCGTTCGTCGGAATCGGTATCGGATTCTGTCCGGAACCGGGCCAGAGTTTCAGTCGTCCCGGGGCGGCGCTTTCAACCGCAAGCAGATGTTTCCCGGCTCCGATATCGCTCGTCCCTTCGGCGGCCGCAGTCCCGCGATTGCTTCCGGATTGAATCGGATTGCGAATACGCACGGGAATCAAATTTCGGAGAGGGACCGTCCCCGATGCCGGGAGGGAAAAACGGCCCGTAACCCGAAGCTTCGAGGCTTTATTGACGAAAACAAAGAGGGATTTCCGCGCACTCTCGACCGCCGTATCGGTTTCTTTCGTCAAAATCGCCCGCTCCTCTTCGGATTCCGGCAAAGAGCTATCGGCCTCCCAATACAAAACGTTTTCCTTGGGGACGAGTTCGACGCTGTCGATCGACCATTGCGGTTGAATCAGGAGTTCAACCAACGGCGGATGTTCCTGGTTCGGTCCGAAATCAAGGAGCGCGACGCCGCTGATCGAGTCTTCTTCCCAATGAATCAACGTCCCGCTGTTCCAGAGAATGTTGGGGGCGTCCGGAGTCAGTTCGACGACGATCCGGGAATCCGGGCCGAAGTATTGGAAAAAATAGCCTTTCTCTTTCGCGTTCAGCGATTCCTGTGTCGAAGTCGTTTGACAAGCCTGTTCCAGCGTCAAACCACACAACACCAAGGGATGGGTTACGAAAAGATTCGAGCGCGTTTCCATCCAAAAATGTTGCGGAGAATGAAACCGGATTCCCGGAAGCGTCCAATTTTCCTGCAATCGTGTCGGACAAACGGCGTCGACGCTCAAAACGTTGGAGAGAAACGTCTCTTCGGGAAGCGTAACGTACAATTGCCGGGTTTCCGGACCGTCGGAAAAAGGGATCGGCATCCAGAGGACCGGTTTCCCGCCGAATTGTACGGCAACGACCTCGAGCGGTTCGTCCAGTTCGACGACGATGCCGGAGCTCGCGATCTCCGTCTTTTCGAAAACCGCCGTCGAATTGACATCCAAACCTTCGGGACGAACATGGTACGTCAAGGTCTGCTGTATCGGAATCTTTTGTCGAAGATTCGGCCCTTGATCGACGGGGGTGAGAACCAACGTGATTCGATTATGCCCGCCGAGAAAAAGCGTCCACTTTTTCAAACGCGGTACTTGAGGGCCTCCCGCCGAAGCCGCATCCGGGTTCTCCGAGTCCTGGGAGCGGACAATGCCTTCCGATACGGAAGGGATCCAGTTCGAAGGAAGCGTCAGCTCCAATTCAATGCGAACGGACGGAGGGGTCGCAATGTTAAAAACAATGTTGCCGCGAGAATCTTTCTGCCCTCGCAAAGACCATTGAAAATTCAATTCCCGGAGTTCGTTTTCAGGAATATTGGGTTTGATCGCGGCGACTTGAAGGGCATCGGAAGGATCGACCGGATCCGGCGAAATCGGATCGTTTGCATTCCGTTCGGAATGATCCGTTTCCGGTTCTTTTCCGGCATCTTCTTGCTCCGCTTCCGCCGAGGCACCGGGGTTTTCAACAGGTTCCGGGAGAAACAGTCGGCATTGTTTTTGCGAGCCCACTCCGATTCGGGCTTTGCCGCCGTCGGAAAAAACCGGTTGGGTCAGCCAAAAACCGAGCGGTTCCAGCGGAATCGAGCGTACCGCGGTTCGGAATTGGAAAGTTCCGTCCCCTTCCAGATAAATCGTATCCTGCAAAGAAGCGCGAAGCCGGATCCCCTCGAAGAGAAACGAATCGTTCTCCCAAGTCGGTTCCGAGGTTTCT
This sequence comes from Thermoguttaceae bacterium, assembly GCA_031556455.1. Classification (GTDB taxonomy): domain Bacteria; phylum Planctomycetota; class Planctomycetia; order Pirellulales; family Thermoguttaceae; genus JAVBSX01. Next base: position 6,803 of record JAVBSX010000203.1, read on the forward strand.
TTTCGCGATCGGGCGACGATCTCCTCGAACGTTTTTCCGTCAAATCGATAATACGGCTCCTCCTCTCCCCAAGGCCAGCGGAAAACATGTTCGATCGGGGCGTACCAACGTCGAAAACGAACCGTCTCTTCCGTTTGCGCAGCACAAAACGCCGCCGAAAAAATCATGACAAGCACGACGGCGGGTATTACGCAACGCGGCAATACGAATCGAAAACGAACGAACGACATGTTTTTGGTACGGTGTTACGAATTGCCTCATTCCTGAATTCAAGCCTAAAACCGCGACAAAGCTGTGGGGCGCAGGCCCTAGTGCTTTGTTCCAATTCAATCTTGGGAAGGTAGGTTGCCGACCTCCGGGCGGCAACGTCCGGTACTCCGGACCGAAAATCGGGACAAGTCGGCTTTCGCCGACGCGACCGCCCGGAGGTCGGTCGCCCACCTTTCCTAATTCTTGACCGTAACAAAGCACCAGGCTCCATTGTTTCCCAACCGTCTCCCTATAGCCTATAGTCTTACCTCAAGGTTCTTCGGGAACGGCGGCGGGCAAGGTCTTGTTGCCGATTTCCCGGTGTGTCATTTCAAAATCGGGGATCGGCGTCCCGGAAGAGTCCGAAGGATAATCCGACGAAACCGACAAAATCGGGGGTACGAATGCCGCCGGCGGCTTCCAACGGTCTTCCCGGGCGAAAATCCTGGCCAATACTCCTACGAACAACGCGAGGACGAGCCCGACGATCGATGTTTGCAAAAACAACAGCGCCGGCGTCGGTTGATAAAAAAGGATCGAAAACATCACGACGGCGAGAACGAACAGAATCCCGCCTTGCCTCAAACGGGGAAAATAAATCAAACAAAGTCCGATGAGGAGAACGGTTCCGCTCGAAAGAAAAACCGCTTGGGTCTGGTCGACGATATAAAGCACGCTCACCGTCGGAGGTTGGAATCCGCTGAAGAGATAGCAGCCGGTGTCTCGCGAAAGGGGGATCGACGGATCTTCGGAAGAACCGATCCAAATTTCGAGCGTTTCCTGTTTCAAGGAGGGAACGCGTCCCCAAAGCGGACCGTCCCAGCCCCATTGATATTCGGAGGTCCAACCGGGCGAATCCTGAAAAATCAACTGGTTCCGCGGCAAGACGACTTGCCAATAAGTTTGGCGGACCCAAATATCATCGTCGAAATGCGGCAGCTCCAGCGAATAGTGAAACGAACGGGGTTCGGCGGGCATTTGATATTTGATGTCCAACAAATGCGATTTCCCCCGCTGTTCCGAGCGTTGCGTGATCAAAAGCGTCCCGTCCGAAGCGTACTGCGGAGAACGAATCGTCTCGTTGTCCCATTGAACGACAAGCTGTCTCTTTTCAAAACCGCCCGGCAGGTGCACCGCGATCACTTCGTGGTCGCTGCTCAACCGGAAAAAGGCGTGGTCCATTCGAATGCGCTGGGACAACCAGGTTTGAATCCAGGCTTTTTCGACGACCGTCGTTCCGAGGACGTCGAAATAATCGAGCGTAACGTAAAACGGAATCGACGTTTCCCAACGATTCGAAACGAACGCGGTTCCCGACCCGGCTTCGCTCGTTCCGATCTTTTCCGGTTTTTTCCAAGAACCGTTTTGATCCGGCCTCTCTTCGGAGAGAAAAATATTAACTCCGCTCCGGACAATCGCGACAACCTGTTGATCGACCGGGGTGTTCTCGGCCGGGACGATCAAGGGAATTATCATTCGCGTCGTCGTTTGTCGTTGAATTTCCGTCGGTCCAAAAGAGTATTGAATTCGAAGCGTCCCATTGCCAATAAATGGTCCGGGGAGCGGAAACCGCCTGCGGACCAGCTTCGCATCGAAAGGCTCCCCGAAGGAGGCCGGCTTCAGGTCGACGGTTTTTCCCTCGAAATCGAGGAACAGTTTCATCGAACCGTTCTCGTCGACCGATTTCGGAATCAGGAGCGTCAACGTGTCCAAAGGTTCGTAACGGACAGTGTAATTCAACGTTTGAGTAACCTGATTCTGCTGTTCCAACAGCCGGATTTCGCTGCGGGATTGGACGAAAACCCGCTGTTTGTGAAAAACGACGTCGGAAACGAAAGTCGCTTCCGGAGCGTCGACCCGAAAAATCAACGGATCCTGTTGGTGCGGCGGAAGGTTCAATCCCGAAACGGAATTCCGGACCATTCGCGAGAGACCGACGTTCGGCTCGGTTTCCGAGAGAATGAGTTCGAGATTGTCTGCCGGAACGATCACGACCGTCGCCGGCTCGATGCGGTCGGCAACCGGCATCGGGATCGGAAAGCGAACGATTGTCTTCTCGTCCGTTGCGGCGGGCATCGGCCGGGAAAGCTTGATATCGAGCTCGACCGGGCCGTCCGAACGGACCAGGAGCGGAATCGTCGTCGTTCCTTGCCCGGGCTCGCCGGATTCGTTTTCCGAAGCGATTCCCGAAGCATCGACTTTGTTGGCCGGACCGATCTCGTCCAAATGCCAATCGAAAAGGCGCATCGAAAGCCGATTCGTCTTCGAGCCGCTGATTCGGGCGAAAAGCTTGCCGCTTAAAACGATCTGCCCTTTTTCGATTTGGATTTGATATTCCGGTTTGACGTTGATCCTCGTTTGCGGGGAAACGACTTTGACATGCAGGGAAAACGGCTGGGAATAATAGGCGAAACGTGTGATGCCGAACCCTTCGCGAAAACCGCTGTCCTGTTCCTCGTCTTCGCGAATTCCGTGAACGCATTTCCAATTCAAATGCAAATCGTTGGGCACTTCGACTTCGAGTCGCCCGAATTGCCGTTCCGCTCCGACGACCTCGAACCCGGTCAATTCCTCTCCCGCGAGTTGATCTTCCGGAAAAAACGTTCGGATCGCCTTGATTTGAACCGGAAACGGGACATCCTGCTTGGGCGGTCCGAGAACGGCGACTTCGAGAAGCGGAGCTTGAACGGGAGAAGGAACGTCGTTTTTTTCTCCCGGGGCGGATTCGAGAATTTCGCGAATTTCATATTCCCGCGCGGCCAGGGCCCCCGGATCGGAAGGCACCCAGCGCGTTCCCTGGGGAAGCCGAACCTGAAATCGTTGCAGCGGCCCGCCGACGCTGCGCACCGGCAAGGTCGCTTCGAAAACGGCTTCGCGGTTATTCAACTGAGCGATGATTTTTGCGTCTTCGACATGCAAGACAAGCGGTTTTTCCTCGGGAACGGCTTGAACCGCCTTGCGCCAGGAAACGTCCAGGGTCTTCGTAATCCCTTGAATTTCAAAGCGTGTGCTCTCCGGCTGCGGGGACGTTTTGGAACGGAGTATCCCCCCCTGGTTGACCGTCGGAACGGCATCCGCGACCGGAACGGTTAAAACGATTCTCGAACCGACCGCCCCGGGAAAGGTCGCGACCAAACGCTGCTCGTCTTGTCCGAGGGTCCCGACGGGAAAACAAAGAGTCATACCGATCGAATGTTGACGAACACGTTGGGAAAAGCCGCCCGCCGTCAAGTTGATCGCGGATTCCGGCGGGTTCTCGCCGTTCGCCTGGTCGGAAGCCGTTGCGGGCCGACTTTCGGCCGGTTCGGGATTGCGAATGGTGAGGAGGTAGTCGTTCGTTTGAGAATCAACCCCGATTTCGCAGGAACCTTCTCCCGTATACCGAAGAAAACGATGAGGTTCGATTTTCGAGGCGCCCTGCAAACCTTCCTGTTGGTCTTGATCCGAGAGGAGAAAAATTCCTTCGTGCAGCCCGAGAGAAACAAGAACGACCGGATGATCGAGGGTCGTGATTTCAAATTGAAAATCGATTCGGGCGAGCTTTCCTTTGACCTCTCCGACCGCGTCGATTTTTTGAATGGAATAGGACGGTTCCGGATTGCCGGAATTCTGTAAATGTTGCCTGATCAGTTCAAACTCTTCAATGGAAAAATGCGGGATGTAGGAAATGATTTTCCCATCCTTTTCCATAAGATAGATGTTGAGCGGGGCCTCTTCGAAACGCTTACCCTGCATGAGAGGCGGCGCGTCTTGAGCGGCGGCGGGCGAGGGGAGCGTCGGAGGCAGGCCTTCTTCGCGTCGAATCGTCGCCGGTTTGCCCGTTTCTTCCTGCACGCAGTAAAGAAAGCCCCCTTGGAATGAAAAAGCGACAAAAAACAGAACGATTTTCAAAAAAAGAGAGAACCGGTAAACGGTTTTCGACCGCACTCGTTCGCAGGGACGCTTTTCGTTCCCGTGGGCTGTCGGCCAACAGGCGTTTTCCGTCTCAGCCAATTTTGAAAACGCGCTAGGTTTCACTCTCATAGATTCACATCTCGAACAAAAGACTACTAACATAGTCGGGATTTTCGTCGGAACTCCCTTCCAAGATACCACAAAACAGGCAATAAGGGCAGAATTTTCCAATAAAAAAAGATTTGCCGCCCGACAAGCGTTTCGCAAAAACGGGACAACCACTAAACTTTAACCCCGCAAAGTGTACGACGCACGCAAATTTTGCGGGGGTTTCGAAAAGGTAGGCAACCGACCTCCGGGCGGTTGCGTGCGGCACTCCGCACTTGAATCCGGGGCAGGTCCGGAGTACCGGACGTTGCCGCCCGGAGGTCGGCAACCTACCTTGTCAACAAAGTTCGAGCTCCCCGCAAGACAAAAAACCGTTCTTGTCCCAATTCTCTCCGATTCCGGATATAATAAGATCGCAACGGGCCGCCGATTTTCTCTTGCCTCTATTCAACCGATGCCGAAATCGAATCTGTTTCCGACGATCAACGAAATTCTCTCCTCCCCGATGATCAAACCGCTTGTCGATCACCTGCATCCGGCGGCGGTGATCACGACCGCGCGAGGGGTTATGGACGAGATTCGCACGGAGATGATGTCCGTCGCGACGGAAATGCGGATGCCGGATATTTCCGAACTCGTTCAACGGATTCTCGCCCGACTCAAGGAACAGGTTGCGCGGCTCGAACGACCGCTCATCAACGCGAGCGGTCAATTGTATCATTCGGAATTCGGTAACCCGCCGCTTGCGTTCGAGGTGATCGAACGGATGCTCGCGGCGAGCGACCGGGGGGAGGGGGCGCTGTGTACGATCCCGACGGAACAGCCGGTCGCTTCGCCGTATGCCTTTTCTCACGATTCCGCCGTTTTGATGTTGAAGGAATTGACGCAGGCGGAAGATGCGATCGTTTTGGAAAGCGTCGTCGCGGCCCAGCAGTTGGTCGCCTTCGCCCTCGCCGGGGAAAAGGAAACACTGCTTTCCCGGTCCGAATCCTACGAAAGCGAGCGAGGATACCGGCTTGTCGATCTTTTGCGACTGTGCGGAACCACGGTTTTCGAGGTCGGAGCATCCAATCGAACGACGCTCGAAGACTATCGTAACGGCCTTTCGGATCGGACCGGGCTGGTTTATTTGGCTTCCCGCGGCTACAACTCTTGCCGGCTCGCGTTGGAAAACGAACGGCTCGCCCAACGGCGGCGCGAAAAATTCGAGGAATCGTTCGGCCAAAACCACGCTTCTTCCGAGGAGGAAAAAGGTGAGATTCTCCAAAACGTCGTATTCGCGGAATTGAGCGATATCATGCGGCAGGAAGAAATTCCGATTCTTTTGGAATTGCAGTTCGCCGCCTTTCGCGATCTCGGCCCGCTCGGTTTGAAGGAGGTCCCCGTTCTTTCCCGCTGTCTCGTCGAACATGCCGCCGATTTGGTGATTTGCACCGGCGGGGGACTGATCGGCGGCCCCGAATGCGGCATCCTGCTCGGGCGACGGCATTGGATCGAGGCGATTCGCAAGCATCCCCTGCTCCCGGCGTTTCTGCCGGGGCCGATGTCGCTCGCCGGATTGCAGGCCGCCCTCGAAATACATCTCGCCAAGGATTTTTCCGGAGACGTGAGAATTCCGCTCATGCAATTGCTCTCGACGTCGTTGGACAATTTGCGTAACCGGGCCAATCGACTTGCTCCTCAAATCACGGCGATTCCCGGAATCGCGGAGGTGTTTTATACGACCGAGCCCGTTCCGGTCTTCGGCGAAGACATCCCGCTTACGCTCCCCGGCTGTCAGTTGCATCTCCGTCCCAACGGTCAATCGGCAAAATCCCTGGCCGAGGCGTTGCTTCGCGGCTCGCCCGGGGTCGTCGTCGCGGTTCGCGGCGGCGTCAAATCGAAACAAGATTCCGGCAAAGGAGCGGCCTCGCCGGGTTCGAAAGAGGAGAAAGTTCCGGAATACTTCCGCGCCGGACGGTTGGAAGAAGGGATCAACCCGTTCGGGGAAAACGGCGATTGGATCGTGATCGACCTGCGGAGCGTCCCGGCCAAATTCGATTTGCCGCTCCTCGAAGCGTTAAATACACGGAGTACCGGTTAAAAAATGCGCGGAGTACCGGCTAAAAGGGCAACGGGCGATATTTTGCCGGGTTCAACTTCAAATCATTTTCAAGAATCATGGAGATATCACCGTCAATTTACGAACATGCGGCCCGATTGATCGGGGAAACACCTTGGCGAACTTCCCGGGACGGCGAATTGATGTACCAGGCTCATGCGGCCGCCTATCGGACCTATCGACACGCCCCGATCATGCCGGGGATCGACATTTACAA
>JAVBSX010000024.1:0-17666 GCA_031556455.1 Thermoguttaceae bacterium
CAGGTATTCCTGCAACGTTTGCGAGGGGGAAGCGATGTTCGCGATCGCGTCGTTGCGACGGTCGTTCTCATCTTCCAACCAGTTCTGCGACCGGGCCGGGCTTTCGTCGATCGTGTCGGAATAGGTTGCCGCATACTCGTCCGCGACGCGAAAATCGTCCTGCGAATTCGGGCTTTCCCCGACGGCGATCTCCCGTTCGTGCTCGAAACGGAGGATGCCCGTGTCTTCCGGATCGTCCGGCCTCACTTCTTCCGACGATGCGGCCGATTCCGGGGTTTCGGGTGTTTCTTCGTCCAACTCCAACAGCGGGTTCTTTTCGATTTCGGTTTCAATCCGTTCTTCCAGTTCCATAAGCGGAAGCTGGAGAATTTCCATAGCCTGGATCATTCTCTGGGTGAGAACCTGCTTCTGCTCTTGTCGAAGTTCCTGGCCGAATGAAAAACGCATGATTTTGGAATGGGAAAACGTACTGTACGTAATTTAGAGGACTAATAGTTGGACGCTCCTTGCAGGCTCATTGTAACCATTTCGCGGCAAAATTCCTATCCTCGAAAATGCCAAAAAATGACTTTTGCTAATACTTCAGCGGGATGGTGTTCTCGTCATTTCGACTGAAACGCAGCGTAAGGAGAAATCTCACCCTCGCGAGCGGGAGAGAAGACCGGCTCTTACGGCAAGGGTGAGATTTCTCGCTTCGCTCGAAATGACATGATGAGTTGTCAGAAATAGCCGATAAAATCTTTTCGGTTTTTGTATTTTGCGAAAACCGTTTTGTCGCCGTATTTTTTTCTTTATTCCTATTCTAACTAAACTGTCGCCATTACTTCAGAATAATCAGTACAAACCGTATTTTTTTTCAATTTGCGCTCAAAAAAAGTGGAGCCGAACGACACGGCAGGCCGATTTTATCGATTGTATGGATAAGTCGTTTTAAACCGATTTTCTCATTGTACCGTAGCCGGTACTGGCAGTAGGCTTCGCCCTCGGCCAAACCGCAGCCTCGTTGGGCCGCTACCGTGTTGAAGACGGAAATTTTACCGACTTCGGTATGTTACCTACGTTATAAATATTACGTATCCCCCCAGCCCCCAAGGATTCAGGTTTCAAAAGAAGGAGAACATTCGTGAGTTCCAAACGAGAAAAATTCAGCACTATTTTCAAAAAGCAGCCGATCACCGGTTTGCTCGCCTTCGCATTGACGGTCGCCTTCGGAAACGCCTTTCCCCAAGCGATGGGGCAGCAATGGGGCGGAGCCGATACGACAATCAGCACGGCGACGACGCTCAACGGTTCGGTCAATTCCCAAACGGCCGGTTCCTTGACCGTTAACAGCTCGCTCGACATATTGAACGGAGCGACCGTTTCGACGAGCAAATACACGCTCATCCAAAACGGCGGGAGCCTCAGGGTCTCCGGCAACGGCTCGATCCTGAGCGTCGGGTCCTCGGCGGATGCCGGAGCGGTTCCGACCGCGAGCGGGAGCTTGAACATTGAAAACGGCGGTCTGCTGAAAATGAACGCCGCCGCAGGAACAACCGATTTCGCCAAACTGTATCTGAACGGCAACATGAGCTTCCGGGGCGCTTCCTCAACCGGGGAAAGCGTCACTCTCGGGGCCAATGCCGTCGTCAACGGCAGCGGCGCGACCGGGAAGACCTTGGGAACCGGGACGGGCGGCAGCACGATGACCGATACGGTCATTTCGATGGGGGACGGCTCCGCGATCATCGCCGGCAGCGGCGGAATGTCGATCAACGGATCCTCGATCACTCAAAGCGGCTATTCCGGGGGACAATACCTCGCGACGAGCGGTGCGATGAGCATCGATTCCTCGACCGTCAAGTTCGGCGTCGGTTCGAGCATTGAAGCCGGAACGACCATGCAGATCAACGGGGCGACCACCGCGGTCACCCAGGGAGACGATTCCCTGCTCGTCTCGAACCAAGGGCTGACAATCAACGGCGGGGCGAAGGTCGATCAAGGCGACCGGGGGCAAATCCGAAGCCGCAGCAATTCCGTGACGATCAACGGAACGGGCACGGAAGTCCGTCAAGGGGACGACTCCAGTATTTACGGAGCGACCGGGGTTACGATTTCCCAAGGCGCCGAAGTTTACCAAGGGGACAACTCGACGGTTGCGGCCGGAGCCGGTCAGACGATCACGATCAACGGAGCGTCGTTGACCCAAGGGGACAACAGTTCACTCGACGGCACCCTGAGCATCGACAACGCGACGATTACCCAGGGAAGCAACAGCATTCTCCGAACCGACGGGGATTTGGTGATCAATAAAAGCTCGGTTTTCCAAGACGCCAACGGCATCATCGCCGCCGGAACGGGGAAAAACGTCCTGATTCAAGGGGATGACACCCGGCATTCGTATGTCGATCTGGGACGGATCGGCAGGCTTTATACCAATGACAACCTGACGATCGACAACTCGATCCTGGCAATGGAAGCGGGGAGCCAAATCCTGAGTTCCGACGCGACGCGAACCGATCCTCTTCAGATTCTGATCCGCAACAATGGAGCGATCAACACGTTCGGGCTGGTCAAATTCGACAACAAGATCATCACGCTCGAAAGCGACGGCGGTCTTGTCGGCAACGGGGCGATTCATTTGACGGACGGAACGGAACTCAACGGGATCGGCAACATTTACACGACCGACGGGCTGTTCGTAACCGGGGGCGCCTTCCTCAATCCGGGCGCCAACGCCGGGGATATCGCGACCCTCGACATCACCGGTTCGCTTACGTTCGATCGGAGCGGAGCGTTCGTCGTCGATACGGATGCGGCCGGGAACAGCGACCGGCTGAACGTGAAAAACCTTTCGGCGACGGAACGCAGCAACGTCGCCCTCGGGGATGCGACCTTGGATGTCGCCCTGGTCCGGGCCAATTACAACGGCACCGGAATCGAATACACCTTGGTTCAAAGCGAAGGGGATATTTCCGGGGAATTCGGAGCGGTCGATTTCTATGACAAGATCAGCGGACGAAGTGTCAAGTTTCTCGATGCGGTTCAGGAAGTCGACGCGGTCGGAACCGGTTCAAAATATGTTCTCCGGATCGAACGCAACAATTTTTTCCAGGAACAGGGCTGTACGATCAACTCGTCCCAGGCCGGCCGCATGTTGGACGATTCGCGTACCGACGGTTACTGGTGGGACGCCCTCACCAATTTGAGCAATCTCGATTCGGAGACCCTTTGCGGTGCCCTCCATTCGATGTCCGGCGAGGTTCGGGCCAGCAGTATGACGATGTATATGGCGACGCCTTGGCGTTCGGCGATGGAGCAAATCGGTTGGACGACCGACAACAAGATCTTTTTCGGTCCGCAGAACCGGTATAGCGCCAATTTTCATCCGCGTAACAATTTCTGGATCACCCCGTACCATAACGATACGGACTACCGGGGAGACGACAACGCGTTGGGCTACAACGTTTCGAGCACGGGATTCCTCAGCGGGTTCAACCGCAAGATCGACCCCACGACATCCCTCGGGATCGTTTTCGGATACGGTCGACCGGAGTTGAGCCAACACGTCAACGAGGTCAAAATGGACGATTTCCTGCTCGCGCTCCAAGGCGGCATGCGGCTGACGACGAAAATCGAAATGAAGGCGTTCGTCGGCGTCGGCTTCCAGCGGTACGACATGCGGCGGTATGTTTTCGACGGAGCGGACGCGTATCGGGCCGAAAGCGATTACGACGGCAATACGCTCTTCGCGAGTTTTGAACTGGCGAGACCGTTTTACCTCGGCGGCTACGCGATGATCAAGCCGCTCCTCGCGTTTGATTTTGAAAACGTCTGGCAGGATGCGGCGAGCGAACACGGCGCCGACATTTTCGATCTCGAATACTCCAAAAGCCGGAACGACCGAACTTATGTCCGGACCGGGTTTGCCGGAGAACTGGGCGCGAGAAACCTGACCATCAGCGGCAAGGTCTTTTACTCCCACCAGATGGGAGGGAGTCCCTATTCGGATTCCGAAGCCCGTTTTGTCGGCAGCGGGACGGAGTTCGTCACATATCGCGGCATCGATTTGGAACGGGATTTCCTGACGCTCGGCATCGGCGGGAACATTTATCTCAACATGAACCGAACGAGCATGATTTCGGGCAATTACGATGCGGTCATGTCCGCGAAATCGACGGCCCAAACCGTGTTCCTGACATTCACCCAGCTGTTCTAAAACGGCGATCGGTTTGAGCCGGGATCCGCAAGGCCCGGCAAACCCAACAAAAACAGAGCGGGAAGCGTAAGCGAGCAATTGCGATACTCGCATAGGCTTCCCGCTCTGTTTTGTTGTCAGCCTTCCAAAGATAGCGTCAAGAACAAAAGCCGGAAAGGAGCCGTACTCGGCGTATTGACGGTGTGTTGGCGATTGAATCTCGTTTGATGTTCAATCTCAACACTCCGTCAATGCGCTGCGCTCCTTTCCGGCTTTTATTGTGGTACGCCGCCGCTTTTCAATCGTCGTCCGCAACGGCTCCCGCGAGAACGACCTGGGCGGGGCGGACGACCCGATCGTGCAGGGCAAAGCCGGTTTGGGTCTCATCGATCACCGTGTTCGGCGGAAATTCCGCGTTCGGCAGTTGGGCGATCGAAGCATGACGGTGCGGGTCGAACGGTTGATGCAAAGCCTCGATTTTTTCGCAATGGTGCTTTTTCAAAACGTCGACGAACTGTTCATAGACGAGCTGAACCCCCTCGGCGAGCGATTCCGTGTTGTGCGTTTTGCGGACGGCTTCAAGTGCCCGGCCGAGATTGTCCCACACGGGGAGCAGGTCCCTGATCAGATCGAGCGAGGCGTACTTGCGTTCGTTGGCGATCTCACGGTTGGTCCGGGCCCGGAAATTCTCCAATTCGGCCCTCGCCCGGAGCATGCGGTCTTTCGCTTCGTCCAAATCCTTGCGGAGTGCCGTGATTTCCGGGATCGTATCCGTGTCGTCGAAACCCGACGGCGGAACGGTCGCATCGTCAAAGTCCGGGTCGCTGCTCAAATCGATATGTCGTTCTTCAGGCATGTCTTTCGAATTAAGAAAAATAATGGGACTACCGCCGTTTGGTGTCATAAAAACTTTTGGTCGTCATTTCGAGCGGAGCGAGAAATCTCACCCTCGCTCAATGACTCGGAATTCCTGCCCCTTTCGCGAGGGTGAGATGTCTCCTTGCGCTGCGCTTCAGTCGAAATGACGAGAAAATTAAGACGACACGGCGAAAGTCTGGTTTTATGGGCGGAATTCGGGCTCTTTTATCTACTTTATCACGACTTTTTCGGGAGGATCATGAAATATGCTTCCAATAATATTCATCTTCCTCTTCGTCGGAGGCTTGTTCTTTTCCTTGGTTTTCTTCGGCAATGCGACCGAGCGTCTCTTTGAAATCCCGACGCTTCTTTTGGCTCTCGGCATGGGCTTTCTTGAGAATTTCAGGCTCCTCCTCATTCGCGGATTTCGGAAGGAAAACTTCCAGTGGTTTTATGTTTGATCGGTTCCGCTTAACAGGCTCATTTTGGCTCCTTACGTTTCAGGATCAATGTTTCCGCTTCACATGATCTTGATTATACGACATTGCAAGAAAGAGGCAATTGCCGAAAACGACGAAGTCGAAAAGTCCTTTCAGGCTTTCGCGTCCGTAAAAAATTCGCTGACGTAATCGGCCAGTTTACCGAAAAACGATTTGCGTTCCGGCATCACGTGTTCGTGTTCGACTTCGGCCAGTTTGCGAAGAATCTCCTCGTGCTCCGGCTTCAGCTTTCTCGGCACTTCGATGTAAACCTGGATCAGCAAATCCCCTGCGATACTGCGACGGGGAACCGGCATCCCGCGCCCCCTGAGCTTGATGATGTCGTTGTTTTGCGTCCCGGCCGGAATCTTGAGCTTTTCGGGCCCATCCAGCGTCGGAACCTCGATCTCCGCCCCAAGTGCCGCCTGGGCGTAACCGATCGGCACCCGGCAAATCAGGTTCTGCCCATCACGATGAAAGAGCGGATGCGGCTTGACGGTAATAAAAACGTAACAATCCCCGGGCGGGCCCCCCTCGGGGCTTTTTTCCCCCTCGCCTTGCAATCGCAGTCGGGTCCCGCTGTCAACCCCGGCCGGAATTTTGATGTCCCTGGTTATGGTTTGCGGTACGACACCGGCCCCGTTGCAATCGCGGCACGGATCGGTGATCACGACCCCCGCCCCGCGGCAGTGCGGGCAGGTCGATTGAATCGAAAAGAAGCCGGTCGATTGCGTGATCCGACCTGATCCGCCGCAGTATTTGCACTCTTGCGGTGCAACCCCCGGCTTCGATCCCGTCCCTTTGCAGGCGTTACAGGGCTCGCGCCGGCGAAACGTGATCGGCTTGCTCACCCCCCGGGCGGCCTCATGCAAATCGAGGGAAAGATCGCAACGAACATCGGCTCCCGCTTGAACGCCCCGCGAACGGCCTCGGCCGCCGCCGAAAAGCTGCCCGAACAGAGAATCGCCGAACATGTCCCCGAATGCGCTGAAAATGTCCCCGACATCGCGAAACTGCGGCCCGCCCCCCCCCGATTCCAAACCGGCATGTCCGTACTGGTCGTAAACGGAACGCTTTTGGTCGTTGCTGAGCACTTCGAACGCTTCCGCACAGAGCTTGAACTGTTCGACCGCTTCCTGATCTCCCGGATTTCGGTCCGGGTGATACTGCATCGCGAGTTTGCGGTAGGTCGAAGCGATCTCATCTTTCGAAGCGGTTCGACTCACACCCAGTATTTCGTAATAATCCGTTTTCGCCATAAAAAAGCGTTCGAGTTATGAATACGAGCCGGGACCTGCGGTCCCGACTGCCTGCCTCGCGAGAAAAAATGATACTCAAAAGGGAGACGGTCGGGGGCACAGCCCCCGGCTCGTTTTATTGGAATCCAAAGATTACTTGCCGCAACAAGCCTTTTTGCAGAGTTTCGGGAACAACGGCCCGGCGTAAACCGCTCCGGCTCCGAGCTCTTCTTCGATCCGGATCAACTGGTTGTACTTCGCCATTCGATCGGTCCGGGACGCCGAACCCGTTTTAATTTGGCCTGGACCCAGCGCGACCGCGAGATCGGCGATCGTCGCGTCTTCGGTTTCGCCGCTCCGGTGCGAGGAAATCGAGGTGTAACCGTTGCGATGAGCCAACTGAATCGCTTCGATCGTCTCGGTTACGGTCCCGATCTGGTTGACCTTGATCAGGATGCTGTTCGCGATTCCCTGGTCGATCCCCATTTGGAGCCGCTTCGTGTTGGTCACGAAAAGGTCGTCGCCGACGAGTTGGACCTTCTTGCCGAGTTTGTCGGTGAGAAGTTTCCAGCCTTCCCAGTCGTCCTGATCGCAACCGTCTTCAATCGAGACGATCGGGTACTTATCGCACCAGCCGGCGAGAATGTCGACCATCGCGGCGCTCGACATCGCCTTATCGTCGATCGTGTACTGCTTCTTCCCGGCGTCGTAGTATTCGCTGCTCGCACAGTCCATTGCGATGTAAACCTGCTTGCCGGGCTCGTAACCGGCCTTCGCGATCGCGTCCATAAGGGCCTTGAGGGCGTCTTCGTTGCTCTGAAGGTCCGGAGCGAAGCCCCCTTCGTCGCCGACGTTGGTCGACATTTTCATCCCTTTGAGCACGTTTTTGAGCGAATGAAACACTTCGCAACCGCAGCGAATCGCGTCGGTAAACGAATTGAATCCGAGCGGCATGATCATGAATTCCTGCATGTCGACCTTGTTGTCGGCATGGGCGCCGCCGTTGATCACGTTCATCATCGGGGCCGGGAGCAACCGGGCGCCGACGCCCCCGAGATAACGGTACAGCGGCAGGTTGCAGTAACTCGCCGCCGCCTTGGCCGTCGCCATCGAAACGGCGAGAATCGCGTTCGCCCCGAGGTTACCCTTGTTTTCGGTCCCGTCGAGTTCGATCATCCGCTGGTCGAGCGTCGTCTGGTCCAACGCGTCGAACCCGCAAAGCTCTTCGGACAACTTCTCGTTGACGTTGCCGACCGCCTTGAGGACGCTCTTGCCCAGGTACATCGACTTGTCGCCGTCGCGAAGTTCGACCGCTTCGTGCACGCCGGTGCTCGCTCCGCTCGGAACGGCCGCCCGGCCGAACGAACCGTCGGCGAGTTGCACATCGACCTCGACCGTCGGGTTGCCGCGGGAATCCAAAATCTGCCGTCCTTTAATGTCAATAATCGTGCTGCCCATCATTCAATGTTTCCTTTTTGTTAAATTTTGAAAAAATCCGTTGAACTGTTTAGCCGAGCGGCGAAGACGCCGTGCTCATTCCTACTACAAAGTCGTCGAATAAAAACACAAAACCGTGTCATTTCGAGCGAAGCGAGAAATCTCACCCTCGCCCCAAAGGCAGGAATTCCAGCCCTCGCGCGAGGGTGAGATTTCTCCTTGCGCGTTGCTCCAGTCGAAATGTCGTCGCGTCTTTTGGCGAAGGTCATTTATACGACTTCGTACTACATTCTTTGATTCAGATCGGAATACTTTTTCCAGACTTCGGGGTCCGGCTCGTACAGTTTGGCTTCGGCCTCGGTTTTCGGCGGGTCGAGCGGCCGAACGACGCGAAAACCGACGAACGGGGCATCGGTCACCCACCAGATGCTCTGCGGAAATTGCGGGTCCTGCTTCTTCCAATCCCGGACCGAAACGATTCGCTTCGCGCTGCGGCAATCGACCGGATCGTCGTCGCACGAACCGCCCCGGGCGACCTGCCCGAAGTTCCCTTTCGGCGGGAACATGTCGTCTTTGACCTTCCCGTCGGCGAATTGCTGGTAGGCGTCCTTCTTGTACTGTTCGCAGGTCCATTCCGAGACGTTGCCGTACATATCGTAAAAACCCCAGGGGTTCGGTTTTTTCTGCTTGACCATTTCGTAGCCGGTGCCGACCGCGCAGTTTTGGTTGGTCCAGGCATAATCGTCGATCGGAGCCGGATCGTCTCCGAACGAATACGCGGTCGTCGTTCCCGCCCGGCAGGCGTATTCCCATTCGACTTCGGTCGGCAGCCGGTAATAACGGCCGGTGAGCGAGGTCAACCACTTGCAATAGCAGTGGGCGGCGTAATAGGTCAATCCGCTGGCCGGATATTCTCCCTCTTTGCCCGCCTTGTTGAAGCTGATCGCCCCGATGTTGTAAGGAGCGGTCGGGGTCGCGATCGCATCGGTGATCGCGGCACGCATTTCGTCTTGCGGCGGCGTTTTCTTGTGGGCTTCGCGGAGCAGTTTCAAGCCGTAAAGCTCGAATTCCCGCCAGGTGACCTCGGCTTCGCCCATCCAAAACGGCTGCACTTCGGCTTCGAATTGCGGCCCTTCGTCCTCGGAGCGTCCTTTTTCGGAGGCCGGGCTGCCCATTTTGAATTTCCCGCCTTGAACCGGGATCATTTTGAATTTTCGGAGTCCGTAGGGGGCCGGGGCATCGATCTGCTCGTCGTAGGCTTTCATATCCGCGGCGGTCGCGGCGTCGGCGTTTTCGACGGGAACCGGCGTTTTGAGCCATTCCAAAGACGATTGAAAAATCGGATTGTCCGATTTGTCTTGGGCCAAGGCCGTTGCGAAACAGCAAAGAATGGGAAAAACGAAACAGAAGGCGAGAAGAGCTTTTTTCATAATCAATCTTTATCAATAAGGGTATTGCAGAGGACAAGAAAGCAATTGGACCTGATTTTACCAGCTTTCCGCTGAAGATAAAATAGGGGGAGAATTTGTTTTCCTCGTTAGGGCGGAATCCGTTGGCATACCGAAGCCGGTTTATTGACCGACCGCACCTTCAACCTTTTGTTCCGCGTTCTCCTCCGGCTTTTCCTCGTCCTTGTCTTTCGTTTCCGAATCCGGCATTTCTTCTTGAACTTCCGGTGTCGAATTTTGCCAAACGATTCGCTGTTGCACCAGAGTTTCCCCGGGCTGGTTTTTCACAACCAACCGGCGGTCTTTATCCCAGAAATAATCGACGCTCTCCGCCCCGTTGGCGATCGCCGTTTCCTTTAACTCGTCAAGCCGGTCCATGGTCTTGCGCCATTTTTTGAAAAATTCCGAAAAACGCATCGGTCGGTCATCCGTCGTGTACTTGGCATTCAGGACGATTTCCCCAGGCTTGCCATACCCGTCCGTTGCAATGACCAATTCGCCGTCTCCATAGTCGACCTGTAAGATTTGATAGGGGCCGTAGGGACCGCGTGGTACATAGAGAAAGAATTGGTGTTGTGCCAAACGAAACGAGGACGAAATCTCGGCAAGACAGTTTTTAACCAGGCTCTCGTCGACCTTTCCGAAATAGTAATACTCTCCCGGCTTAAAGAAAAGAACGCGTCCGTCTTTCCAGAGAATCATGTCCAAAGAAGGTTCATCGACGTGCGTCACATCCAAATAGAGCGCGACGCTCTCATCCAATTTCCGCCCGTAACCCTCTTCGTTGTTCCCTCCGAAGTCTTGCTCTTCCTTGCAGCCCCCCAGGCCGCAAACCAAAATCACGATCACGCAAAATGGAGCGATTTTTCTCATCGGATATCCTCCTCGGTTCGGTTTCGATATTTTGGAGCCCGATATTCGCGATTATAGCCTTCGTTTTTTTGTACGCAAGAAGCCGAAGGGAGTGTCGCGCGGAGACGCGGAGTGCGCAGAGAATGGTCAAAATTCGCGAGCGGTACGGTCGGGGGCACGGCCCTCGGTTCGTAGAAAGGCCAACAAAAAAGGGAAAAGGCTTTACACCTTTTCCCTTTCATTTTGATTGTCAAACGACCGTGCAATAAGGTCTCGAGCCGCAACGAACTAATCGCGCGGCCGGACGGCTCCGGTCAGTCCCGCGTAATCGACACGGTCTTCCGGGTGCCAAAGCGGCAAACCCTTGCGAATGCGCTCGGCCAAAACTTCGAGTTTCGCCGGAGAGCCCGCAGGGGCATCGGTCGGGCAAAACTCGTCCGTTACAACCGGGATAAAGTCCTCATCATGTCCTGTTTCTAAAATAGCGTCAAATACGTTCCTCATGATCATCAGCTCCTTCACTGAATAACGAATAGTGTCAATAAACTAAATTGGTCCTTATACTTTATGTGATGTTGCCTTCAACAGCGTTATTGTGCGCAAAAAATCTTCGTAATGCCCAAAATCGGAAAATTGGCCGGAAAACTTTACCGATGTCGAGATATTCGTCTTTGAAATCACCGTTCGACGGAAATGCCAAGACAAAAAGCCAATCGGCAGGGTTCAGACAGTCGACGTGCGCAGAGCAAGTACGTAAGTACCGCTCATTATACTAAGCGCACTTCCTACGTCAAGGAGAAAAAGTCGAAAAAAAGAAATTTTTCGAAAAAACTCCCTCCATGCTCTCGTGCGGGACAAAAAATCCCCACACCGAGAGCTTTAAAAGCTGAATTGTGCGTTCATTCTACTTTTCCCTGGAATAAAATCAACCCCCGGCAGAGAAAAAAAGTGGGAAGTGAGGGGAAAGCAGCTTAGCGACTTAGCAGTCAGCGGCTTCGAAAACGCTCTTCTAAGCCGCTAAGCTGCTATCCCGAAAGATCGTCTCTTTTTGTAACCCGGACCACTTCCTCGATCGAGGTTTTGCCGGAAAGAACGGCATTCCAACCGTCCTGCCGCAACGTTCGCATTCCTTCATCGATCGCCGTTTTCTTGATTTCCCAGGACGTTGCATTGCGGCCGGTAATTTCCCGGACCGCATTGGAGGTGACCAACAGTTCGTAAATCCCGAACCGCCCCCGGTACCCGACCTGTCGGCAATCGCGGCAGCCGACGGGGCGGAACAGCTTACCACCGTTTTGTTCGAGCATCTGCTCCAACGGAAAATCGTCCGGGCATTCCCCCGGGTCGGGAACGTACTCTTGCTTGCATTTCGGGCAAAGCCGCCGGACGCGCCGCTGGGCCATCGCCGCTTCGACGCAGCACGAAACCAAAAACGGCTCGACCCCCATGTCGATCATGCGGGTATAAGCCCCGGCCGCGTCGTTCGTGTGCAACGTGCTGAACACCAAATGCCCGGTGAGCGCCGCCTGCACCGCGTTTTCCGCCGTTTCGAGGTCGCGGATTTCTCCGACGAGCACGATGTCCGGGTCGTGCCGCAAAATGCTCCGAAGCGAGGCCGCGAAGGTCAAACCGATCTTGGAATGCACTTGAATCTGGCTGATCCCTTCGAGCCGGTATTCGACCGGGTCTTCCGTCGTAATGATCTTCGTCGAGGCATCCTTGATCTCGGTGAGCGCACTGTAAAGCGTCGTCGTTTTCCCGCTTCCGGTCGGCCCCGTCACCAAAATAATCCCGTGCGGCAGCCGGATGAGGTTCGAGAAAATATCGTAAATACCAGGGTTCATCCCCAACCCTTGGAGCGAAAATTCCATCGCATCTTTGTCCAAAAGACGCATCACGATCCCTTCTCCATGTATCATCGGAATCACGCTGACGCGGACGTCGATTTCGCGTCCGGAGTATTTCAACTGAATTCGCCCGTCCTGCGGCAAGCGGCGTTCGGCGATGTTGAGCTTCGACATGATTTTCAAGCGGCTGATGATCGCCGCCTGAAATCGGTGTATTTCCGCCGGAAACGGTTGAACGTGCAACACTCCGTCGATCCTGTACCGGATCGACAAACCGTCCTGCTCCGATTCGATATGAATGTCGCTCGCCCGGGATTCGATCGCTTCGAGAAGGATTTCGTTGACCAGTTTGCTCACCGACGGCTCCTGGGCCATTTCCGAGAGTTCGGAGCCGTCGAGTTCCAGGTCTTCGAGAAGTTCGATCGAACCCTCGGTCGCCTCGTTGCGCTGGGCCATCAGCCCGTCGATCGTTTCGCTCCCGAGTCCGAGATGCTTTTTGATCAGTTTTTCGATCTCGTTTTTCAAGGCAAGGACCGGTTGGACGTGCAGCCCGGTGATCGAAGCGATTTCGTCCAAAGGGTAGAGATCGAGCGGATCGCTGACGGCGACGACCAGCATTCGGTCGTAAACGCCGACCGGGAAGAGGCGTTCGCGGTGTATGAAGCGGACCGGGAACATTTTCAGGATCGAAAGATCGACCGGCTCCGTCGCGAGGTCGACGAAACCGATGCCGAGCTCTTCCCCGAGGGCTTTGAGAACCTCCTCCTCGGTCAGATACCCGCGCTGCACCGCGATTTGGTCCGGTCGGAGGTTCTCTTTTTGCAAGGCACGAAGCTCCGAGAGCATCGCTTCGTTAATGAGGCCGCTTCGGAAAAGAATTTCGCCGGTTTCCATTCGCGAGACTTATTGATAATATTACACTCCGCGAAAAACTTGAACCGGAGCCTCGAACTCAACACTCGCGGCATCGGGGCTTTCGTCGCTTCGCTCAGGAAGCCCCTTGGCTCATTTTTTGTGCGGAGCACAGTAGTTTGATTTTTCGGCGGGAGCCTTATCTTGCCTCTCTGGGGCGAGGGAACTCGAAATCGCGACCTTTTTTGCCCTCGGGCGACTTTTCGTCTTCGGGATACAGCGGTCGGCGATAATCCCTGGGAATCCCCGGACCGGGCGGCGGCCCTTCCGGCCTTCGTTGCCAACGCGGTTCGTCGCGGTGCTTCGCCCGTTCCGCTTCAAAAATATCCTGCATCAACTTTTCGCCTTCCCTCGTGATATCCTCCGCTTTTTGCCTTTGCTCCGCCGTCAAAACCCCTTTGATCTTGTCGGTGGTTTCCTTGTTGATTTCCTGCATTTTCTTCGAGATCCCTTCCCGGTTGGCGGCGGAAGGCTCACGATCGTGGGAAGCATTGAGCATTTTGTCGAGAAGATTGCGCGTTTGCGCACGGGAATCGGCTTGAATTTTGCGGATGTCCGCCTTTTGCTCCTCCGTCAATTCGAGAACGACGAGAAAAGGAACCCCGATCATCGGAAAATCGAGCCCTTCCGAGGCGAGGAACGCCAATACTCTCGCTTTTTCAACCTGTTCGGGCGTCAGGAGTTTTTCATATTTCCCCATGGTTTCCTCGGTCACCTTTTCCATCATCTCGGGCATTTCCTCGAAAACCTTTTTGCGAATCTCCGGCGTCCAATCGGGCGGCGGAGTCCCCCCGGTAATGCTGTCCATTTTTTTCATCACCTCGAAGCCCGTCGTATCGATAATCATTTCAAACTGCTTGATTTGATCGTCGGTTACGCCGAGATATTCGCGAACCACGGGATTGCGGACCAATATCCCCCATTTTCCGCCCGGCGGCCGGCCTCCCGGCGGTCCGGGGTGTCCCCCCGGATGTCCCGGCGGCGGCCCCATCCCCATTCCCGGCCGACCCGGAGGCTGGGCAAAAAGGAGCGAGGTGATCGCCAAGGAAAGAATAATCGAATGAATTAAAATGAAGAAAACTCTCATCGTTATTGACCTTTTTTTCATGGATCGATAAACGGCTGGTTGGCGGACAATCTATAACTTTTCGGAATTATAACAAATAAGCCAACCGTATTGGCGGTCGTTTTCAAAAAAATAGGGCGATTCAAAAATTGATGTGCGGTGCTCATTCCTTGAAATGTAACGATTAATGGGAGTGGAACGCGGTATACCAATTTTTGATTTGATCTAATATTAAATAACCCCTGCATTGCCCTGAAGTTTCGAGAGAACTTTCCCGGATTTCAGGGGTTCGAAAAAGACGTTGTTTCCCTTGAAATTACGGTGTATACTTGTTTTCAGCGTTGGAACGACCGCGGTTTTCGGCATTTATCGAAAGCATCCTTCTCCAAATTTAACTCCGTATCGGGTCAGATCATGCCTTCTCAAGAGTCTTTTCGAGGTTTTTCGGCATTTCTTTCCTGTAAAGACAGCGGAGTTTTATCGATTTTTGTGATTGTATCGATTTTGCTGTTGAATTCGGTTGCCTTTGCACAATTTGGCGGTGATCGAGGTGATCGGGGCGACCGCAGAGGCCGGGGAGGTCAATTTGGCGGGGACGGCGGTCGACAGCCGAGCGGCCCGGGCGGCGGAAATTCGTTGAACCCCGCGATGATTAACCGTGCGCTCGGTTTTCTTCGGAGAATGGACGCCAATAAGGACGGGCTGCTGACCCCGGACGAAATTCCGGAGCAGCGACGAGCCTTTATTTCGATGATCCTGCAACGGTACGGGATCAATCCGAACCAGACGATCAACCTCAACCAGCTGGAACGTCTCGGCCAATCGGGTTCGACTTCGAACCTAACGGCGGCGACGATCGCCTCGTCGGGTGTCTTTTCGCCGACCCGTGCCGCGAACGTCTCTTCCGCGCAATCGCTCGTCCCTCCGTTCGGGGAACCGCAACAGGCCAATACACCCGTTCTCGGATTCGGTTTTCCTGAACCGCAGCAATCCCAGCCCAACACCCCTTTTGCCGGCGGTCGGGATTCGGGAAGTTCGTCCGCCTCCTCTCAAGACGCAGCCCGGGAAGAGCAGATTTCGAAATCGGCCAACGACTTGCTCAGCAAGCACGACAAAAATCGCAACGGCGTCCTCGATCTGCTCAACGGAGAATGGTCGGGGCTCCCGTTTAACGCTCAGACGGCCGACAAAAACAAGGACGGTCGTTTAAACCGCAGCGAGATCATTGCCGCCTTGGGAGGGAAAACGACGACCTCGCTCGGCTCGGCCAAGTCGGGAGTCCGGGTTGCGACGGCTCAAGACCGGATGCCGCAAGGGGTTCCCGCCTGGTACCTCGAACGGGACAAGGACAAGGACGGACAGCTCACTTTGTTGGAATATGCCAACGACCAGCCGTTGACCGATGCGATTGCCGCCGAATTCGAGGGACTCGACAAAAACAACGACGGTTTTATTACGATCGCCGAATGTTATGCCTATTTGAAAAATTTCGACGAGAACAAGCGGAAAAAGGAGGAAGCCGACCGGTTGGAAGCGTCCAAACAACCTCCGAAGTCCGCCTCGGGACAGGCGAAAAGAGAGGAGGGGGCCGCTCCGGCCTCGGCCGCGCAAGACGCTTCGGGCGGCGAAAAATCCGATTCCGGTTCAACGGGCGGCGAAAGAAAATCACGTTCCGGGCGCAACCGCAGCCGCTCTTCCAAACCGTAGGGGCTGGAATGCGAAAAAGAGCCGCGTGCTGTACACGCGGAGTGCAAGGTCGTTGTGATCTGTCGGCCGCGCAAACACGAGACCGTCATTTCGACTGAAGCGCAGCGCAAGGAGAAATCTCACCCTCGCGCGAGGGTTGGAATTCCGGATTTTTCGGCGAGGGTGAGATTTCTCGCTTCGCTCGAAATGACGCTGAGGTGGTCGAAGGTTGATTGAAAATCGCCGCGTCGGTATAAAAATCCGACTTTATAATCCTCTCGGGAATCCCCGGCACGGCCGTTTTATGATTCGCGTTTTTTCGGTATAATCATTCGCGAGGCTTTCTTGTTGGCGGCGTATTTTCCTCTTTTTTGCGATATTTCTCTATTCCCAGAAAAATATGGATTTCGATAAAACCGTTCTTTCGAAAACACAACGGGCGAAAGAAAAAATCCTGGAACAGCTTTCCCAAGTGATCGTCGGACAAACCGAGGTGATCGAGGAACTGCTGTATTCCGTTTTTTCTCAAGGGCATTGCCTGCTCGAAGGGGTGCCCGGACTCGCGAAGACGTTGCTCGTTAGCACTTTGGCCCGGGTTCTCGATCTGCGATTCAGCCGGATTCAGTTTACGCCCGACCTGATGCCGGCCGATATCACCGGAATCGACATCATTGAAGAAAATCGGGCGAGCGGTTCCCGGGAATACCGGTTTCTCGAAGGGCCGCTGTTCGCGAACATGATTCTCGCCGATGAGATCAACCGGACGCCGCCGAAAACGCAATCGGCCCTGCTCGAAGCGATGCAAGAGCATCGTGTCACCGTCGGCCGCAACCGGCATGTTTTGCCCGACCCGTTTTTCGTGATCGCGACACAGAATCCGATCGAGCAGGAAGGGACCTACCCCTTGCCGGAAGCCCAGCAGGACCGTTTCATGTTCAAGGTTTTCGTCCGGTACCCGAGTTTCGAGGAGGAATTCGAAGTCGTCCGCCGCACGACCTCGGTCGCGACCGAAAAGATCGAACCCGTTCTCAATGCCCGGGAGATCGTCGAATTGCAGCAAATCGTCCGGCAAGTTCCGGCGAGCGACCATGCGATGCGATACGCCCTCGCGCTTGTCCGGCAAACACGCGTCGATCAAAAGAAGGGGATTCCGGAAATCGTTCGCGATTACGTTTCTTGGGGAGCGGGACCGCGAGCGGTTCAATTTCTCATTCTCGGGGCGAAGGCGAGGGCGTTGTTCGACGGCCGGACGTTTGTAACCTGCGAGGACGTCAAGTCGCTCGCGAAGCCGGTGCTTCGGCATCGGTTGGTGCTCGGATTCCTCGCCGAAAGCGAAGGGCTCAGCCCCGATGCCGTGATCGACAGTTTGTTGGATACAACGCCGACGAACGAGGGGGATTTGTTGAACGATCCCCGTTTTAAGAATCTCTTTGAAACGTAAAGAACAGAGGACAGAGGGAAGAGGGAGGAGAGCCGCGACCTGCGGTCGCGAAGAGGGGCTTTCCAAATTATTGATCTTCACAAAAAAGGTTCATCCGACAAGTGCGTACCTTGTCCTGTGAATGGCGAGGATTTTGAGTTTGAAGTACTCCTGATCGCGGAAGCCGTAGGATTGCCGCTTCAAGGTCTTGATCTTGTTGTTCAATCCCTCCAACGGACCCGACGT
>JAVBSX010000120.1:0-4196 GCA_031556455.1 Thermoguttaceae bacterium
ATATTCCCGTTTTCCCGCCTTGTCGAGGGCCGCTTACCCTGTTTTGTTGGCTTGAAGGTAATTTTTAGAGGCTCCCTTAATTTGTAACTAGTCTTGCAGCGCCAAATTGCCGATCCATTGTCGTAAAACGCTCGCCGCGGCGTCGGGATTTTCCGTAACCAGATCGGCGACCTCGTTCTGGAGCGAACGCATCGAGCGGTTGAACGGTTCGAGGGAGCGATTGATTTCCCCTGCTTCCTCTTCTTCCTCCTCCCCTTCGGCAATTTGCTCCGCCTCGGTCGGCAGTTCCGCCGCTTCGTAAATGACGATCGGCTCGGTTTGTTTGACCCGGGTCATCGCCCAGAGCACGCAAAGCCCGACGAGCACCAGCCCCAAAAGCGAGAGCGTTTCCCAGTTCGATCCCAGCCAAAGCATCAGCAACTGCGCGAAGCTCGGGGACGTTTCGACGATCGGGGCCGGATCGTCGTAGGTCGAGACGTTGACCATTTGTGCGGTATCTTGAGCATCTCGTGGGCGATACTCGGCGACGATCAGGTTCCCGACGGACGTCCGGACCATTTCGATGACCTGCAGCCGGGTGCTCGCGAGTTCTTCCGGCGTCGATTCCGGGGCCGTTTCGCCCGGTTTCGCGTTGGCGAGAGCCCAGGCTTTGCGAATGTAACTCATCGGAATCCGGATGCTGGCCGTTACGGTCTTCGGGGTCAAACCGGCGAAACGGCCTTGTCCTTCGACTCCGGTCAACGCCTTTTGGACCTCGCTCTCCTCGGTTTTTTCCGTCGTCGAACCGCCGGAAATCACCTGGGCGGCCGGATTCGGGACCGGCAATCCCAACTGCGGGACCAAACCGGGTCGCCCGGCGATGTCGCGGTCTTTCTTCTGGAGGTCCGTCGTCCGCTCCTTCGTCGCGACCGTCGTCGGTTTCCCGTGCGTGATGTCGTGCTCGTCCCGCCAAAGCGTTTTGTCGAGCTCGACCGTCGTCTTGACCTGCATCTTGGTGATATCCGGGAACAGTTCGCGGATCTTTTGTTCCCAACTCGCTTCGTATTCCTTCTGCGCGTCCTCGTAGGTTTTATTCCCCCCCTTCGCCTTGAGATTGTTCCCGATCCAACTCAAGCCGTTCTTCATGTCCGTGATCGTGATTTCCTTCAAATCGGTGATTCCCAGCGATGAGCCGACGTTCGTGCTGATCGCCGAAATCTTTTCCGGGTCGAGCGGTTCGCCGCCAAGCGGCCAAACCGAAACGGCGGCCGATCTCATGATTTTGCGCTGGTACATCTTCGGATCCATCTCGGACCGTTCGCTGACGAGGACCTGCGCCTTTTCGATTCCGCGAAAATCACTCAAAGCCGCCGAGAGCTCCTGCTGCATGCCCACCAACTTCTTGGTGTCCATCATTTTGCCGCTTTCGTAAGCTCCGAGATTGTTGATCGTCCGGTCGAGATATCCTCCCATATCAACGATCGCCTTGTTTTCGGCGATTGCGGCCGCGTATTTCGCCCAAGCGGATTTCGGGACCATCAGCCTCATCCCTTCCCAGGAATGTTGCGAAAGCCCCGCCTTCCCCAAGGCGTCGTCGACCGCCCGCTGTTCCGCTTGCGAAAAGTATCGACCGTTGTACAGGGGGGTAAATTCCCCTTCCGATTTCGTGACGCCGCCGATCAGGAACCCGAGGCTCACGACCAGCAGCACGGCGAGCAGCCCGACCGTGATCCGGTTGCCCGGGGTCATGCTGAGGAACAAATCGCGAACCTGCGCGTAAAGCCGATTGAGAAAATCCATAGGAAGCGAAAAAAATTAAGAATTATTGTTATTTTAAAGGCTTCAGACTTCAGACTTCAGGCTTCAGGTTGTGGGATCGGGTTTTTTTGAATCGCATTGAAATGAAAATATCTGTTGTTTTGTTTTCGCCCTGCGTTCGCAACGTATTCCTGAAGCCTGAAGCCTGAGACCTGAAGCCTCAAACGCGGATGTTCTGTATTTCCTGGTAGGCTCCGACGAGCTTATTACGCATCTGCATCATCATTTTGAAAGCGATGTCGGCCTTCTGCACGGCGGTCAGGACCTCGGCGCTCCCGATTTCCCCACCGGTCATCAATGTTTCGACCGCCCGATCGGCGTTCTGTTGGAGCATGTTGACCTCCCCGATCGAGCCGATCAACAGATCGCGGAAGCCGACCCGCTTCTCCTCGGCCGGGGTCATCGGCGACTCGACATCGGTCGAAACCGTGTCGCCGAACCGTTTCGGCAATCCCGGCAACGATTTCAAGCCCGTATAAAGGCTGCCTAATCCTTGAAGTGATTCCATGATTTAGAGGACAGAGGACAGAGGACAGAGGACAGGGGACAGAGCAAAAAACCTGTCATCCGTCCTCTGTCATCTGTCCTCTATGTTTAGGTTATTATTCGTAATGTTTGATTTAACATCGATTTCGTGATCTCGAACGCTCCGAGGTTCGCTTCGTAGGACCGGGACGATTCGAGCGCATCGGTAAACTCGGTCATCATATTGATGTTCGGCAAATGTATGTAGCCTTCGGCATCCCGGTCCGGATGGTGTGGGCTGTAAACCCGCTGCGGGGCGATGTCGTCCCGCACGATCTCCTTGACCGCGACGCCGGCGGAACCGTTGGGGCCCATCTCGTTGACCGTTTGAAAAATCGTGAACCGCGGCTCATACGGCTTCAGCTCACCGTCCTCGTTCCGTGTCGATGTCACGTTGGCCAGGTTACTCGCAATCGCCATCATCCGGATCCGCTGGGCCATAAGCCCGCTGGTGCTGACGTCCATCGTTTTGAGCATTTTCAAAACTCCTGCAGGGGATTTTCGGAAATCGGGGAAAAAACTCGGGGAATGTTAATGAAAATCCCGAACCGCGACAAGAGAGCTTTTGCCCTTTTCGGACAGTTTTTCGCGAAGAGAGCCCCGTTTTGTTAAACTGGGCAAGAAAGAGAAGGAGCCGTTTTTTTGAAAAAACGTATTGAGCGTCATTTCGAGCCCCACGCTTCGCTCCGGGCAGGCTCCACGAGAAATCTCACCCTCGCCAAAAGAGTTGAAATTCAAGCTCACTCGCGAGGGTGAGATTTCTCCTTGCGCTGCGCTTCAGTCGAAATGACAAAAAAACGTATCACGCGGCGAAAGAATTGCATAACGGCTACCTTTATTCCCCGTTCAAGCTCTGGAACGCCAACAGGCCGCTGCGGACGGCCCCTTCCATGGTTGCCGGCCAATCGGTTTGCGTCCAGTCCCCGGCCAGGGCGAGGTTCTCGATCGGCGTTTTTTGCGAAGGGCGAAAGCGATAAATCTCCGGCGTCGGAGAAAAGACGGCATCGAAAACGTTCGTCACCTTCGCGTGCAGCAGGGCCGCCGCGTCGTTCCCGCGAAACGATTCCGGAAAATTCGCGTTCAGCTGGGCCAACACCCGCTCGATCAGCTTCGAGTTCCCTTTCGAGGTCAATTCCTCGTCCGACAACAGCCGATGCGAAGCGCTGATCACGACCTGATGATAGACCGTAGCCGGAATGTCGTTTTGCGGAAGCGTATGTTTCCCGTGCATGGGCGCAAACAACCATTGGCCGGGACCGTCCAGAATCGCGGTTTCTCGCTTCGGCTCCGGCAGGATCGACCGGTTGAACCAAAGATGCACGCCCGTGATCGCCCCGAGTTCGAATCGGTCCAAGCCGAGCGAATCGGCGTACTCCCGCAGGTTCGATTCCTCCAGTAAATTCCAGATCCGGTACGAGGGTATCGCGAGAATGTAATGGTCGAACCGGCGTTCCGACCCGTCGGCCAATTCGAGCGACCGGATCGTATTCCCTTCGCGGCAAAGTCGCCGCACCCGGGCGGAAAGATGAGTCTTGACCCCCAATTGCTCCAATTTGCTGAGCGTTAAGTGGTGGTAAATGTCCCGCAGCGGACATCGGGGAACGTAAACGGACATTGCTTCCCGCCCCCCCATCAGTCCGTCGCGGGCGATTTTCGCCGCCGCGAAGAGGCAGATTTTTTCGACGGATTCGCTCAACGCACTGAAAATCAGCGGCTCCCAAAATTGTCGGATCGATTCTTTCGAGGCCCCTTCCCGGCTCAACCAATCGCCGAACGTCGGCGGCGGCGAGGCTTTAGCATCTAATTTCGCCAACTTTCGGAGCAGCAGCCCCGTCGCGATCCGGTCGCGAAAACTCAGGAACGGGTTTCTCAAA
>JAVBSX010000390.1:0-3727 GCA_031556455.1 Thermoguttaceae bacterium
GCGATGCGGTTTTTTCGCCGTTCGCAGCACGATGAAATACGGGGCCGACAGGATTTTCTTTTTTTCCTTCGTCTCGGCGTCCCAGATCGCACTGATATATTTGTGCAGCTTTCGCGGTATCTTTTTCAAGTTGCCGCCTTGTTTCCAAGATTTGTCTGGCGTGAGACCGAGCAACGCCAACAGACAAAGAGCCGATCGTTCGTTCCGTTGGGCTTTCGGGAATTGAAGAGACGAAATAATATCAATGGCTTCGGCAAGATGAGGATGATTTTGGCGGGGCGTCACGAAAGGGTTTTCTCCAATTGTTGATCGATCATTCCCTGAGTCGGTTCGTCGTTTTGCTCCATTGCCCAACGACCTAAATCGATCAACGTCTCCCGGCACGGATATTTCATACCCCGCAAATCGGTTGCGTTGACCTGGGTATGCCCGCTGAATCGACGAAATGTTTCGTCCACGACGCTGGTACTGAGAAACAAAGACAGGCCGTAGGCAAGCGGTTCGGAGAGCCCATGCCTGTTTTCGTGGAAAACGTTGAGGTGGTTCTCGAAACCGAGAGCCTCTACGGATCGAAAAACATCGGGTGACACGACGGCGGGAACGATTCGATGCCGCTCCTCTTTGGACGAAAACCGGCGGACGACGCAATAAAAACCGTTGGGAAACAGTCATTTTTCCGTCGAGGCGTTCCGCCGAATCGCATTCGGTTTCTTTTGGTTCGGTTGAGGCCAGTCGGTTCGTTGTTTGTCGAAATGGACAGGATAAAGGAGCGGAACCGTGTCTTTTTCCGGCATGGGACAGAGGTGTTCCTTGAGCCGAAAATCGACGACCGGTCCGGTTGAGACCTGAATTCCAAGATCGTCCAGCGAATATCGAATCGCGGATTCAATCCGGTTCGCCCAGCGTTTCTTCGCTACCTCAAAGGTGGGAATATGAATGAATCGACCTTGATCCTGCGGAAAAACGATTTTCTCAAATGGGCAGGTTCGGCTCGTAAGATCGTCGAACGCCTGATCGGTCGAGGTGGAAATGGTGACATCTTCCTGTTCGGCGTCCCGTTCCAAACGGAGAATCACGTTCTCCTGAAGGACGTTATCGCGTTGAAACGCCTTTGTACGGGACTCGAAGAGGTGAATATGCCGAATCGCCGTGTTCTCGAAAAGGTGTTCTCGAAAGGGGCGGTAATACGGCCCGTTGCAGAAACTCCGGGGAATGATCGCAACGACCTGACCGCCGGGCAGCATCATGGAAACAGCGAGAGCGACGAACGCCGAGTAGCGATTGACGGTTTCGATCCCTACCGTCCGAAGCCAAAGCCGATGTTGCGAATTGCCGTTGATTTTTTTATACGGCGGGTTGAGGATCGCGTGGGTAAAGCCGGTTTTGAGATTTGTTCGACGCTGAAGAATACGAACGGCGTGTTCGATGAAGTCGCCGGAATAAATTTTGGCGTGAACGTCGAATCGTGAGACGAACCCGGCAAGGTTCCGGCGTAAATCCGAATGGTAAACGGTATCGATTTCGTAAGCGGCAAGTTCAATTCGGTCGAATGGACTTTGAGAATCGGCAAAACGACGTAGAAAAGCCGTGGAAAGCGACCCGTCCGCTGCCCCGGCATCAAGAAGACGGCAAATCGGCCCGATGGAGGGAACGCCCGGAAAGAGCGAAGCCATGTAATCGACGATTTCGGACGGAGTCATGTACTGCCCCAACTCTTCCTTTTGCCAAAAATCGGCGAAGGGGAGCAGCTTTTGACGAACTCCGGTTGACGGGGCGAGCGTTACGGACATGGGCAACCGCACTTGGAGATAGGAATAAATCGCGAAAAAGGAACAACGCCTATTTTACCGGCATGTCATCAATTTTCCAAGAGCCAAACTGGAAGAGTTTAGAGTTCTGTTTCGCCTCACGTCCAATTTGAGATACCGAAATAATACGCCGATAAAAAAGATCGGATTGCGAGGATTGAATGCTGTTAGAGGGAAGATGTATGTTTTCTGACCTTTGATCCTATTTTTTATTTTCTATTTTTTGAAAAAATTGGCCATTCGGCGGAATCATCTGTTCCTTCAACGAAAAAAACGCAACCTCACCCGACGCGAACGACCTGGACGCCGCCGCGAGTCAGGAGTTCCCCGACGATTCCCTCCTTGTCGCACGAGGGGCTGCCCCCTTTCATGTACGCCTTTTTCGCCCCGACGATTCGGGCGATTTCGAGTGTGTATTCGCCCCCGGTGACGTGAAAGTCGGTTACGTCCTTGTCTTCAAAGAATGTTCGCTGCGTCGATTCGGCGGTCATGGTAGCTTTTTCTTCGGTCGAAACTTTTCCAAATCCTTCTTTATCAGGACATTCTCACCGGTGAGCAGCATTTCGCGTGTTCGGGCCGTTCAATAAAAAATCCTCTTTGAGTTTTGATCCTTTCGAATTCCGCCTATCAAGTTTGACAGTCGAAGACAGTATTTGTAAAAGCTGATCACGGATTGCCTCTCGGTTTCCATGATACGTTGCCCAAACATATTCGTCTTTCCACTTGATCTGGCCAACGATGCTATCGACGGCATCGGAAATCGTCTTGAAAGGCAACCGGCTAAACGGCTGAAGGAACAGTCGATCCATGATAAGGCAGGAAAAAATGTAACAAGCCAAAGTTACGAGAAGCACCAAGGGAAACAAACGAGGCTGCTCCTCGAATACGGTTAAAAAAACGGCTCCACTCAATCCCGCCAAGAAAAAAAGCAGGGCCACAACGCCACATCCCGGTTCGGCTCGAAACAGCCACGCATAGTGCTTATCGAGTGTCTGCGTCAATGTTTTACGGGCACGTCCCCGTCGATACCAGGGCACAAAATCCCGAAAACGTTGGTCGAGCTGAAAATCCTTCTTGTCTCGCCCGAGGGCATTCGCTAAACAGGCCGTGATTTCGTCAAAAGCCCGGCAACGAAGTTCCCGATCTGAAGGGATTTCCACGAATTCCCGGTCGATCATCTGTTCGATTCGGTTCACAAGTTCATCGACCGTACAATCCCACGGCGAAAAATCGCTTGCCAACTCGACACGAAATGCGTATTTAATTTCTCGGAACAAATCGGGCTTGAACACTTTGATTCTCCCAAAATGAAAATAGGAATTCTCTCCCGAAACCGAAGCCGATAATTGTGTTGACGGCCTCGTGCTAAAAGTTCAGGAGGGCAACCGTTTTTCATCCCCTTGACTCCACCATTGATCGCTTTTGTACTCTTGAGGAATGGCATCGTCTCCCGGATCATCATACCCCATTTCTCTGGTGATATCGAACCATTTATCACGCAAGGATTCTGGCAACTTTGAACCGCACCAAGGACAGTGTTGAATTCGTATAAATGAAGTGCCGCCATCATTGACTTCGATTCCCCATTCCCGGTATGCGGGAATAAAAACCATTGTAATCTCCCCGTCCCAAAGATAACGAAACATCGCGTCGCAACAAAACAATTCGCGTCGATATTGTTTCGCGGCCTTTTCTTTTTCGAGTTGTTTACGAATTTGTTTCTTGTTCATCGGCCTTAGCGGGATACGGTTTGCATGATTAACACCATTTCACTTTGAAACTAAACTTTTGTAAAACCACGTTTGACGCCGGAAAACCAGGCATCGGAGTCACATGGAATTGATCGCGAAATATTTATCGGCACGAAATCGGACCGAGACCGAGACGACGCAGCACCGCGTCCAGTCGCTTGCCGACGT
>JAVBSX010000177.1:0-12926 GCA_031556455.1 Thermoguttaceae bacterium
CGCGGATTTTCGATTCCGAAGAGGTCGGGACGGTCTTCCTCGCCCAAGATGTCGTTCTCCGGGCACGCAAACGTTGGATCGGGTACGCCGGACGACCGGCCGGAACGATTTACCTCGACGAGGGTGCCGCCGTCGCCGTCGCAAAAAAAGGAAAAAGCCTGCTCCCGGTCGGCATCGCCGATTGCGCCGGGCATTTTGAGAAAGGGGACCTGGTCAGCCTCGTCGATCCGCAAGGCAACGAAGTCGCCCGCGGTTTGACCAATTACAACACGCGGGACACGCTGCTGATTCGCGGCAAAAATTCAAAGGCGATTCGCGAGGTGCTGGGCCAATTTCACTACGAGGAAGTCGTACACCGCGACAACATGCAGGTCGTTTTTTAGCACACCGCCAAAGCCAATCTAGTGTGTGTGGCCGTTTAGCCGAGCGGCGCAGACGCCGGTGCCCTATCGAAACACGTACAATTTTAGTGTTGATCGAGTACAAGAACGTTTATACATTGTGCCTCCTCCTGCTACATAAGGATAACGATGGAACTGATTGATATTTTTTTGCATATCGACAAGCATTTGGCGGAGATCGTCTCGCACTACGGGGCCTGGACGTACGCGATCCTGTTCCTGGTGATTTTTTGCGAGACCGGCTTGGTCATCACCCCTTTTTTGCCGGGCGACTCCCTGCTTTTCGCGGCCGGGGCGATTGCATCAGGCGATACGCTCAACGTTCATTGGCTATTTCTGTTGCTCTTGGTCGCCGCGATCATCGGCGACACCGTCAATTACCATATCGGATATTTTCTTGGCCCGAAATTTTTGGAAAAAAACAAATCCCGCTGGATCAAGAAAGAATACTTGGATCGCACGCATCGTTTTTTTGAAAAGTACGGCGGCAAAACGATTATCATCGCCCGATTCGTGCCGATCGTCCGAACCTTTGCTCCTTTCCTGGCCGGTATCGGAAGCATGACCTACCGTCACTTTTTGTTTTACAATGTCGTCGGGGCATTATTGTGGGTTTCTCTCTTTACGTATGCCGGGTACTTTTTTGGAAAAATCTCCTTCGTCCAGAAAAATTTTACATTGGTCATTTTGGCGATTATCGTCATTTCCGTTTTGCCGGCCGTCTATGAAATCGTCAAGGCGAGATGGGAAGCCAAAAAATCCAGCGAAATCGCCGAAGAAGAATAAGGCACCTCCGGTAAAACCGGAGGTATTGTGTGTGAACCGCTCAAAGCGGTTGCTTGGTAAAAATCGTTAATGGTTATTGAATAAGGTCAAGGCGTTTTACGCCGATCATGTTTGCTCGGGCGACTTGACCGAAGTGCCAACATCCAACGGTTTCTGATGCTCATGGTTTCCTTTCACACAGCCGGGGGGCAGAACCGGCGGCTCACCTGGACCGAAAGTTCCGTCGAGAAGTAACGGGCGTTCGTCACCGGCACGCAAGCCGAGGTGATGACCGTCGTCTTCCCCAACTGCACGGGAATACCACCCACGAGGCCGCGGTTTGATCGAAGGCGAAACTCTTTTTGCCTGGACGGCAGATCCCCGCTCCAGGATGTCGTCAGTTTCGTTTGCATGATTCCCTCTCACGACGAGGCCAAACGCTCAAAAAGCGTTCCGTGTTCTCGAAGAGAATTTCCGCAAAATGCTTGGACGGGATTCCGCGAAGATCGGCAAGCGTCTTCAAAATTTCCGGCAAGACGGCCGGTTCATTCCGTTTTCCCCGACGCGGAGAAAGGGCCGGGGCGTCGCTTTCCAAAAGAATTCGCTCTTGTGGAACCGCGATCGCCGCTTCCCTAACCCGCCGGTTGTTCTCGTTGAGCAGATTGGGGGAAAAAGAAAAATAACAGTTGTGTTCGAGCAGAGGCCCGATTTGGTCAAATGGTCCGGAAAAGGAATGCAGCAGGACGGTCGGAATGCCGGTTCGAGTTTTCAAAAAGCGACGAATCCGCTCAACGGCCCGAACGGAATGCAACATGATCGGCAAGCCGCGTTTTTTCGCGAGCGTCAACTGTCGGCAAAAAACACCCTCTTGTAAGGAATGATTTTTCTCAGCAACGGCATGATCCAACCCGATTTCGCCGACGCCGGGTCGGTAAGTTCCCGCTTTCGTTGGTCGGTCCAAAAACGAGATCAGCTTTTCTTCCCAATCCGCACAAATTTGATCGACATACCAAGGGTGTAAACCGAAACAAGGAATGATTTCGAGGTATGTTTCGGCCAAAGTTTGGACAATCGACCAATCTTCTGGCCCCGTTCCGTTGCAAATAAACCGATTAATGCCGAGGTTTTTTGCTCGAAGCAAAACTTCGGGAAGGTCGTCGGCAAAAAGACGATCTTGAAGATGAACATGGGCATCCATTAAAAATTGACTGGTCATATGCGAAAAATAAATCAAATAGGAAAAATAAGAAGAGTTTTCTGATTAAAGAGATAGGGGTCTGAAAAAGAATGAGATACTACTGAACTCAGGACGATTGCAAAGTCCTTTCGATTTTTTCTTGACAGGATTTACAGGATAAACAGGATTAAATTTTGATAAGATGGGAGTTAAAGAAAAAGTTTGCGGGTTGAAAAACTTACTTTCTTATCCTGTCAATCTTGTTATCCTGTCAAAAATCCGACTTTGCAATCCTCGTGCTACTGAACTTGTGCGGTTTCACGAAAAAAGGTATGATGTTTCAAGTGTGGGGGCGTTTGAGATCACTCTACAGGAAGTGTTCTCAACCCATTTTTCCCGGACTCTCTTCTCCGGCCACCAATCAAGTATACACCGGCAAGGAAAATCATGGACGATTCCCTTAAAACTCCTTTCATTAGCATCGTCGTTCCGGCTTACAACGAAGAACTCGCTCTCGGAGCATTTTACGATACCGTTTCGGCTCAACTGAACTCTCTTGAAATTCGTTGGGAAATGGTTTTCGTCAACGACGGCAGCAAAGACGCGACGTTTGATGTGCTTCGTTCGTTGCACGACAAAGATTCCCGGGTCAAGATCGTTCATTTTTCGCGAAATTTCGGCAACCAGATCGCGATTTCCGCCGGTCTTGAACATGCCCATGGTGATGCCGTTATCGTTATGGACGCCGATTTGCAACAGCCGCCGGAATTGCTTCCGGAAATGATCCGGCTTTGGAAATCCGGCTACTCCGTGGTCAACACCCTTAGAAGTTATTGTCAGGAAATCGGTTGGTTGAAAAAAACGACTTCCGCCCTGTTTTACAGGGTGATGAACGCTTTGAGCGATGTACCGATCATTCCCGGAGCCTCGGATTTCCGTCTTATGGATCGGAAAGTCGTCGATGCTTTGATCGAAATGCCGGAAAGAATCCGGTTTCTCCGGGCCATGGTTTCCTGGCTCGGCTTTCGGCAGATCGTCATTCCCTTTGAATGCGCCCCGAGAATCGCGGGAACGCCGAGTTTTTCGTCCGGAAAACTTCTTTCCCTGGCCGTTGATGCGATCACGAGTTTTTCAACGAAACCACTTCGTTGGATCCTGTACCTCGGCTGTTTGACGGCCGTGAGCGGAGTACCTTACATGTGCTGGGCGATTTATGAGCACCTATTTCTCGGCAACCAGACGCCCGGCTGGGCATCGTTGATCGTCGCGACTTTGTTTCTCGGCGGCGTTCAGTTGATCTCCCTGGGAGTGATCGGGGAATACGTCGGTCGAATTTACGGCGAGGTCAAAAAGCGGCCGCTTTACGTTTTGCAGGAAAAGGTCGGATTTGAATCGACCGAATCGATCGAAAAAAACCGACTGAAAACGTTCGATCCCTCGTTTTCCGAACAAATCCGTGTCGCGTAATTCGGAAAATCGCGGTCGAGTATCCGCGCGACAAACTTGAACCGATTCGCAACACGAACACCCGTTGCGGCCCGCTTTCGCCGCGTCTTGAAAAGACGTAGGATTGGGAGTATTATCGATTATGAGCGAAATTCCAGTTTTTCGCGTATCTCGATACTCATCAAATTTTGTTGGCGAAGAATTCCCGTGCGGAACATGCCTCCCGCTCATCACGAAATCCCATGACCGTTTCCGTCCAATATGTCAAGCGATTTCAAATGGTGTTCGACTTCGGTCGCCAAGCGCTCGCGGCTCCGGTCCTGCCGCCCGAATATCGTTGGATTCCCTGGTCCCCTTCGCTCTTGGAAACTCACGCCAAGGTCAAATACCTCAGCTTTTGCGACGATTTGGACGCTCGTATTTTTCCGTCTTTCGCCTCCCTCGATCGCTGTCGGAATTTAATGAACGCGATATCCTCCCGGAACGGTTTTCTGCCCGAAACGACCTGGTTGATCGCCCGAACCTCTTCCGATTCCGATGCACCGCCCGAATATTGTGCGACGATTCAGGGAATTCGGCATGCGTTCGATTCGGGCGGCATTCAAAACGTCGCCGTGATGCCGGATTTCCGTCGCCGGGGGCTCGGCCAATCGCTAGTCCTCAAAGCGTTGGACGGGTTCCGGAACGCCGGCGTTCGAAAGGTCGCCCTTGAAGTGACCGCCGAGAATGCGACCGCCGTTCGTTTGTACAATCGCATCGGCTTTGAAACCGTCCAAACCGTTTACAAGGAAACGCGGGGATATTCTTGACCCGAGAATAAAAAATGAACACGGCAAACAGCAGCCCGAAGCGTGAGCGCCGGGTTTGTCTCGCATTTCCGTATTGGATAACCGGGCGCTGACGCTTCCGGCTGCTGCCCCAATCCGAAATTTTTTGCAAAGATCAATTACTGAGTTGACGGTAAATTTTAAACCATTCGAAATAGCAGCCCGAAACGAAGCATCGCGCAGTGAGGGTTGAAAACGCCCAATCACTCACCGCGCTGCGCTTCATTTCGGGCTGTTATTTTCGGTCAAATTTACCTTCGGATCAGTGAGAACGGAGCCCCTGCGATCATCTCGCCCTTTTTCGGAATTTCTCGAGCGCTAGTTGCTGCACCTCGCCCCGTTCTTCCCGGGAGAAACCGAGCCAATAGACGACCGGGGCGTAGGTCGCCAATGACAAGGCTCCGACCAGGAACAATCGCGGGTAATTCGGCCCCAGAAGAAAATGCCCGACGCAGGCCGGGATGATGCAGGCGACGATCCCGACCCCCATGTAAGAAAAAATCTTCAAGTGGTATCTCCAATAGGACTCTTTTCGCAGGCGGCAAACGACGTAAGGAATGCCGATCCCACGAATCAAGACCGCCGAAACCAGGGAGCTGATCGCGACGCCGTCGATTCCCCAGCCGCAATAAATCAAGAGCACCGAAAGGCCGATGCTCAGCCCCGCCCAAAGCAGCGAAGCGTAGCCGACGAAATGGTGTTTGGCGATCGCGAAGAGGTACTTGATGTTCGGGGCCTGGGATTGGACGTTCCAGATTCCGAGCGTGATCAGGACGAGACTGGTGTAGGCGATCATGTGTCGCTCCCCCGCCCAGCAAACGATAAAATCGGGGCTCCAAAAAATCAACCCGAACGCGATAAACGTCGCGAAATACGTGCAGAATTTATACGCCAAGCGGAGCGTTTTTTCCAAAAGGGCATGGTCCTCATCGGCGTGTAAAAACGTAAACCAGGTTGCGAGCCAGGTTCCGCAGACGGCTTCCGTCAGCTGGAAGAAATAGCCGGTTAGCCTCATGGTGACCAGGTAGAAAGATGCGGTTGCCTCAAAGCTGATCATCGCCGCGATCACGTAACCGCCTCCTTCTTCCTTCAATTTGTTTCCGAGAAAGTTCAGGAACGAGAACGACCCGTAGGAAAAGAGTTTCGGCAGTAAATCTTTTCGAAAACGGGAAAAGCGGAGTTGGAATTCCGGGAAGGCGACGCGGGCCAACCGGAAGAGAATCACGATATTGAGCAGGGCGATGAGCAAATTGGCGATTGAAATCGCGATCAATCGGCCGCCGGAATAAATGATCAAAAATGTCGAAAGCGCTCCCAAAATCCGGAAGACGACGTCCCGGGAACCGCTCAGCTCCTGCCGCATCGTTCCATTGATGATGCCGACGAACGCTTTCAAGGGGAAGCTCAGCCCGAACGTGATCGCGTTGATGATGATGATCGTTAAAAACAGGCCGCGATCGGGCTTAAACGGATTAAAAACATAAGCCCCCCAACCGATGAGGCAAAGATACTCGATTCCGATAAAGCCCAACGCCAAATAGAGAAAAAACGCGGTGTTGGAAAGGGCGATACACTCTTCTTTTTCCCCTTTCGCGTAGTGCAGCGTAAAATAACGGGTAACCGCCGCGTCGATCCCGATGTCCAAAAGAGCGAAGGCTCCGACGAAGCTCGTCGCGATCGTAAAAATGCCGAAATACCGATCCCCCAACGTATTGGCGATGTAAGGCGTCAATACCAGACCGAGGGAAATACCAATCCCGAGATTGACAAACCCGAATCCCGCCCCTTTGAGCAGGTTGCCGAGATGTTTCTTTTTGTCAGACATAGAGGGGGAGAAAAATTAAGAATTACTGATTCGAAAATAAAATTTGACCCAAAAAACAGCAGCCGGAAAGGAGTGCAGCGCATTGACGGTGTGCTGAGATTGAACGCCAACACACCGTCAATACGCCGAGTACGGCTCCTTTCCGGCTTTTGTTTTAAACCATTCAGAATTTATCATCGGATCAGTAAGAATTGGGGAAGAGCCCATTCGCGACCACAGGTCGCGGCTCTCTGTCCTCTATCCTCGACAAACCCAATACGGGGCGTCGCTCGGAGCCTCGTAATAACCGAGCAATTCTTGGTCGAGCAGGCCGAGAAACATTTGAAAGCCGGCCGCTTCCTGAACCGTCAGAATTTCCTCGCAACGGCTGCCGACGACCTTGATGCCGCGACTTTCCAGGACTTGATGAGCCTTGCGGAACACGAGAAACTGCTCCATCAGCGTGGTCGCCCCCGAGCCGTTGATGATTAAAACCGCCTGGTCGCCGTTTTTCGCTCCGAGGGCGGCAATCAGTTTTCCGATCATCGTCTCGGCCGTCGCGTCGGCGCTCGTGATCGGTTGCGGCCCGGTCCCGCCTCCTTCGCCGTGTTGGCCCATCCCGATTTCCATTTGATCGTCCGGCAGCTTCGAAATGTATTGGCCCGACTGCGGATGCGTCGCCGTTTTCATTGTTACGGCCAATGTCGCCATTTTCGCGTTGAAACGTTCGGCGACCGCGAGCACCTGATCGAGCGAAAGCCCCGCTTCGGCGGCGGCCCCGGCGATCTTGAGGAGCGGAATGCAACCGCCCAAGCCACGACGATCCTCGATCGGGGCGGAAGAACCGGGCGCGATATCCTCATGGGTCAGGATCGTCTTGACGTTGATCCCTTCTTTGACCGCCTGCTCGAACGCTTTGTTGCCGTTCATCACATCGCCCGCATGGTTGAGGATGAGGAGCACGATACCGGCATGATCCTTGAACATGCGGAGGGCTTCGAGGACTTTCGGGGCTCCGGGAGCGGCGAAAACGTCCCCGACGACCGAGGCGTCGAGCATCCCTTCCCCGACGTAACCGCTCAGGGCCGGTTCGTGTCCCGAGCCGCCCAGGGTGACCAGGGCGACCTTGTCTTTCGGTTTGGGGTTGGCCCGAACGACGATTTTATCCGAAACGAGTTTGATTTTTTTCGGATAGGCGAGGGCGTAGCCTTGCAGCAGTTCGACGGTAAGGTTGGCGGGATCGTTCAGAAATTTTTTCATAACCATGATCGTTCGCTCCTGGGAAATAAGGGCGGTCTTGGTTTTCAGACCATAAGGGAAAGTGGGATAAAAGACGGTACACGGGATCATCTTAACGAATCCCATTTGAAAAAGAAAGAGGCGAAAATGGGAGAGTGTTCGGGGTTTTTCAGAACGCGTCGAAATTTTGTGGCGTCTCGACAAGATTGACAACCGACCTTGCCGACAAAGTGAATGCGCGGGTGCCTTGCCTCAACTGTGCTCCGCACAAAAAATGAGCCAAAGGGTTTCCTGAGCGAAGCGACGAAAGCCCCGAAACCGCGAAGGTTGAGCTTGAAGCTCCGGTTCAATTTTTTCGTGGAAAGCAATATGTTTGGAGAATGTATCGCTTTTTGTAGTTGGTTGAAAATGTCGGTGGGGCAAACGACAGATGGGAGGGAAGAAGTTGATTTCGAGCCGAAGTTGTAAGGATGGTAAACAGACGAATGAATTCGGGACGAATTTCATTTGGAATTTATTTTTCAGATTTTGTGAGACGGTTGACGAGTGTTTTGAATCTGGTAGAATTTGCTCTTTGAAATTTTCAGGGCAATATTTTGGTTTTACTGATATCCTTTTGTTTTTTCGCGAGTTTTGCGGACAGAATTCGAGGGCATGGTGAAGCGAGGGGGAGGGTATTCTCTGCAATTGCGATGAATTTTTTAAAATATCGGGGCGTAGCTCAGCCTGGATAGAGCGCTGCGTTCGGGACGCAGAGGTCGCTGGTTCAAATCCAGTCGCCCCGATTTGATGTAAGTGTAAGCTGAATCCGGTGTTAGGATACCGTCAGGCGGTCTGACGTGCGGCGAGAATGGAAAACTAAAACGGTACATGTACCGTTTTTGACCATGAAAGGAGGCATCGCCGTGCCCAAAAAATCACCGCCCCGTCTTATCGGTATCACAAAGCCCGTCATTGTGCCGTCGTCACCATTCGCGGCAAAAATTACTCTCGGTGAATTCGGCTCCCTCGAAAGCAAACAACGCTATTCCCAGTTTAGTGCCGAAAAATGGGCAGATCTGAAAGACCTGCCCGATCTCACCGCCGCTCGATCCGCGTCGTTTATCACCGTCGACGAATTGATCGCCCGATACATGACGAAACACGTCGTGAATTATTTCGTGACCAGGAACGGCCAACCCTCGGAACGCCAATACCATGAGGTAGCGGGGGCCGGGCGACGGCGAGCGGGTGTAGGCGTCCGAGGTCGGGGTGAAGCGGCAGAGGCCGGAGGTGCAGAGGTCCGCCCGGTTGTCGCGGATCCCCGGCCGCCCGTCGACCGACGTCAAGAACCCGTTCAAGTGTCTCGGCTTCCATGATGATCGCCAGGGCTGCGTCGTAGGATGGCGACTTGTAAACTCGGCCGGACATTTCGACCGCTTTTTCATGCAGGCCATGCTCCTTGAGCGTCCGTGAAGCGATGCCGACCAAATTGAAAATATTGGAATCCCGGCCCAAAAGCTGGCAGGGTGGTTTGAAATCAGGTTCGGTATTGTTCATGTTTCGCTCCTTGTGATTACCAGTTTTCGGGTTCGTTGATGTAAAGGATCATTTTGCCGGTGTCGTCCTGTTCGACGAGCGTCAGCATGCCGAGGTCGAGCATCCGTACCAACACCTTGTCGCTGTAATCGCAAATCGTCCCGTCGTCCATGCCGTGTTCGTCGAACGGCGGCAGGATGTCGCCGAGGAATACTTCGATTGCGTCGATGCCTTGATCCTCTTGGCCGAGGAAACCGGCAAGACGCGGCGGAGCCGGATCGAGCTGTATCGCAATCGACTTGTGAATTGAACGTAAAAATTGACGGCAAAACGCTTTATGCTATAATAAGAAATCATGTTGAATTATTGAACAGACACGCTCTCTTTGGAAACTCTATGATGGATACCATTTGGCTTTGGATCGGATTTGTCGCTCTGATCATGTTTTTTCTGGCGCTGGACCTTGGCGTTTTCAATCGGAAAGCTCATGTACCGGGTATCCGTGAATCGCTCGGTTGGACGATCTTCTGGGTGGTTATGGCCTTGCTGTTCAATGTCGCCATCTATTTCATCTATGAAAATCATCTCTTCCATGTCGGGCAAAAAGGAGGTGAAAATATTCTTAGCGGAGTCCAAGCGGCGAAGATGTTTTTCACCGGCTACCTGATCGAAAAATCGCTCAGCCTCGACAATATTTTCGTTATCGGTGTCATTTTTACTTACTTTGCCGTTCCAAGAATCTACCAGCACCGAGTTTTGTTTTGGGGAATCTTCGGCGCCTTGGTCATGCGTGCGGCCATGATTCTGCTCGGTGTTGCGCTTATTCAGACGTTTCATTGGATTCTCTACATTTTCGGCGGTGTTCTGCTCTTTACGGCAATAAAAATGTTACGGCATAACAACGAGGAAATTCACCCGGAAAACAACGCGCTCGTCAAGTTGGCGCAACGTGTCTTTCGTGTCACATCCGAATATCACGGCGAAAAATTTATCGTGAAGATCAATGGACTACGATACGTTACGCCGATGTTCATCGTCCTCCTGGTCGTCGAAAGTAATGATTTAGTGTTTGCCATTGATTCCATTCCGGCGATCTTCGCGATCACCCAAGACCCTTTTATCGTATTCACTTCCAATGTTTTTGCGATTCTCGGACTGCGTTCTCTTTATTTCGTCATGGCGGCCATGATCGCCAAATTTCGGTATCTTCAGATCAGCCTCTCGGTTATTTTGGGGTATGTCGGTGTCAAACTGTTGTGTATCGATCTGATCCATCATTATCACTTGAACGACATCATGACGTGGGCATCGCTGGGAGTCATTATTGTCGCGATGATCGCCGGAGTGCTTGCTTCGCTTATCATCAACAAGCGCGAACATGACACGACGATCGGCCTGCTCCGAAAATTGATTGCCGCCGTGGAGAATTTCAGGAACGATACCGGTCGTTTTCCAACGTCGGAAGAAGGACTTGAAGCTCTGGTGGCACGTCCTCGGGATATGGATGGCTGGCAAGGGCCGTATCTCGAAAATCCTTTGCCGCTTGACCCGTGGAAACATTCGTTTCAATATGCCTCGCCCGGAAAACACGGCGAGCATGAGTTTGAAATCTGGTCGATAGGTCCGGATTTGAAAGAAGGGACGGAAGATGATATCTATAGCTGGATGATCATAAATAAGACGTCATCGGTCTAAGATACTGACCGCTCGTAAAAAGCGCGATCGAACCGGTTTCTTCCAGAGGCAACTGACCCACAAACACCTGAATCATCAACATGGAAGCCCGGCCATTGGTGTTCATGTGAGCATCGAGTTGGGATCGTAGCGATTGTAAGGTGCCGGGGAATTCGAGGAGAATCAATTCTTCTCGAAAATACCTTGCCATCGCGCCGATCTGGTCAACTCGCGCTACACGTTTCGACTTCCGAAGCCACTCTTCCGCGCGCTGCACGATTCAGCTTCCGTTCGGAAAAACGGGCGGGTTCCTCTAAACCGGAGGACACAGGGCGAACGATCCCGCAGCGACTCGAAAGGCAACTTCGGATCTGATATAATTTTTCCGGTCTTGCCTCTTTAACCCCATTACCGTGCTCCGCACAAAAAATGAGCAAGGGGCTTCCTGAGCGAAGCGACGAAAGCCCCGAAAACCATTTCGGGGCGTAATTGTGCCGGTCTTTTTGGCTTTTATTCGCACCCTCCTCCTCGACCTTAAATGACTTGTGCCCGTAAGCCTTGCCGGTCCCAGCCCAATAGGATGTGCGATTTATGGTGGCATTAATTGACAACCTTATTTCCTCTTCCTGATCATTTGCAGCTTCTTTCTTAATCTCCGATATACGTTTAGTTGTCACCTTGCTTTTTATGAAATCATCGAAACCATTGTGCCAAAATTCATGTTCGATATTTTTATTGGCTAGTGTTTGAGCCTCGGCAATACCTTGTGGAATATGTTTATTTGCGCGA
This sequence comes from Thermoguttaceae bacterium, assembly GCA_031556455.1. GTDB lineage: Bacteria > Planctomycetota > Planctomycetia > Pirellulales > Thermoguttaceae > JAVBSX01. The sequence goes on from JAVBSX010000177.1 coordinate 11,641, forward strand.
TTTAGGTAGCCACTCCCAGCCGGGTCTCCATCAGCCATAAGAAACCAAGGAATTCCAAGTTCATTGGCGAGTTTCATGAACGGTTCACCTTTATCAGCAGCTTGGCTGAACTCCAATACGGAAATACTGGATTGATCTTGCGAATACCCCATTATATCGATCAACAACGGCATAATGTGAAATTTGGATTCGCCTTCGACCAACAACCAGCAATGTGAGAACAGATAGTATCCCTTTGTCAGACGAATACTATAATCAATGGCTTGCAACTCCCGCTCCGTGAACGAACCGGCTTGGATCTGCCCGACTCTCGTATCGCCATTGCGTTTGTAAATTCTCCGTAATGCAGCAACCGGAATCCGTGAAACAAGATCGCCGGAATGACTTGTAATGACGATCTGCCCTGTCATTTCTTGCAAGAATGTCCCAAGCGAACGGATGGCCGATGGATGTAAATGCGCTTCCGGTTCTTCCAGAGCCAGAAGCGGTGTCGATTCCGGAGCATAGGTTTCAGCCAGATTCGTTGCGGCAAAGGCTTGAAAAAGCATCAGAACGGCGAGGCTTTGAGTTCCTTCGCCATGCCTATTCAGCGGTAATTTCGCGCCATACTGCGATTTCAAGTGTACCTGAATTTTCCCCACCATATCAAAAACTCTTGTCGGAACAGCCTCCAGGACAACGGGATCGGTAGCCAGTGGCACGAGTTGATTGGCATCGGCAATCTTTTTGGTGACTTCGGTCAAACCTGTGTTTGCACCGATTATCGAACTGTTGACTTCCCTGAGCATTTCCTCTACCTGTTCCCGTTGCTCATCGGGAAGCTGGATAGACTTCAGAAAACCGCTCCAAAATTGTCCCCGCGTCCCAAACTCTTGTGAGGCGTCTCGAAGTGCGGAAAGAAAGAAAAGAGGCATCAGGCGGGCAATCAAATTAAGCGACGTCATATTTTTGAGAGTCAATTCGACGCCACTTGCATTCAGAAAACTCCATTTTGTTTCAAATATGCCAAGATCGGCTTGAAACGACCCTCTTAACTGCAACCAAATATGGTTAAAGCCATTCGAATCCAATTGGATGACCTCGTTCAGTTGTTGGGTAACTGTGTCAGGCCATTCATTCTCCATTTTCTCGGCAAAATGCAATGTAACTAAACTTTTGTAAAACCACGTTTGACGCCGGAAAACCAGGCATCGGAGTCACATGGAATTGATCGCGAAATATTTATCGGCACGAAATCGGACCGAGACCGAGACGACGCAGCACCGCGTCCAGTCGCTTGCCGACGT
>JAVBSX010000313.1:0-4487 GCA_031556455.1 Thermoguttaceae bacterium
ACTGTCTCGATTCGGGTTGTTATCTTAACTCGCGAAGCAGACAGTCGGGACCGCAGGTCCCGGCTCGTAAATGTCTTAAACCAACTCGGAATACACGCCAATCAATTTTTGTGCCGATTGTTCGACCGAGAAAAGATGCTCGGCTTTCTTTCGCGACGCGTTCGCCCATGTTTTTCGGAGCGGGGTGTTTTGCAGAATTGCCGATAATTTTTCCCGCAACGCGCCCGGATCGTTCGGGGGAAAGAGCATCTCCCGGTTCGGCAAAATTTCCGCTGTTCCGCCGACATCGCTCGCGAGGATCGGGCAGCCGCAGGCCGAGGCTTCGAGCAAGACGCGGCCCAGCGGCTCCTGCCGGGCCGGATGCACCAGCAGCGTCAGCTCCGCGAGCAATTCCGGAATGTCGCTCCGGACACCAAGAAAATGAACGCGGCCGCAAAACGGCGGTTCGGCGGCCTTTTCTTTCAGCCGCCTTTCAAATTCGAGCGATTCCTCCTTTTCCGAAAACCGCGAGCCGATGATCAAAAGATGCGGTTCGAGCGATTCGGTTGTGCTCGGCGCAACAATCGGGCCGAGGGCTTCCAACAAAACGTCCTGCCCCTTTCGCGGGCCGATTTGACCGATCGTCCCCAGCAGCGGCCGGGCGGGCGGAATGCCGAGTTCCCGATGCAAAAAGCCGTTCGGCGGTTTCGGAGCGAATTTCGCGAGATCGACCCCGTTGTAAAGCGTTCGGCATTTGTCCGCGTCGACTCCCTGAGCAAGATGATAGGCCCGGGTCGCCTCGGAAACGGCCAACAGCCGGGCGTGCCGGTTCAAATCGCAAACCGCCTGCCGGGAAAGCCGAACAATGTCCCGGATGTGGGAAATGCCGGGAATTCCAAGCTCCGCGAGCACCGGGCCGCTCAGCCGGCCCATCGAAAGGCTATTCGCATGCAGCAGATTGCAGCGGTGTTTCGCGAGCAGCCCGGCGAGCCGTTCCCGTTTCTCGGCGAGGGAAAAAGCCGCGAAATTTTCCCGTTCCGGATCGAACCAGGGAATGAGTTCGACGCCGAGACCGCGAAACGCTTCGCCGAGCGGTCCCTGAGGCGGGGCGATCGCCGTCAGTCGCAGTCCCACCGATTGCAGAACGGGCAGCACGGCGAGCAACGATTGTTCCCCGCCGTTCAAAGAGCCGAACTCACACAAAAACGTGACGTGCATTCCGAGGTTATTACAGGACCGCGAAAAGTTTTTGGAATCGAAATAACAGCCCGAAATGAAGCATCATTTCGGGCCCTTTCGTGTCATTTCGAGCGAAGCGAGAAATCTCACCCTCGCCCGAAGATTTGGAATTCCCGCCCCTTTCGCGAGGGTGAGATTTTTTCCTTGCGCGTTGCTCCAGTCGAAATGACGACCGCGTTTTTTGGCGGAGGATGCTTTCACAATTTGGTACCGTCCTTTTTCGGCTTTGCCAAGTCCCGATCATTGGGACCGTTTTTGGAGCGAGCGGAAGCCGATCGCGGCGGCACCGATCAAGGCCGCTTCGTATCCGAGCGCGGTTTTTTCGATCACGACATGCTCGTTGGCCGCCCGAAATGCGTGCTTTTTGAAGGAACGCCGGATTTCCGGGGCCAGCAAATCGAACGCTCCGCTCACCCCGCCGCCGATCACGATTTTCGCCGGGTTGATCAGGTTGGCCGCGTTTCCCAGGGCCATTCCAATCAGTTGCGCCGAGGTTTCCAACACACCGAGGGCGATGTCGTCCCCTTTTCTCGCCAATTCGGCGATTTCCGCCGCGCTGCACAGTTTGTGACGCGGCCGCATCGTGCTGAAACGTCGGGCGATCGCCGGTCCGGCCGCTTCGACTTCGAGACAGCCGTGATTCCCGCAGCCGCATTTCGAGCCGTTTTCGACGACGATAAAGTGTCCGATCTCCCCGGCGTTGCCGAAATGCCCTCGATAAATGTCGCCGTTGAGTACCAAACCGCCGCCGATCCCGTTGCTGATCGTCATCCAAAGGAAATCATCGACGTCCCCGCAAATTCCGAACAGCTTCTCGGCATAGGCGCAGGCGTTGACGTCGTTTTCAATCGCGACGATCGGCAGACCGGTCCAATCGGCGATGATTTCGGCGATCGGCAAATCGCGGATGCCGGAAAACGGGGCGAAGACCCACATTCCCGTTTTCGGATCGGCCAATCCCGGGACGTTGACGCCGACGGCGTCGCACGAATCGACCGGTCCGAGCTTCGCGATCAACTCCCGGAGTTCCGAGAGCAATTGCTCCTGGGTTGCGTCCGGGGGGAGCGATTGCTTCTCGACCGCGCTCAGTTGGCAGGTTCCCCGGACTCGCGTCTCGGAGCCTTCCGCTCGAATGTCCGCGAGCGCGGCCATGATTTTCGAACCGCCGATATCAAGAGCCAGAATTTTTTGAGGCATTATTGAAAAGAGGAAATTTTGAATCGTGACCAGAAAAGATTTCCGGGGATTATCGACGTTTCTCGCACACTCGTCAAGCCGGAGCCGACCCATTTCGCCGGTACACCGCGATTCAACCCAACCCCGTTTCGGTCGTTTCCGTCGGTGTCGTTTTCGGGCCTTGGTTTTGCTGTTCCCACTGCCGGAGCGTTTCTTCCAGGGAGACGAACGAAAAGGCCGAGAGCAGGCGGTTGAGCCGGGATTCCGTCCGATGCAGGTTGAGATAATGCCGGAGTCGGCTTTTGAACGGCGCCCCAGGGACACGCGGTTGTTCCGGGTCGATTTCCCAAGGGTGCATATAAAAGACGAACGGCCGACCGCCGCGGTTGATCGATTGCAGCATATGCCGGGTCAGCCGGAAAGGGAACAGTCGGAAGTACCCGCCGCCGCCGGCCGGAATATTTTGGCCGAAATATCGGACGACGGCCGGGGGGAATTCGATCAGCGGGCCCGCCCCGGTTTCGATTTTGTGAATCTCCCGGGGGGCGTCCGGATTGCCGTGCAAATCGTGATGTATCGGGAAAACGCTGCTGTCGTACCGATACCCTTCTTCCGCGAGAATTCGGTGCGCCCAGGGCGTTTTGCGGGTGATCGAAAAACTCGGAGCCCGGTAAGAAAGGACCGGCTGTCCGGAAAGGTCTTGCAGCATCGCCCGGGTTTTGCGGACATCTTCGCGGAATGTTTCGGCCGTTTGGGTATAAACCAGCTGATGGGCGAAACCGTGGGAAGCGACCTGGTGCCCGTCTTCGGCGATGCGCCGCACCAGCCGGGGCGCCCGTTCGGCAACCCAACCAAGGACGAAGAATGTCCCCTTGACGCCGTGAGAATCGAGGAGGCCCAGAATTTTTTCCGTATTCGCTTCGACTCGGAATTCCCAGTTGTCCCAGTGCTCGATGCGGATCGTGTTGGCAAAGGCTCCGACCTGATAGTAATCTTCTACATCGATGGTCAAAGCGTTAGGCAGCATCGCATTACCGGCCTTTACAAAAAAATCCCGTTTCGGTAGTGATCGCTTCGAAGCAAAAAACAGAGCCGACAGCGACATTTCCGGTCGGCAACCATTTGAGAATATGGAGGCCAACCGGCAGCTGACGCAGCCGGCTCAATATAATTAGGGAAAATTAAATTACCAGGCGAAGTGGGCGAACGCTTTGTTGGCTTCGGCCATACGGTGCACGTTTTCGCGTTTCGTGATCGCCGTCCCTTCCTTGTTGTAGGCGGCGAGGAGCTCTCCAGCCAGTTTTTGATGAGTCGGCTGCCCTTTTTTGTCCCGGACGGCCAAGAGAATCCAACGAATCGCGAGCGATTGTTGTCGATTTTTCTGGACCTGCATCGGAACCTGGTACGAAGCACCGCCGACCCGCTTCGAGCGGACTTCGATGTTCGGTTTGACGTTTTCCAACGCCTGATGAAAAACCTCGATCGGCTCTTTGTCGGCGATCTTTTCCTTGATCACGTCCAAGGCTTCGTAAAAAACCTTTTGCGCGGCGGTCTTCTTGCCGTCCCACATCAGGCAGTTGATAAACTTGCTCGCCAAAAGCGAGTTGAACAGCGGATCCCCTTTGAGCTGCTTTCTGCTGGAGGTAATTCGTCCCATGAGAAAAATTCTTGAAAATATAGACTGACGTTTGATTTGTACGTATGCGAACCGAAAACGATGCTTCGCGCCGGTCCGCGACCAACGGTTAAAAAGGGGCGAAATTACTTCTTGCCCTTGCCTTTGGCGGCGGCTTTTTGATTTTTCTTGGCCCCGTAACGGCTGCGGGCCTGCCGACGACCGTCGACCCCGGTCGAGTCGAGGGTTCCGCGAACGACCTGGTATCGCACGCCCGGAAGGTCGCGGACGCGGCCGCCGCGAACGAGGACGATCGAGTGTTCCTGGAGCGAATGTCCTTCCCCGGGAATGTACACGGTTACTTCCTTACCGTTGGAAAGCCGGACACGGGTGATTTTTCGAAGTGCGGAATTCGGCTTTTTCGGCGGCATGGTTCGCACCAAGAGACAAACTCCACGCTTTTGGGAACATTTGTCCA
>JAVBSX010000088.1:0-6190 GCA_031556455.1 Thermoguttaceae bacterium
CCGTCGCACTTGATCTGGCAAGGGGTCGATCCGGTCGAGTTTATCCGGAAGTTCCCGGACCGGATTTACCACGTTCATATGAAGGACGCGATCGTAACGCTCAACGGCCGGACCGGCATTCTCGGCTCGCATTTGAATTTCGGCGACGACCGGCGCGGCTGGGATTTCCGCTCGCTCGGACACGGCGGGGTCAATTTCGAGGAAATCATTCGTGCGTTGAACCACATCAACTACCAGGGACCGCTTTCGGTCGAATGGGAAGATATGGGGATGGAGCGCGAGCATGGTGCGACCGAAGCCTGTGCCTTCGTCAAGAAGTGCAACTTCGCTCCGAGCAACATCGCGTTCGACGGCGCCTTCGACAAGGAAAATCAATAGGCGAAACCGTTTAGCCGAGCGGCGCAGACGCCGGAGCCCCGCGTGCACAACAAACGGGGCTCCGGACGGTTTCGCTATTCTTGAACGGCATCCTTTTCGGCATTTGTTCTTGCGACCTTTTTTCCGCGGCTGCCAATTTTTTCTTTCGAATCCAACGCTCTGCGTCGAATTTTCGCGAATTGGCTTGACAACTCTCTTGTCAAATTGTATTATATGTATATGCAATCAAAAACAATCCCATCCGATCGTAGCCGCTGCGTCTGCCTGCAACTCCGTAAGGCAAGTCGGGCCGTTTCGCAATTTTACGACCGATACCTCCAGCCGGCCGGCCTTCGCGGGACGCAATACGCTATGCTCCTGCACATCGGCAATTTCAAAGACATCACCGTCGGCGAACTGAGCGAACGGCTCGGCATGGACCAATCGACCGCGACCCGGGGCGTCAAAGTGCTGCACAAGATGGGTTGGATCGCCTTTGCCGCTTCGCGGGACGATGCCCGAAAGAAAGTTCTCGTCCTGACACGACGGGGGATCGAAAAAATTCAAGAAGCCGATCCCTTCTGGGAACAGGCCCAGGCGAAAATCGAAAATACGCTCAAAGCCGCCTCCTTGGACCGGCTCTTCGCTCTCCTGAACCAAATCACGGAAACGACCTGATTTTTTTCGTCATATACTTGCATATACATTGAAAATACAAAACAACAAATACTTGGAGTAAAGAATGAACGAACTTGGAAAAACGATTCGTGAAAAAGCCTTGGCCTTGGGTTATGAAAACTGCGGTGTCATTCCGGTCGATGCGGTCGCGGATTATGCCGGGAAGCTGGACGAACGGATCGCCCGGATTCCGCAAGGCGAGATGCAGTTCGGCGGGTACCGGGGATATGCCGAACCGCAACGGCAGTTCCCTTGGGCGCGATCGATCGTCGTTCTTGTGCAGCATCGCTATTCCGTTTACAACGTTCCTTCCGAAATCGACGGGGTTTATGGGAAAACCTACCTGTTCGATGATCGGTTGGACGAAAATTCGGGAGCGTACAAACGCCGCCAACGGTTCGTCGCATTTTTGGATGAAAGGGGAATCCGGCACGCGAGCGAGTCGAAGTTCGGCCTGACCGCTCTTCGTTGGTCCGCCGTCAAAGCCGGGCTCGGAACGATTCGTCGGAACAATTTCTTTTACACGCCAAACGGCTCCTACGTCATGCTCGAAGCGTTTTTGATCGACCGGGAGGCGGAGTGGGTCGAGGAGGTATCGGTCCAGCCCTGCCCGCCGAATTGCCGGAAGTGCCTTGATGCCTGCGATTCGAAATCGCTGTGTGCTCCCTACACGATGGTCCTGGCGAGCTGCATGAGTTTTCAAACCTCGCTCGCCGCCAACATTCCCGGGGCGGGCGTGCCGACGGACGAGATGGTCTCGTGTATCGGCAAGCGACTCTACGGCTGCGACGCCTGCCAGGACGCTTGTCCGTTCAACAAGGACAAATGGACCGGCGGCGAAGATTTTCCCGGTCTTGAGGCATTGCTCCCTTCGCTGCGGCCGGAGCGGATTATGGAGATGAGCTACGAAGAGATCGGCGCAACGTTGGGCCGAAAATTCTGGTATATCGAACCGACGAATCTTTGGAAATGGAAGCTGAACGCCCTGACCGTCATGTACAACGGATATCGCGAGAAGTACAAGCCGGCGATTCGGCTCGGCCTTTCCGATCCCGTCGAAGTCGTCCGCGAATTCGCCGAACGTATTTGCCGCAGGCTGACCGAAGACGGAATCGAAGAGTCGGATCGTTAAATCGAAGTTGCCTGAAATTCTCGTCATTGCCGATCGTCATATAAAACCGAACACCGAGATCAGCAGCCGAGAGCGTCGGCGACCGTTTTCAGACGCGGAAAGCGAATCAACCCCGCGATGATGCTTGAGGCCGCAGTTTCGGGCCAAGGTTTAATCGATCCAACGGCGTTGGTATAAAAACCAATCGAACAAGGTCAAGACCAACGCCAAAACGGTGAGCACGAACCAAATCGGCGGCAAAGCGGCCGACTGCCGGTTGACTTCCGGCCGCGCAGCGTCCAAAGAATTCGGAGCGGTCCGCAAATCGCTCTCCCCGGCATCGGCGATGTTGCACGCGATCGGTCGCCGGGTTTCCCGGGCAATCAGTTCCCAGATGCCGCAAGAAGGCAGCCCGCCCAGCGCGACCGTTCCGGACTCGACCGGGAACGTTCGCTCCGAGCCGTCCGGCGCCTGCAATCGCACGCTCGTCTCGTTCGTATCAACCGGCAGGACGACCGGCTCGCCGGTTTTATAGGCCTTCTCCAATTCCCCCCCTTCGCCGCGGAAATACCCGAGCGCATGGGACACCAGGATCGGAAACGCCGTCCGCAACGCCAAATCCCCACGCTTCAATTCGGCCGAGAGCACCAGCGTTTTGCCGGGCTGCAAATCGGGATCGCCGAGCGAAGCCTCGTTCTTTGGTGATTCCGGTGTCTCGTCCCTGTGTTCGCGGCTTCCTTTTTCCTCCCATTGCACATAGACCGGCTCCCCTTCGGGCGTTTCGGCCAAAACATGCGGCCGACCTTCCGATTCGCGAGGGATGATTTTTCTGGCCCCGGGGAGCAGGACGTTGTTCAGATGCACGAACCGCATCAGCGGGGAATCCTTGTCCGTTTGGCCGATGAGCGGCGATTCGATCGGTTCGCCGAGCTCGAAAAGATCGCAGCCGTTTCGCGGGTCGATGATCAGCACGTTGCCCGAGGGAATCACCTCCGGAATGTGCTGGTGCAGGATCAAAACCGTATCCGGCGGAATCGTTTTCGGAATAACCGAAGTTCCTTCTCCCGTTTCCGGCTCTCCGTCTCCGGTCGTTCGAATGATTTCGACGTTTTGCTGCGAGCGGAGAACCTGCTCCAAAAAGAAATCGTTTTCCCCGGCAAGGAGGATTTTTTGGACCGGCTTGGCCGGCAACACCGCCCACGCAGTATTATCGGTCGGGAGAGCGTCTTCGATTTCAAGCGTCGCTTTGAGTATTCCCCCGCGATCCGTTGCGCCGCGAGCGATTCGCGTTTCGACGGCATTCGGCTCAAGCGAGAGCGAGATCAGATCGACGATCTCCTCCGAAAACTCCAATTGCAAACGGCATTCGCGATGTTCGTCGCTTTTGTTGGCGATCTCGATCAATACTTCGTACCCGATCGGATCGGCGAGGGAGCGTCGCGGTTGAAATCGAGTGATCGCGAGGTTGCCGAGCGGTTTCCCGACCGGAAAAAACGTGATGTCCGCGGCCGAGAGATTTTTTTCCGGCGAAGCAACGCAGCCGTCCGTAATCACGTAAATCCGCGACCCGGATTCGCCGCGATTGTTTTGCGTGCCGTTGTCTTCGCTCGAATCGGAAACCAAAAATCTCGCGAGTTCGACCGCCTGGTTCAACGAGGTCGGCAAATCGGTTCGCGGGATCGCCTCGACCGCTTTGCGAAGCGTCCCGAAATGATCGGTCAATCCGAGCACGACCTTCGGCGTCCCCCCGGCCGTGATGATCGCCGTTTCCCGCCGGGCACCGCTCTCGGCAACCAGCCGATGTAAGATCGTTTTCGCTTCCTCGAATCGCGAAGCGCCCTCCTCTTTCGCGTTCATGCTCGCGGAATTGTCGAAAACAATAACGACTTTGCCCTGGGATTTTTGCGAAACGAGGATCGGATTGAGCACCGCCCCGACCAACAGCGCGAGAAAAATCAAGCTCAAGAGCAGCGAGAGCAGGTGCCGCAATTGCCGCCAAAAGGATCGGGACCGCCGCTCCTCGAAGACCTGTTCCCAAAAGATCGAACTTGAGACCGTGACTTCCCGCAATCGCACCTTCAAAATGTAAAGCACGACGATCGGAATCGCGACAAACGCCAACCACCAGCCGAGCGGGTTGAGGAAAGACATATAAAAACGGGGCGAAAAGGATGGGAACGAAAAAACGGACTTGAGTTGAACCCGGTATTGTCGGATTATTTTTTCGGAACCGGCAAGCCCATTTCCCGCATCAGCAGCTGCAAATCGTCCCAGGTTTTCGCTTTCGCCGAGGGATTGCGGAGCAAATACGCCGGGTGATACGTGCAAACGACCTTCATTCCCTGAAAAGAATGAACCATCCCCCGCAACCGGCCGATCGTCTCCTCGGTCCCGAGGAGGTTTTGCGCGGCAATCGCTCCGAGACAGCAGATAAATTCCGGCCGAATCACCGCCAAGGTCCGGTCCAAAAACGGTCGGCAATTCTCGGCTTCCGTTTTTTCCGGATTACGGTTGCCCGGCGGTCGGCAACGCAAAATGTTGCAAATGTAAATCTCTTCCCGTTTGAGTTTCATTCCCTTGACGATCATGTCGGTCAGCAGTTGGCCCGCCCGGCCGACGAACGGAATTCCCTGCCGGTCTTCGTCGGCGCACGGAGCCTCGCCGAGAAAAACCAATCGGGCGGCCGGGCTGCCGACCCCGAACACCGTTTGCGTTCGGGTCGCGGCCAGCTCCTTGCATTTGCGGCATTTCGCGACCTCGGCCGCGATTTGGGCGAGCTCGGCAGCCCGATCGTTGATCGATAAGTCTTTCTCGGGAGCGGCGATTGTTCGTTTCGGCATATCGGAATTCTGTGTTGCGATCGGTTGCGAAGTTTTTTGGGAAAGCGAAGCGGAATCGGCAAGAGCAACCGGCGGGACGGGAATCTCCGCAACCGGACCGAGCTGCTGTCTTTCCTCCTCGGAAATCCAGAACGGCCCCCAGTCGCTCAAACCGGCGATTTGCAGTACCTCCAGATAATCGATAATCCCGCGAAGCATCGTTTCAAATTAAGAATTAAGGTAAGCGTTCACGCAAAAACCTGGAGCGCGGGCGTCCCGCCCGCCCGGTGGGAGGCTGGAAAATCCTTTGCATCCCCGGAATCCGCTTCGCGATGATATTATGCGAAAAGGGAAATTCTTTCCAAAATAACGACGGCCTCTTGCAGGCGAGACGCCTGCAGACCCAGGGGCGGGCGGGACGCCCGCGCTCCAACAGGAAAACCGCGAACGGTTACGAATTAAGAATTGGGGAACATTTTGTTGCATGGTGTTTTCGTCATTTCGACTGAAGCGCAGCGTAAGGAGAAATCTCACCCTCGCGAGCGGGGACGAATTTCGAGCCCATCGGCGAGGGTGAGATTTCTCGCTTTGCTCGAAATGACGATCCAGTGTTTTTTGACATACAAACGACAGTAATATTTTACAACATTGAAATTGAAAACCATTCTTAATTCATAATTCTTAATTTGCTTTTTTGCAGCCGGGAATGCAAGTATTCCCGGCATCGGTCAAAAAAGCACTGGTATTCCGGCGATTGGTAATCGGGGTAGGTCCAGGGAAGGGCCTGCCAATGCTTTTTCGTATAAATCAGCGTCACTTCCGCGAAAATTCCCTTTTGTAAATAAATTCGGTGCGAATGATCCTTCGTCGAGGCGAGCACCAGTTTACCCAAATCGATGTAACCGGGGTCGAGATTGAGCGGTCGTTCGACCACCGGACGATTTTCGCTTTGCCGCCGCTCGGCGTAGGCTTCTTCCCAGGCATTGGATTGAATTTTGGCGGCGGCCAGCGATTCGGCGTCGACCAAATCCCGAAAGGCCCACAGCTTTTTATACAAAACCGCTCCCATGCTCGGTTCGTAATAATCCGTGAACGCGTCGAACCGGAAGGTCTCGCTTTCCGCAAACAACTCCCCAACAACGGCCTGCACCATTTCGAGCCCGCGCACGAGCGACTCCTCGTCCGCGGCAAACGCCGCGAAAATCGGAAGCACCGGTTGTTTGAT
>JAVBSX010000162.1:0-11158 GCA_031556455.1 Thermoguttaceae bacterium
ACGTCGAAAATCGCAAAAAAGCCCACGCTTTTTCAATATTTAGTCAACAACGCCTATTGAGACTACTATTTCGGAGGCGGTGCGGGCTTGGCGAGCCGCAGGGTTTCACTGTAGTCGGCGAAAACATCGCGAATTTCGAGACCGCCGTTCGGTTCCATCACCAGGATTTTTCCCGGGGACTGTTCCGAGCCTTCGACGGGATAGCCGCCGAACATATCCAGCACGCAGACATTGGAGATAATATCGAAGTTCCTGGTTTCGATTCCGCCCTTTCCGCCCCGGGAGCCGCTCGACTTTTTCGTGTTCTCCTTCTCCTTTTCCTTCTCTTTCTCTTTTTCCTTGGCCGGGTCGGGGTCAGGATTGAAACAGGCGATTTCGGGGAAATTCGCGACCTGGCCCCGCATCACCGCTTTCTCGTCCGCGACCCAATCGGCCGCATCCGCCATGTCGAAATAAATCGGCACCAGTTTGGCCGTCGGCTCCGAGCCGGGCCGCTTGGCATTGGCGGCGGCGACTTCTTTGAGGAGAATGCGAGAGAAACTGCTGACGACCACGGACGTGGACGGCTCGCTATATTCCGTTTCGAGATAAGTTTTTTTTGCGGTTTCCGGATCGATGAGGTTTTTGGCTTCCACACCATAATTCGGATTCGCCAAATAGAGCTTCACGCGATAATCATAACTCTTGTCATCCTCGATCGCGAAATCGAAAAACCGGAAAAGATAATGGGAAACGATAGGGACAGCCTGCAGTATCCCGGTCTCCGGGTAGAGCGTTTTCGGTGCGACGGTCCCGCTTCCCGGTCCGACGCCCGTGCCCAAGCCGAAACCTTGTCGGCCTCCCATTCCCGAGCCCTGTCCGGGTCGTCCCAAACCGCCCAGAATATCATCAGTACCTATTACAGGTGCTTCATTGCTTTTCATTTTCTCGCGCTCGATCGCCGCCTGCTCCTCGAGATCGACGGCGAGCATTTGCGACAACAGCGGGATGCTGGGCGGATAGGCGACTTCAGGACCGAAAAGTTTTTTGGCCAACGGCGGAAGCGGATAGGCCATAGGCATCATTCCCTGGGGGACGGGAGCGATAAAAGCTTTGTCAACTTGCTCGATACCGGTTTTCGCCCAAGTTCGACGTTCCTGATCGTAGGTCCTGACCGGATCAATTTTTTGCCAGGCCCCCGCTTTCAGCGTGGTCGGATTATAGACCCTTCGTTCGACTTCATAGGTCAAATACTGCGGCCGATCCCGTTCCTTGTTGCTCGAGGCTCCTTTACTCGAACCGGGGAAGGTTTCAAGGTAGGCCGTCAGTTGGTCGCGGATCGGAATCAAGCCGGTCACGACGATCCAGCGACGGCCTTCCAGCATTTGGGGGGTTGTAGTGGTACCGGCGCCGCCCCGGCCGGGATTGCGGGAGGCTTTCGGATCGTTCAAAACGGCGTTAATCGCTCCGCAACCCGATTCGGCTCGCAAATTCACGACAGGAAAAAGTTTCGGTTCTCCCCGGGGGACCTGCTCCGGGAACAGCGAGGGTTCCCATTTCGTGGTGATCCGGAACGCTTCGGGAGCAACCCCGACCTTGATCCAGTTGGCTTTCTCGTCATAAGGAACCAAGGTCATCGAGGAATCGACGACGTTGGGTTTGACGTTGTTTTCGAGGATCGATTTTTCCGTTTGATCCGCCAAGGTCGAAAGATCGGCAGGAGACCAATCCAAGGGCTTCAATTCCCCCATCCCGAAAGCCCCGAGATAGATCAAGACGGAGGCCGCCCCTAAAAGAATGACTTTTTCGAAATGACGAATAAAAATTCCCTTGAAGTCGAATTTCAATTTATTTTTAATTTTCATCGCTCTTTTTCCTTCGTTCACATGTTTGCGGAAAGAAGACGGATTTCGGCGGCAAAGCCCGCGAAAACATGAGCCGGTAAAATCCGGAAGCATTCTTTTTGACCGTAAAACGCGGATCAATCATGACGACCCAGATTCCACCTTACCGGTACGTCGTCGGCGGGTTTGTCGCTGGAACTTCCCGTTTGTGTTTTCGATTTCGTTACCGCCGGACCGAGCAACTTCGTCGTGTCCGGCGTATTGAATATGCTGACATAACCGAGGATCTCGGCCGTTACATCTTCCGCTTCGCTGCCTAAGCTCGCGTTTCTGCCTCCTCCGAACCCTCCCGCTTTGAATGAAACGCTGACTTTGACGACGTCGATCGGCATGGGAGAATTGGCGCAATTGACCTGGATGTCCGAAAGCCGACGTTGATCGACGACAAACCGCATCGCGACGGGCATCTGCTGAAACTGTTGGAACTTGCTCTTGGTATATCGTTGAGTCGTCGACGAGGTGCCACCGAAAGAGTCGTCACCGAAAGAGCCCCCCCCGGCCGCCCCATCGACGGTTCCGGCCGCGGATTCGCCGATTTTCAGGCTCTCGATGATCTTGATTGGGGATTTGTGGAAATCGTTTCCGATCCCTTTATTCGTTTCCCGAACGATTCCGAGTAATTCCTCGTAAACCCATAAATCCTCTTGGATGTTCCAAATGTCCTCACTGGTCGGCGTCTCTTTGGGAATGAGAGCAAGAATCTCCGGGTTGCTCCACTCCACGTTACCGACCCAGCGGGTGTCATCGTCACGCGAGGGGAGAGTCCCGTCCGGGTTCGGCCGCATTATGGCTGTGGTCGGAGGGACGTAAGTTTCCTTGCCGACATCTTCCCAGATGAAATTTCCTTCGGCATCCCGGGCGAAATCGATGTAGCCCGTGCTTTGATCGTAAATGTATTTCTTGCGCTGCTGTTTTCGCAGTTCAAATTGATCAAGGAGAAGCGGAACATGCTTGCCGATAAAATCCCGATATCGTTCCCGGTAAATCAACGGAATCTCATCGCCCCGTTGACGTGTGGAAATCATTTTGAGGAAGTCCTCTCCCAGCACCTCGGGCCATTTCTTTTTCTTTTGCTGATCGTCGGCCAAGCGGACCCAAGCCTTCATCACGCGCCCGGAAGCATCCGTGGTCATCGCCTTGATCTCCGTGATCGTTTTTTCATTCGGGTGGTCCTTCTTCTTGGCGACCGTTTGAATCAAGGTTCGTGTGGACTCCAATTGCGCTTTTCGATCTTCGTATTTCACCCGGATATCCATGAAGGCCATACGTGTGATGATGAACGCGGCAACGATCGAAATAAGGCACGAAACCCAAAAAAGGCTTTTGATCGCGATTTCCTTGATTTGTTCTTGTTGTGTTTTCGCCATGATGATCTCCTTTCGTCGTCAAACGGTTCACTCGGCTTCGCCTTCCGGCGGTTGGTCCGCGGTCTCAGGTTCCTCAGGGGGGATCGGTCCGTCCGAGACAGCCGATTCGTCCGGGGGCGTCGATTCGTCCGACGGGCCGGCGGTTTCTTCCGTCGGAGCGGTCTCCTCCGCTTTGACGTCCTGTTCCGGAGCCGGTGCTGTTTCAGGGAGGAAGGAACGATCCGGGGACTTTACGCTGGAGGAGGAATCCCCAAATCCTCCTGATTTTTCCGCTTTTTGTTTGTCGCGTTCACTGGGCGGGGTTTCAATCCAAAGAAATTGGACCGCGAAATTATAAACGGCAATTTCGACCTTGAGGTCATCGATACCGGGTGGGGCCGTTCCCGGCCGTAACGTTTGCGTGCCTGTCCGTGCCCCGCGACCGGGCTGTGCCAATGTGGTTTGGATTTGTCCTTCGGCTTGCCGTTCTCGAAGGAGCCTGGGATCATCGATCACTTGTTTGACAGGTTGTCCCGGGTCGAGAACCACGGGATACATGAAACCAATATCCTTAAAACTCACATATTCCGTTTCGACCGGGCCGCCGGGGTTGCCAAGCTGTCGATCCATGCTGACGGGCAGTTCGACGCCGCCGTATTTGAGCGATTTGCACAACGTTTCGCGAACATAATTCGCCCCATACATGTGCTGCTCTCCTTCAGGATTGTGGTAATGATATCCCGTCAATGTCACCAGCCGAATCGTCTTGCCCGAAGGCGGGCTCGGCAAGGAATTGATTTTGCTTGCTTCATCCACGTTCATCGTCGCTCCAGGAATCGAAGCCGCCATGCTCGCGTTTTGAGATTCCTCGCCGGTTTTTTCGGAAGGATCGGGCGGTTCCAATCCCAATTCCCGGTCATCCGGAATATACCATCCTTTCGCTTTGATGTCTGACCACCAGGAATCGGCGCTTTCGAGAGGCGAGGTTTCGATTTCGGTAATGAAAAACGTATTCATCTGGGAGAGAGCCGGTCCGAGAGGCCCCTCGTCGGGAAGAGGGTTGGGATCGACCGGAATCGCGGCATTCAAGGCACGGTAAAATTCCAACCAAACAATCCGTCCCTCGACACTGCCGGTGAGATTTTTCCCGACGCCGTCGATTTCTTGAAAACCCTGGATGCTTGCTTTCGCATCCTTGATCAATTTTTTCGAGAGGCCGTCCGTCGCACCCACCTTGGCTTCCGCCGCCTTAAATTCTCCCAATTCCAATCCTTCCAAAGCACGAACCGCCCCCACATAGGTCACGGTCAAACCAAGTAAAATCGAAGCCGCCGCCGCCAAAACCCAAGGCTTCTTGCTGCGAATAAGCCGTTCCAACACCAGGTCTTTGGGAATGAGATTCGTTTTTAGAACCGATTTTCCGAGCAGTTGCGCCGCCAGGCCATAGGCGACGGAAAAGGAGCCGAGATTGTCTTTGAAAACCGGGGCATTCACCACATCGCTGCCTGTCAACCGTGCAAAGGCCGTCGGACGAACCACTTCATACCCGAGGTTTTGCGCTAAAAACTGTCGCAGCCCCGGCATTTTAAAGGCGTTGCCTAAGGCGAGAACCTTGCTGAATTTCGCACGCCGGTTCAAACTGGAATAGTACTCCAGCGAACGATGTACCTCGCTCAGCATGTCGTTGAAGACCGGCCGCATCGCCTGAAACACCGCTTTTGGATCTTGCGCCGCCGAAGCGTTGCGTTTCAGGTATTCCGCTTTCGTAAAGGTCAGCTTCAACCCTTTGGTCATCGCCTTGGTGAAAAGGTTGCCGCCGATCGGAATACTCCGCGTCCAGATGTTGACGCCGTTGGTGATGATCACATCGGTCGCATCCGTGCCAACGCAAAGAACGATCGTTTGATCGGGGGTCCCGTCCGATTCGGTTGTTTCAATTCCCAATTGGTCGAAGGCGACGAAATTAAAGGCGGCGATCGGCGAGCTTTGAATGCAATCGATGTTGATCCCCGCGGCAATGTATGGGGCGAGGGTCCGCATCGTGATGTCCCGCTTCATCGCGAACATGCCGATCTCCGAATCGAGGATGATGCCGGATTCGACCAGCCCTTTGCCGATCGTCTGGTAATCCCAGACAACGTCCTGAAGGTCGAAAGGCAACCACTGCTTCGCCTCGTATCGGATGATGTCCGAAACCTTTTTGACATCGACCGGAGGCAGTTTGAGAAAGCGGGAAATCGTGTTTTGTCCGGAAACGGAAATCGCGATCCGGTCTCCGCGCAAGGAGTTCCGGTTCAGAAACTCCTTCAGCGTTTCGGCGAGAATCTCACCCGGCTCCGCCCCCGGTTGCGACATGATCTTGGAATGCTCGATAAAGTCGAAACCGATCGCCTCGATTTTTCCAGGCTCGGAACTTCGGCGACAACGGATCGCTTTCAGCGAAGTGTTCCCGATGTCGATGCCCCATACGGTTTCATTTCTGGCCATTGTCGGTTGGATTGTTGAAAAGTCAAAAGGTCAAAACGCAATAAGGCAACCTCAAAATTCCGCTGACCAACCGGGACCTGCGGTCCCGGTTTCGGAAAACCAAGGATGTAAGCGTTCACGATCTCTGGTTTTCTAATGATTATGAGGTGCCTATAACCCGTTGTAATATAAAGTCAAATTATGCGCATTGTCGCATAAGATCGCGGGAAAGGAAAGCGGAAAGGAAAACATTTCCCGTTGTGAAACGAAAATCAATTACAACCGAAAAAAACCACAATCCAATTATCGGAGAACAAATGATGAATGTCAACAACTTCTTCGGGAAAAACCGGAAAATCAGATGAAATCATCCTATTCTTTGGATTCATCCGCCGTCTCGTAGGTTCCGATATTCGCGAATTCCAAAGGTTTCGTACTTTGCCGATAAACGAGTGTGATTTTTCCGAAAAGCTCTCCCTGTTCGACAACGGCGTATTCGTGCCGAACCAGTTCGAGAACCGCGAGAAAGATGCCGATCAACGTTGTTTTGTGTTGGCCCGGTTCGAAAAAAGAATCGAACTCGACTCTCACTTCTTGTTTCAATCGCACGAAAATCCGCTGCATGTGGGTCGAGATCGGCGTATCATCATAAACGACCTGATGTTTTGCCGCAGGAGCGTTTTCCCGAATGATACGGCCGAAAGCGCTCACCAAATCCCAGAGTTCAACCTCCCGAATCGGCTCTTCCGCCCATGATTTCGGGCGAGGCGGCAGGTCGTTGCCTTGCCTGGGATACCGAAGCTGCCAGTTTTTCCCCCGTTTTTCCAATTCACCGGCCGCATCGCAATACTCTTTATACGCCAAAAGTTGGTGTACCAATTCCTTGCGAGGGTCTTCGAGCTCTTCCTCAAGGATCTCTTCGCCCGGCAGCACTTCGAGTGACTTAATCTCGACCAGCGTGCTTGCCATTGCCAAAAAGTCGCCGACGGCGTTCACATCGATTTGTTCAAGAACAGCAATGTACTCAACATACTGTTCTGTAATCAAAGACATCGGAATATTCAATATATCGAGCTCGTGTTTTCGAACCAGATAAAGGAGCAGGTCCAGAGGACCTTGAAATATTGAGAGACCAATTTGAAAAGACACTAAATTGATAATGTTTTGGCGTCGATATTAAAAACGTGCGAGATCGTATCCTGTTTTACAAAAAGAATCAACGGGAAAACCGGAAATTTGGTAACATTTCAGCCGTTTGGAGTTTTTTGATACCCCCTCTCAGTTCATCATTTCGAACGAAGCGAAAAATCTCCCCCTCGCCGAAGATGCCGGAATTCCGGTCCTCGCCCGAGGAGTCCGATTTTATCCTTACTCGCGAGGACAAGATTTTTCCCAGTGTTTCGTTCGCTTGATATGACCGCTTTGTTTTGATGAGGTTATTCAAAAATCGCAATGTGAAACCACCGCGAAAAGAGATATATTCATTATCAAGTAATATTTGTTTTTATTCAGGAATCTTTAACATTTCTTAACATACTCCCTTTGAAAAAATCAAAAGATAAGGTATCCTTATGAGGATGAACTTGGACCGAGGGGGCTAATCCTCACACTTCATTGTCATTTCTTTACATCAGCCCAAGCGTTCATTACCTTCGAGACAGAGAATCGTCGATTGGCCGACAGCCGGTCGAATATGTTTGCCTCCCTTGTAGTGAAATGCTTAATTATCCAGTTCCCATATCGATTTCGCCGCTCTTTCATTCCCCCTCTCTCAAAATTCGATTCCGATTCGGTCGATATATACTCAGACCGGTTTAAATTTCCGTCTTCAACACGGCAGCGGCCCATCGAGGCCGCGATTTGACGGAGGGCGAAGCCTACTGCCCATATCGGCTACGGTATAAAATATTGATATTTTTTTTGAGCTTCGGAACAATCGAACAAAAATAATCCGATTTTTTCCTTTCTGAAAACGTTGCCGATCGGGAGCGTTATATCAGCAACAGCCATAGTTCACTGTTCCGTTGCGCCCGATCGAGGGGATCGGTTTTAACGAAAAAAGCCGTAATTTTTAACTGTATATCCCATGTTATAGCCAAGGCCGTTATTTAAGACCGGTCTTGACGAAAGAAAGCCGAAAACAGAATCTTTTCGGCCTGTTCCGATCATTTGTCGTTCGTTTCACAAAAAACGGCCGAAGTGCCCTTTCCTCTGCGAGTCGTATTTCGTCCGCAGTCGATAATAGAACCGAGCGGTCGGCTTCGCCCGCCGTCCAACAGCGGCCTCATGGGGCCGCACCGCATTGAAGACGGAAATTGCAACCGGCTTCAGCACAGCGAGATGGGATGACAGGATATCCCGACGTGGGATCCGTCTTATCGCGTTTTCCGTATTGAATTGATTTTTGTGTATACTTTACTGACCTCTTCCATTTACGGACCATTGGTCGTGATTGGTGTAGCCCTTTTGGTGCTGCATTTCGTATCGCGAGCCTGCCTTCTTTCGTATATGGCCCGTTCCTGTCGCCTGTTTTCCTCAGGCCCGTGGTTGCCTTTGCGGGATTTCGACTTCGCTTCGGACGATGCGGAGTCGATTGAGTTTTCGACGAAAGACGAATTGACGCTGCGCGGTTCCTTTTATCAACATGCCGGCGAGCGGCGTCGGGGCACGATCGTTTATTATCACGAAATGAACGGCAACCGTCGGAGCATCGGCCCTCACGTCAAAAAGATTCGCGAAGCCGGGTTCGGTCTGTTGACGTTCGATCAACGAGGGCACGGTCAAAGCGACGCCTTCGAGAAGTTTCATCCGACGCCCTGGGTCAGCAAATACGACCTCGCAGACATTCGCGCGGCCGTTGATTACGTTGTTGCCCGGCCCGATTACGAAGGGACTGGGATCGGCGTTTTCGGCCTCGGCAAGGGAGCGACCCTCGCCCTTTGCTCCGCGAGCCTCGACCCCCGGGTCGGTGCCGTTGTTATGGACTGTCCCGCTCCGGAAGAACGCCTTTACGAAAAAAATTGCTGGATCGCGTTGACAAAATCGGGGACGGCTCTCGCAACACGGCGGTTTGCTCTTTTTTCCGGCCTGTTGCTCAAAGCAATGATCTACCTGATCGCCTGTCCTTTTATTTCCCTCTTTTCCGCTTGGCGACGTTTTATCCTGAGTCTTTGGTACGGCGGGAGTTTCGTCAACACTTGGCACATCGTCCGCCGCCTTCGCAAACCGATCCTCATTTTACACGGAGAATTGAATTCCGGCGTCGATTTGGAGCAGGTTCATTCCTTTTGTCAACGGATGCCGGTCCGGCCGAAGCTTTGGCTCGGCAAGCCGTTGACGGAATCCGGTCTCACGATTGAAGAAACGACCGATCCGCTGGGCCAAAAGGTTGTCAGCTTTTTCTCCAAAACGATCGATTCTTCGGAGCCGCCCAACCAGCCGCAACCGGTTGCGTCTTCCCGCCCTTCCTTTTCGACTTCCTATCGTTCGATTCCCGAACACGAATCCGCCCCGATCGAAAATTCCCGGCTGAAGTTCGCGAAAAACTAACACATTTAACCGGTATTCCGCGTTTTTTCCGATACTCCGCGTTTTCAACCATTTATGAACCGGGACACCATCGTTCATTTGGCTCAAGAGCTGTTGCAAGGCCGCATTTCGCCGGAACAGTTGGCCCACGCGATTGCCGCGGACAATCCCGCGACGGTCGATCTGGGGGATACGCGGCTCGATTTGGATCGCAACCGCCGCTGCGGCTTTCCGGAGGTCGTTTACGCCGAAGGGAAAACCGTCGAAACGCTCGAACGGATTTTTCAAACCCTCAGGGAGCGAAAGATCGACGTGCTCGCGACCCGGCTGAGCCTTGAAAAGGCGGAACGTCTGTTGCCGCTATTTCCCGGAGCCGTTTACAACCCGGTCGCCCGGGTTTTTCGCATTCCCGAGGAAACGCCGAAAACGACCCGGGGCAAGGTCGCGATCTTGACGGCCGGGACCAGCGATCTCCCCGTTGCCGAAGAGGCGAAAGAGACGGCACTTTGGACCGGGGCGGAGGTCGTTCTGATCCAGGATGTCGGCGTCGCGGGCCCGCACCGGCTGCGGGCGAGCCTTTCGCAATGGGAATCGGCGGACGCCGTCGTCGTCGTCGCGGGTATGGAAGGGGCCTTGCCGAGCGTCGTTGGGGGTTACATCGCCGTCCCGGTGATCGCCGTTCCGACGAGCGTCGGTTACGGGGCGAGTTTCGGCGGGGTCGCCGCGCTTTTGGGCATGCTTAACAGCTGTGTTTCGAATGTGACGGTCGTCAACATCGACGCCGGTTTCAAGGCCGGTTACGTCGCCGGTTTGATCGCGAAAAACGTGCATCGGACCGAGGCTGTCGGCGAGAGCATTTAGCGAAATGATATACACTAGCCCCAAGCGTCAGCGCGGGGGGATTGAGCCCATTTCAGACGCAGTATCACCCCGCGCTTACGCTTGGGGCTAATATCAATGAAAATGTGAAATGCTTCTGGCCTACAGCTCTCAACAAAGTCGTCCGAATTGGGCTTCGAGAAAAAAATACCATGTCATTTAGAGCCCTACGCTTCGCTCTGGGCAGGCTCCGCGAGAAATCTCACCCTCGCCTCAAAGGCAGAAATTCCGGCACTCGCGCGAGGGTGAGATTTTTCCTTGCGCGTTGCTCCAGTCGAAATGACGTCGTGTTGTTTGGCGAAGGCTATTGTCACGGTTTTGTACGGCAGCCTTACCGATCCTCACACAAAGAATCGAACACGGCTAACAGTAGCCCGAAGCGTCAGCGCCGGGTCGCCCCCGCGTTTCCGTATTGAACAACCGGGCGCTCACGCTTCCGGCTGCTGCCACGATCCGGAATTTTTTGTAAAGATCAGCAAGCATGGGCGGACTTTTGTTATACAGTTCGTGTTTTTTATCAATGAAGGGAATTTAAAAATGTCCTTGAAAAGCGTGTCGCTGTTCGGTTTGTTGCTTTGTTTGTCGGTTTCCGTCGTCCGGGGGCATGAGGAGACGCCCGCCGTTTCGCCGCAAGAAGCCCTCGCGAAATTGGTCGAGGGGAACAAACGGTTCGTCGAAGGCCGAACTATTCGACCGGACGCCGAAAAGGAACGGCTCGCGGAAACGGCGAAAAACGGCCAACATCCTTTCGCGACGGTTCTCGCGTGCAGCGATTCGCGGGTTCCGGTTGAGATTATCTTCGACCAAGGGGTCGGGGACGTTTTCGTGATCCGCGTCGCCGGGAATACCAGCGGCGGCGACGAAATGGGCTCGATCGAGTATTGCGTCGATCATCTCGGGGCACCACTGTTGGTCGTTCTCGGACACTCGAAATGCGGGGCTGTAACGGCGGCGGCAATCCAGGCCGAGACGAGCGGGCACTTGACGGAACTGATCGCTAGGATTAAACCGGCCGTCGATCGGGCGAGAACGGTCAGCCCGGACAAAAAAGGGGAG
>JAVBSX010000104.1:0-5686 GCA_031556455.1 Thermoguttaceae bacterium
TTACAACAACGATTGGAGGAAATTATGTCTCAACACCAACATGTCAAGCGTATGGGAATGGTCGGCTGGGCCGCGATTCTCGGCCTCGTGCTTTGCGTCCTGCCGATGTCGGCCGCGCAAAAAGAGGCAACGAAAGAAACAACGGCCCCGGCCGCCGAAAGTGTAGCGGAAAAAACGGCGGAACCGCAAACGAACGACGAGGAATCGCAACCGAAGGCCGATTCGGTTCCGAAGATCATCAAAATGTTTCCGGAGAACAACGCGGAAGACGTCGATCCGAACATTTCGCAAGTTTATCTGACGTTCGACCGGCCGATGGGCGGCGGCATGGCCTGGGCATCGCAGGATAACGAAACCGCGTTGGATTCCGATGGAAAAACATTTTGGACCGAGGACCGCAGGACATGCGTGATGCCCGTCCATCTCAAAGCGGACAAAACGTATGTCGCGCTGTTGAATTGCAAGCCGTTCATCGGATTCCGTTCCGAGGAAGGCGTTGCTTCGGAATCCGTATTTTACACCTTTTCAACCGGAACGGGGCCGGTCGATGAGAAAAAACGGGAGGAGTTGGCCAAAGACCTCTTTGTCCGATACGACTATTTCAATCCGAGCGAACCGACAAAGCTGGAGACCTTCGAAAAGAATGGCAAACTCTACTTCAAGGAAGGAACCGAAGAAATTCTCGCTGAACCGCTCTCGACGGCGCCGGTTCCGGAAAAGGACGAATCGCAATTCGGCGACGTGGTACCCGGTTTGCTCAAACGAATGCGGCTGGGGGCTTCATTGAGTTATCGCAAGGCGGAAGAATTGCGGAAAAGCTTTTCAGAGCCGGCTCCCAAAGTTTCCGCCGGCGGGTACCTGGTCGACACGATCATACGCGGCACGCCGTTTGACAAACAGAACGTCCGGCCGGGGGACATGATCGTCGGAATCGACCGTTGGAGGATGAGCATGCCGACGAGTGTCAATTATTTCACGCTTCAAAAATACCCGCAGGATACGACGATCAAGGTTTTCCTTTTCCGTGGGAACACGTTGTATTACATCGATATTCCGATTCCTGGAAATTCCGGTCCGGCGGACGGCGGATATGAGTCGCCCATCGGCGTGACGCATCTCGTGTATTACGGAGCGAAAGGGGATTTTGTCGCGAAATCATACTCACAGCTTCTCCAACGGGTTGCCGATGCACTGAAAAACTCGGACGTCTACACCGAAGTGAGTCGGGTGGGGAACGAAAACAGCAAACGCATCGGATTACTCGCGACCGACGATCCCGACGGTTTTGCCAAGGCGATCGACGCTTCGCCGGACCTGAAATTCCTGCGATCGGAAAGGTTGACGAAACAGTCCTACGAGAACCTGTTCCAAAAAGGGACGAACCAATGGTTGCCGCCGGACGACGGAGGTTTTCATTGGAACGGACTGCAGTATAGGGTTACGTTCAAACCGAAAGGGGATTTTCATCCGAAATCGGAAAAAGAGCTCACGATTGAAATGAGCAAAGTCGTTTCCTACTGCTATGTCGGAATGGCCCGGACCGAAGAAAAAGACGGAACGTTCTACGGCTCTTACATGACGGACGACGCGGACGTTTTGAAACAGTGTCTCGACAGAAGTTCCACGCTTGAATTCGTCAAGTCGGAACGATTGACGAAAGAACTGTTCGAGAAAAATCAAAAGTAACCACATTGCTGCGATTGACGACAATTCCGTCATTCCCGCGTAGGCGGGAATCCATAGTGAAACCGTTCCCTATGGACCCCCGCCTGCGCGGGGGTGACGATTATTATGTCGTTCCTCGACAGGCCTCTTATCCCATACTCCTCTTCTCCCATGACACCATCGAAAAGACTCTCGGCCGTTTTGTTGTTCGCCTTCTATGCCGCTCCCTGTTTCGTCGCGGCGGGAGAACCCTTCTCACCACCCAACCCCATCGTCAAGGAAGAAGTCGAGCTCGTCAGCCTGATCTTTCGGCTTATGGGCGATCCCATTTATTCCTACCAGGATGTCAAGGAATATTCGGAGTCGCTAAAAAATCGTTTCGAAGAATTCCGGTCCCACCCGGTCGTCGAATATGCCAAGGAAATGCGTTCCGAGCATGGTGTCAGCTACGATGCCGTCATGTCCGCGGCCACCCGGCTCGCGATCCGGGACGGGCATGTCGCGCTGCGCGACGATATGATGGACGGCAATCCCGCCCACGGAATCAACGAACGCTGGAACCGGGAGCGATTTGAAAAATTTCAGAAGCTCCTGGACGATTTCTATCAAAAGACACGGTTCCACGAATTTTTCGAATCACAGAAAAGTCTGTATGAAAAAATCCAACAGAATGCCGTGGAAGTGACAAAGAATCTCGACTATGTCTGGTTCGACGCTTTTTTCGGCGCGGGAAGGCGGGACAGGTTCAATATTATTCTCAATATGCAATGCGGCCCCTGTAATTTCAGCTCGACGGTTGTTCTCCGCGACGGCGTCAAAGAAGTCAATGCCGTGATCGGCGTTTATGGTCGATCCTCCAACGACTCCATGGCCTCCGTGATCGTCCACGAATTCACGCACTCGTTTTCCAACCCGCTCGTCGAACGTCACTGGGTGGAACTCAAGGCTTCCATGGAGCGTTACCGGCCCGTGTACCACGAAGTCAAGATTCATAACGCTTACGATTCCGCTCAAACGCTTCAATATGAAATGATGGTTCGCGCCGTCGTGCTCCGATATTTTATCGTGCACGGTAAGGAAGATCGCGATATCAAGAAAATGATCAATGATGAGAATACCGAAGGTTTTCTTTGGGTCGCGGACTTGGCCGACTGGTTGGGGGATTACGAAGCCGATCGCGAAAAATATGCGTCTCTCGACGATTTCATGCCGGAAATCGTCCGGCGGGAAAACGCGTTGATCACGGACGATTATGTCGCCGAGATACTACGAAAGCGGGAAGAAGCCCGTCCGAAGATCGTCCGCTTCGAACCGGCCAACAGAGCGACCGACGTCGATCCCTCAATCACGGAACTCATCGTGATCTTCGACCGTCCCATGCGGCCGAGAGTTTCCTGGTGTAAAAAGGACGACACTTACCCGAAAGGGCCTCGCCCCTACCCCGATCATGTGAAAGCATGGAGTGACGATCTCACGACAAATAAAGTATTTGTCGTTTTGGAGCCGAATAAAACCTATAATGTCTATTTAAATCCGCCGTGGGCGCAGGCTTTTCGCAGTGCCGAAGGCGTTCCGCTGAAAGAAGTACATTACACCTTCACGACCGGCGATGCGCGTTGATCCGGGCCTTGAAGACGGAAACCAACCGGGGTCTCACGGCGTTGGCTCGATGAGGCGGCAATTCATTTTTCCCATCGAATTGCACCATGTGTGGTTTCCCGTTATGCTACGGGTATTATGTGGCCGCTTTATGCATTACTTTCCGCCTTTTTCGCGGCATTGGTCGCGATTCTCGCCAAGATCGGCTTGGCGGGGATCGATTCGAACCTGGCGACGGCGATTCGGACCGTCGTGATCCTCCTCTTGACATGGGGGATCGTTTTCTGGAGCGTGCCGCTTTCGAAATTGAAGACGCTGAGTTCGACGAACTGGACGTTTTTGATTCTCTCCGGCCTCGCGACAGGCATGTCGTGGTTGTTCTATTTCAAGGCGATCCAAATCGGCCCGGTTTCAAGGGTCGCCCCGATCGACAAGCTGAGCGTCGTGTTGACGATCCTCTTGTCGTTCGTGATCCTGAGAGAAACGGTTTCCTGGCAAGTGCTCTGCGGCGGCGGACTGATCCTCGCCGGCTCGCTTTTGATGTTTTGGAAGTGAGCGGCGGCGTGTTTACCGTAATAATCTCCGTCATTCCCGCGAAGGCGGGAATCTATAGTGAAACCGTTCCCTATGGACCCTCGCCTGCGCGGGGGTGACGAAAAATAGGTTGGGTCCAAAAAACATTACCCCAATTTCTCGCCCAGCCAGCTTTTCGCGGCGGCGAGGGCTTCGGGGATTTTCGTCGCGTCTTTGCCGCCGGCCTGGCCCATGTCGGGACGACCGCCGCCGCCGCTGCCGCCGAGCAACGGGCAAATCGCCTTGACCCAATCGACGGCGTTAAGTTTCTTCTCGGTCAAGTCCTTGCTCATCGCCGCGAGCAGGAGCACTTTCCCTTCCCCTTGCTCCGAGGCGATCATCAGCGCGACCGAACCCGCCTTGCCGCGAACCTGGTCGATCAACTGCCGGAGGTCGTTCGGATTGCTTTCCGGAATCGATTGGAGAATCACTTTGACGCCGCCGAGATTTTCCGCTCCGGCGATCAAGTCTTCGGCCGAAGCCTTGCCCTGTTTCGAGGCCGTCTCCAGTTGCTTGCGGGCTTTTTTGATCTGATCGAGCATCGATTCGATCCGGAGCGGAATTTCATCCGCCGGAATTTTCAGCAGTTGGGCCGTTTGTTGGAGGATCGAATCGGATCGCAGCGCCCGCCTCGCCGCTTCGATTCCGGTCAAGGCCGTGATCCGCCGAACGCCGGAAGAGACGCTCTCTTCGGCGATGATCTTGAAGAAGCCAATCTGGGCGGTGTTGTGCAAATGCGTCCCGCCGCAGAGTTCCTTGCTTTCGCCCATCACGACGACGCGAACCCGTTCCGGATATTTTTCGCCGAACAGCATCATCGCCCCGCTCTTGCGGGCTTCTTCGATCGGCATTTCGCGGGAAACGACCGCCGCCGAATCGAGGATCAGCGTGTTGACCTCTTCCTCGATTTTCTCCAGGGTATAGCGATCGACGGCGGCATGATGGGTAAAGTCGAACCGGAGGGTGTCGCAATCGACCTTCGAGCCCTGCTGTTCGGCGTGAGCCCCGAGATGCTTCCGAAGGACGTAATGCAGCAAATGCGTGGCCGAGTGCGCACGGGCGATCCCGGCCCGTCGCCGGGCGTCGACCTTTGCGAGCACCGTGTTGCCGACGGCGATCGAGCCTTTGCGAAGGTGTCCGACATGTAGGACGAAATTGCCGTCGACCAACGAATTGCTCACATCGAAACGGAAATTTTCGCTCAACAACTCGCCGGAATCCCCGACCTGCCCCCCCCGCTCTCCGTAAAACGGCGACTTATCGAGCAGGATCGTGATCGGCTGGGCATGGTTGATTTCCTCGATCTGCTCGGCCAACGTCTCTCCGGAGAGAATCGCGAGGACCTTGGCCCCGTCGCATTCGGTCGCCTCGTACCCGAGGAAGTTCGTGCCGTGATACGAGCTTTTGATGCCTTCGAGCGGATCGTGTTGGAAGAGCAGGTGCTTTTCGCCGGAGCCGGAAAGTTCCCCATGCCGTTCCATTTCTTTTTTGAAACCGTCCCAATCGAACGCGAAGTTTCGTTCGGCGGCCAACGTCTCGAACAGTTCCGGTGGAAAACCGTAAGTTTGGTACATTTCGAACGCGTCGTTTCCCCGGACCGCCGCGATTTTCCCTTTTTCCATTTCCTTGAACACCTTTTCGATCCGCTCCAAGCCGGAATCGATCGTCCCGATAAAGTGCTCCTCTTCGGCGTTGATCACTTTCTCAACCCGGGCGATCGTTTCGGTCAGCTCGGGATAGGTCGGTCCCATCAACTCGGCGACCTTTTCGACAAGCAGGTGCAAAAACGGCTTGTTTTGTCCCATCTGCTGCCCGTCGAGCACGGCCCGGCGAAGCAACCGCCGGATCA
>JAVBSX010000238.1:0-8450 GCA_031556455.1 Thermoguttaceae bacterium
CCCGCAGAGCAGATTGGCCCGCAAAAAATAAAGGGCCAGTAAAAAAACCAGCACCAAAATCGTCGCTTTCGGAAGCAATCCGATCACCATCCCGAGGGCGAATCCCAAGGCAAGCGACCGCCGCCGAAAATCGCCGAACAACAGCGAAAGCGGGGAAAAAGGCGAGCTCGTTTTTGATGTGCGGGACACGTCGGCAAAATATAATGATTGTAATGAAAATATCGATCTAATCAACAAAAATTCTACTGATTTTAGGCCGACAAGACAAGAGTAATTTTTTGCAGATTGGGCAACACCGAAACAGCCAAATCTCCTTAAAGCACCCAAGTTGCTAATTTTCCGATTGTTCGCGGATTCAAAGCCGACCATTTCGCAATTACGCTTGCAAAAATTGATCTGGAATAAAAGGAGCCGATTCAGTAAACTATCGACCTACAAGTTGACGGCGAAGTTGAATGATATTCGGTTAACCCTGCATAAACCGAAACGTCATTTCGAGCGGAGCGAGAAATCTCACCCTCGCCGAAAAGGCCGGGAATTCCGAGTTTTCCGGCGAGGGTGAGATTTCTCCTTACGCTACGCTCCAGTCGAAATGACGAAAACACCATACGGCAGAGCGTTACAATAACATACAAAACAAACCATCCGCGAACGAATATGCGATCTATTGCGATTATGAACCAAAAAGGGGGCGTCGGCAAAACGACGACCGCCGTTAATGTGAGCGCGGCCCTGGCCGAAACCGGAGCGAAAGTCTGCCTGATCGATCTCGACCCCCAGGCCCATGCGACGTTGCATTTCGGCATCGAGCCGCAGGTCGAGTTCGAATCGGTGTACGACGTGCTGGTCGACGACGCCGAACTCCAAACGGTCCGGCAACAGGTCGCCGAAAACCTTTGGTTGGTCCCTTCGCATTTGGATTTGGCTTCCGCCGACTTGGAATTGGCCGGCGTGGTCGGGCGGGAGGTGATCTTGCGGGATAAACTCGCGGCCGACGAAACGCCGTTCGACTACATTTTTATGGACTGCCCGCCGTCGTTGGGAATTTTGACGCTTAACGCCTTGACGGCGGTCGACGAGGTTTTTATCCCGCTGCAACCGCATTTTTTGGCGCTGCACGGTTTGAGCAAGCTCTTGCGGACGATCGAATTGGTTTCGAAGCGGCTCAACAATCGGCTGGAATTGAGCGGGGTGATCCTTTGCATGTTCGAAGGGCAAACCCGATTAGCCTCGGAAGTCGCCCAGGACGTCGACGCGTTCTTTCAACAGAAATACGACCGACCGACCCCCTGGTCGAACGCGAAGATGTTTCAAACGAAGATCCGGCGCAACATCCGTTTGGCCGAGGCCCCGAGTTTCGGCAAGCCGATTTTCCAATACGACCCCGGCTCCAACGGAGCGGACGATTACCGGCAGTTGGCCAACGAAATTCTGGCGACCGAGATCGTCCTGCCGACCGTGTAGGCCGAGAACGACGACAAAGCCGTTTCTTTGAAATTCGCTCACGGAATTCGGTCTTTGTTTTTCGAGACGCGGGGACAGATTGCTACAATCGTCCTGCGGAAAATATTCCGCTCTCTTGCCTCCTCTTGCCGGCTTTGCTAAAATTCGACCCGTCGGGTTTTGGTTGTTCCGATCGTCACTACTCAAAGGGAATTTCGTCCGATGTCGTACACTCCGTGTTTCGCCGCTGCTATCCGTATGCCCACGATGCAAATCGAAGACTGGGTCGTTCTCATTTTAGGGGTCAGTATCTGCTTTATCCCGGCGCTTTTCTTCGCCAAACGCGCCGGGCAAAGCACCTCGGAATTTTTCGCTTCCGGCCGAAGCGTCCCGTGGTGGTTGGCCGGTATCTCGATGGTCGCGACGACGTTCGCGAGCGACACGCCGAACTTCGTGACCGATGTTGTTCGTCAAAAAGGGGTCGCCGGAAACTGGGTTTGGTGGGCGTTAACGCTCACGGGGGTCGCGACGGTGTTTTTCTACGCGAAATTATGGCGCCGCAGCAACGTGCTGACCGACCTGGAGTTTTACGAAATTCGGTACAGCGGCAAAAGTGCCCGGATCGTGCGCGGCTTTCGGGCCGTCTATCTCGGGTTCTTCTTCAACTGCTTTATCATGGGGAACGTCAATTTGGCGGCCATTAAAATCGCCAATATTCTTTTCGGTTTGCCCGCCTGGCAAACACTGGTCCTTGTCGGAGTGCTCGATCTGATTTTCGCGATGTACTCCGGATTGTGGGGCGCTTTGGTGATCGATTTCCTGCAATTTGGCATCATGATGACCGGAATCGTGGCAATGGCCTACTTCGCCGTCAATCACGAGCTTGTCGGCGGTTTGCAGCCGATGCTCCAAAAGGTTGGAGAAATGCAAGGGCCACACGGAATTCATTATTTGAACATGCTCCCGGATTTCTCCAACAACTGGGATATTGCGGTCGCCATTTTCATCATTCCGATCGCGGTTCAGTGGTGGGCCGTTTGGTATCCGGGGGCGGAACCGGGGGGCGGGAGCTATATCGCCCAGCGGATGCTCGCTTCCAAGTCGGAAAAAGACGCCCTCGGCGGAACGCTCTTTTTCAACATCGCTCATTACGTTTTGCGGCCTTGGCCCTGGATCCTCGTCGCTCTCGCCTCGCTGGTCGTTTTTCCGAATCTCGAATCGATCGGAGAAGTTTTTCCTCATGTCGATAAAAAGCTGATCGGGCACGATATTGCCTATCCGGCGATGATGTCGCTTTTGCCGGCCGGGTTTTTCGGACTGATGGTCGCGGCCCTGCTCTCGGCGAACTCCTCGACGATCCTGACGCACTTGAATTGGGGGGCTTCGTACTGCGTCCACGATTTTTACCGGATTTTCGTCGCTCCCGGAAAGAGCGAAAAGCATTACGTGATGGTCGCACGTTTCGCGACGCTCCTTATTTTCCTGACAAGTTGCGCCTTAGCTTTGTTCGTCTTGGAATCGGCTAAACAAGGTTTCGATATTCTCATGCAAATCGGAGCCGGGACGGGGCTTTTATATCTGGTTCGCTGGTTCTGGTGGCGGATCAACGCCTGGAGCGAAATCATCGCGATGGTCGTTTCCTTCTTGGTCTCGTTGACATTCGTTGTCGGCGACAAATTGGCTTGGTGGTGCGGCTCCCTGACCGCAGCGGCGACGAAAATGAAATTTGCCGTCTCCGGGGATATCGCCCCGCAGGAAATGGCCCAGCTTGTCGGCGCGAAATGGCTGGAGATGTTCGGACACCAAATTTTGGTCCTCGAAACGCACCATCGTTTGATCATCACGGTGATCATTACGACGGTCTGCTGGGTGTTGGCCGCTTACGTGGGACCGAAAACGGATATGGAAACGCTCATCGCCTTCTACCGAAAAGTGAAGCCGGCCGGCTGGGGCTGGGAACCGGTCCGAAAAGCGGCCGGGATGTCGCGCGAAGAACTCGAATCGACGGGCGATCGCATTCCGATGTCGCTGCTCGGTTGGAGCTGCGGCTGCGCGATGATCTGGTCGAGCCTCTTCCTCGTCGGGAACATTTTGTATGGCCGTGTAGGATACTCGGCACTGTGTGCCGTGGTTTTCGTTTGCACCGGCTTCGTCGTGATCCGCGTCGTCAACAGATTGTGGAGAAATTAGCCCAGCCGTATGGAGATTATCGTCATTTCGACTGAAGCGTAGCGCAAGGAGAAATCTCACCCTCGCCGAAAGGCTCGGAATTCGGCCCTGCTCGCGAGGGTGAGATTTCTCGCTCCGCTCGAAATGACGGCAACGGGGACTGTCCTCAAAACGCCAAACGGTTGAAATATTACAAAAGTCAAGTCTCGTATCTCTCGTTTATTTTCACCCTTACCAAATTATCATGAAAAAAGTTTATTACATTGGCGATTGGGCGGTTCAACTCGGACCGGTGTACGCGGAAACCTCCTTCAACCATGCTCCGAAGGGGCTCGATTTCATCAACTACGGGCATTGGCTCGTCTCGGGGATCGAATCGGGCGGCAAATTCAAGGTCAAGAGCGTACCGACCTGGGATTTTTACAACATGCAGCCCGGGGAATATGAAAAGGTGCTCGACGAATACGACATCATCATCTTTTCCGATGTCGAGGCGAAGAATTTCCAACTGCACCCGCAGTTTTTCAACCGACACGTTTTCGGGACGAAGGTCTTGACGTTTCCGGACCGCGTCCGGCTGACGGTCGACGCCTTGAAATCCGGGACGCACATGTGCTTCGTCGGCGGCTGGCTCAGTTTCAGCGGCGAGCTCGGCAAAGGAGGATGGAATCGGACGCAATTGGCCGAGATTCTGCCGGTCGAGTGCCTGAACGGTGAGGACCTGATCGAGAGCACCGAAGGGTTTACCGTAACGGCCGATAACGCCAAGCATCCGATTTTCAAGGACGTCAACATGAAAACGATGCCGCCGATTCTCGGTTACAACCAGGTCAAGCCGAGGGAAGGTTGCGAAGTGATCGGGACCTGGAAGGAAAAAGGGGACCCGGCGTTCGCGGTCGGGCAGTTCGGCAAAGGCCGGGTGCTCGCCTACATGTCCGACCCGGCGCCGCACTGGGGCTGCAACTTCGTCTTCTGGAAAGAGTACGGCAAGCTCTGGTCCAACGCGATGAACTGGCTCGCGAGCGGAAAGTAGCCGATCCCGTAAGGACGCCGGCGTCTGCGCCGCTCGGCTAAACGGGACAATGCATCAATTGGTTCTGGCGGTGACGTTTTCGTCATTTCGATTGAAGCGTAGCGCAAGGAGAAATCTCACCCTCGCGAGTGGGCTTGGTTCCGGCTCTTCGGCGAGGGTGAGATTTCTCGCTTCGCTCGAAATGACGATAAAAAACTCGAAACAACACTTTGGGGTATGAATGTTAACGATCTTTACCACAATTTGAACCTCTCTTTCGTCATTCCCTTTTCGCGGGAATGACGAAAATTTTTATCGAAAAACCATGAAAAAATATGCTTTGATCTTTGCTTTCATGTTGTTGTTGCCCGCCTTCTCTTGGGCGGCGGACACCGATTCTTTCGGCGATACGATCTCGATTCATTGGAAGTTGATTTCCAATACCACCGAAACGCCGGACGTTTGTCGGACCAGCTTTACGCTGACGAACAACGGCGAGAAAACGCTCGCCGGCAACAACTGGTCGATTTATTACAACCAGGACACGTATTTTTCGGCCCCGATGCCGCCGGAACGAACCGAATGGGGGAACGTCGAACACATCAACGGTTATCTTTACCAGATCAAGCCGAGTGAAAAATTCGAACTGAAGCCGGGCGAGTCCAAGACCATCGAGCGGGACTTTTACGGTGCGATCACCCGCTTGCACGATCTCCCCAAAGGCTATTACTTCGTTTTCAACGAAGGGACCCCCGAGCAGTCGATCGCCAAGATCAAGCATTACGACGCCGAGCCGCTGACCCGGCCGGAACAGGTCAACCGCGGCCCGAACGACAAGATGCCGCTCGCGACCCCGGCTTGGCGGTTCCAGGAAAACCGGGCCTGGTCCCCCTTGCCGCAGCGGGATCTGTTCCCGGTCGTTCCCCGACCGATCAGCATCGCTCCGGCCCGAGGGCGATCGGCGATCAACGCAAAAACCGTGTTGGTTTACGAACCGGCGTTCAAGAACGAAGCGGAATACCTCAACGCCCGGCTCAAAGAGCGTTTCGGTTTTTCGCTCGAAAGCAAGGAACTCTCGGCTGCGGACGTTGCCGATACGAACCGGATCGTCTTGAAGCAGGCGGCGGGCAAAATCGCGGACCACGACACGGAAGCCTACCGACTTGAGGTCGCGAACCGTGCCGGAGTCGCGATCGAGGGAACCGACGCGGCGGGCGTCTTTTACGGCATTCAAACCTTGCTCGCCCTGCTGCCGGCCCAATCGGAGGCGGGCGAGCTTTTCCTCGCGGCCCAAACGATCACCGACGCGCCGCGGTTCAAGCACCGGGCGCTTTTGCTCGACGTCTCGCGGCATTTTCATTCGAAGGAGACGGTTTTCAAAGCGATCGACCTTCTCTCGAATTACAAAATGAACGCGATCAACCTCCGCATCACCGAAGATGAAGGCTGGCGGATCGAAATCGACGGTCTCCCTGAACTGACCCAGGTCGGCGGCCGTCGGGGACACACGCTCACCGGGCATGATTTCCTGCAACCGGCGTTCGGGACGGGACCGGACCCGGACGACAAGACGGTGTACGGACACGGTTACTACACGCGGGCCGATTACATCGATATCGTCCGTTACGCCAAAGCCCGGCACGTCAAGGTCGTGCCGGAAATGAGCTTCCCGACCCATACTCGCGGGGCGGTCATTGCAATGGAAGCCCGATACGACCGGCTGATGAAGGAAGGCAAGCCGGAGGAAGCCGCCGAATACCGGCTCCGCGACCCGGACGACCAATCGAAATACTATTCGGCCCAGATGTTCCGCGACAACATCGTTTGCATCGGCTACGATTCGACGCTCCGGTTCTACGAAAAAGTCGTTCAGGAGATGAGACGGATGCACGAAGAAGCGGGCGCACCGCTCACGTTTTTCAATACCGGCGGCGACGAAATCCCCGAAGGGGCCTGGTTGGAATCCCCGGCCTGCAAGGCGATGCTCGATGCGCTGCCCGGCCCGAAAACGACGAGGGCGCTTTCGAGTATGTTCGCCGGAAAGATGATCGAGATGCTGCATCGCAACGGCATCACGCAAATCGGCGGCTGGGAAGAGATCGCCCTGATGCCGGACGCCGACGGCAAGCTGGTCCCGAACCCGGCCCTGCTCGGCAAAGGGGTGATCCCTTACGCCTGGCACTCGATCGCCGATGAGATGGACCTAGGCTACCGTCTCGCCAACGTCGGTTACTCGATCGTGCTTTGCAACGTCAACAACCTGTATTTCGACTTTTGCGTTTATAAGCATCCGGAAGAACCGGGCCTCAACTGGGGCGGTTACGTTTCGGCGAAAAACGCGTTCGAGTTCGAGCCGTTCAACGTGCTGCATTCGAATCGGTATTTCGACCCTTCCGGAATACCGTTCAATGCCAAGGATCATCCCGAAATGGAGCGGCTCAAGCCGGAGGCTCGCGGGAATATTCTCGGCATGCAGTGCCAGCTTTGGGGTGAAACGTTGAGCGATAAGACGATGATCGAGTCGTATTTGCTGCCGCGTCTCATCGTTTTTTCGGACAATGCCTGGCACGAGCGGGCTTGGGAGACGATCAAAAACGAGACCCGGTTCAAGATGGTTTTCGACCGGGATTGGAATGCGATGATCAACACGATCGGCCAACGGGAGTTCAAGCGGTTGGATACCCTGTTCGGCGGCTACCAATATCGGATCGATCCGCCGGGAGCGGTGTTGCGGGGCGGCGTGCTGTCTGCGAACAACGAGTATCCCGGTTTCACGATCCGTTACACGACCGACGGCAGCGAGCCGACCGCGGATTCGCCGGTGTTGGTCCGCCCGACCCGTGTGCAGGGTGAGACGATCAAGTTGAAGTCGTTCAACGAGTTAGGCCGTTCGAGCCGCACGGAGACGTTGGAGAAATGATTTTGGCGTCGCATTGTTGTGAAAACGGTCTTTGCCCAAAAAACACGATCGTCATTTCGACTGGAGCAACGCGTAAGGAGAAATCTCTCCCTCGCGCAGAGGACGGGAAGTTCCGAATCATCGAGCGAGTGTGAGATTTATCGCTTCGCTCGAAATGACACGGCATTGTACCAATTATCACGAACTCCGGTTTGTCGGTTTTGCACTTGCGGTTTGCACCGACTTGAGGATTGACAGGCCGCATTTTCAGATCGGCGCTCCGTTGGCGGAGCGTCTTCGGGCGATTAGCTCAGTTGGTTAGAGCGTCTGGTTTACACCCAGAAGGTCGGGGGTTCGAGCCCCTCATCGCCCATTTGCAAAGCCTTGCGTAACAACGAGTTACGCAAGGCTTCTTTTTTGGTCCTACCGTTTTGGTTGCAGGGTCGGGATGATGCCCCGCGTCGATTTCGCGAGCGCGTGCAAAAGCGGAACCTCCGCCCAAATCGGGGAAAGGTCCTTGGGGCGGAAACCGAGCGCCCCCGATTGCGGGTCGAGCGACGGAGACAAACCGGTCGCACTCATCGGAATGAACAGCACCTCTTCGGCGAAGTGCTCCGCCGTCGTTACGATTTCCGGGGCGAGTTTCAACAGCAGTTCCCGGACGGTCTGGGAAACCGTCTCAACCGTTTTCGTTGAGAATCCGGCCAAAGGACTGCGATATTTGGAAGGCTCGGTCGGGGCTTCTTTTTTCTCTTCGGGCGGCTCTTCACGGTCGAAAATCCGGTCCCAATCCCCGCCGAAATCGGTCGGCTGCGGCGACGGCGTTTCCGGGCCGCGGGCAGCGCCCCCTTTGACCACCATCAGACTTTCCGGATCGCGGGACGTCACTTTCTTCCAGGGATTGCTCCAATCGATTCCGGGAAGCAG
>JAVBSX010000333.1:0-14343 GCA_031556455.1 Thermoguttaceae bacterium
CTCCTGGTTTCTCTTTAAATAAAATTTACAGCTTTCACTTGTCGCTTTTCAACCGGCGCCGGTCAATACCGCCCCCCCACAAACCCCCCCACCCAACGCCTTTTTCCCCGGGCCCTAACGCCCCCGGCTCATGTTTTCTTCACGGATTGAGGACGAGCGGTTCGCTCATGTCGTCCTGCATGACGACGGTTTGCTTCTTGCCTTCGAAATTTCGTTCGACATAACGAGAGACTAACGGTTTGATCATTTCGCAGAGTTGAACATGCGTCAACGGGCTCTTCACGTCTTCGATCGCCTGGAGCATGTAATACGTCAACACGCTTAAATCACGTTCCTTGCGGACGAATGAAACTTCCGCCGATGTGCTCGAAGCGATGAGCGCCGCGTCCTTTTGGCCGATGTCCTTCGCCACGGCCAGCTGCGTGAACGCGAAACGGAGCGGCGTCCAATCGGTCTCCTCGCCCAGTGACTTCGAGAGCGTCTTCGCATCGGCCGCCTGGCCGCCGCTGTGACAGGCGTCCAGAACGATCAGCACTTTGCGGCCGTCGAGCTCCTGCACCCAGCGGCCGAACGCCTCGTCCATCAGCATCGTCCCCTCGATATCCTTGCCCGTCCCGTCGTACGGCACGAGAAATTCCCGCTTGCCGTCGTCCGTCTGGCCGCCGTGCCCGGACCAGAACAGGAAGATCGTGTCACCCGGCTTCGTCAGTCGCGGCAGTTCCTCTTTCACGATCTTGCGGATGTTCGCCAGCGTCGCCTTCTCGTTCGCCAGAAGGATCGTGTCGTCCCGCGCGACGCCGCAACGCTGCGTGAACAGGTTCAACATTTTTTCCGCGTCGATATGGCAGATGCCGAGATTGTTGATGTTCTCGTCCTTGTAATCGCTGATGCCGATGCCGACGGCGTAGCGTTTGCCGCCGTCCTGGCTCGTCGGCCGGTTCGAATCGGTCGAAGGTCGCTCGGATTCGAAACGGGAGGGGACCGTTTGAATGTGGACCTGGTGCTCGGCCCAGTCGGGGGCTTCTTTCTCGAACGATTTCGAGAACGACTTGGCGGTCCCGTCATTGACCGGCGTGAGGTTTGCAACGACGAACGCCGCGTTATCGATGTAGGGGAGCGGCTTTTTCGAGACGACCGCCTTGAGCATTTCGCCGCCGAACGGGGCGTCGATCCGGATTTTGAAGGAGCTTCCCGGAGCCGGAACGGCTACGGCCTCGTTTTTCTGGACGAAATTATCCTTCTGGAACCGATTGGGAAACAGCACGGAAACGTTCCCGGCGGCGTCGCGGTAAAAGAGGTAAAGGTAGCCGTCTTCGCTCGACTCGACGGTTGCCCGAAGCAGGTCGTCCTTGGCGTAAACGCGGTCGGGCCGATCAACGTCGACCCGCACGGCGAAGGAGGACCGTTCGTTTGAAATTTCCTCGACAAACGCTCCTCGGCTGGTCTGTCCGAACGCCGCCGTGCCACAGAGAAGGAATAGAAGGGAATAGACGTATTTCATGAGCGTCGCCTGTTGAGTGTTGGTTTTTATGGAAGTCGTGGGGGGGCTTCACGAGCCGGGGGCCTAAATCTCATGAGCCGGGGGCCTAAGCCCCCGGAGAAAACGATGCATCGAAAGACATGTTCTCCGGGGACGTAAGCCCCCGGCTCATGGGGGGGCTCTACTTGTTCAGCATCACGTCGGCGTCGACGGTTTGGCCGGTTTTGCCGCAGAGAACCTTCATCCGTGCGACGCTGCCCGAGCGGTCGATCGCGTCCGAATACGCCTCTTCACTTCCGATCTTCGTACCGTTGATTTCCAGGATCGAATCGCCGACCTCGAAGCCCGATTTCTGGCCCGGCAAACCGGCAAGGACCTCCGTCACCTTCACGCCGTTGCCGTTGTTCTCAACCGCCTTGACGCCGAACACCGGGCCCGCGTTGCGGTCGTAAAACTTGTACATGTCGTAATCGCCGGACTGAATTTCCCCCTTCGAGAGCAGCTTGCCCGCCTCGACCTCCTGCAAGCCCTCGAAGCTCTTCATGTAATCGTCGTCCGCGTTCTTCAAAAGATTGCCGGCAAATTTGACGCTGTTCCCTTTGTGAACCGAAAGCTTCGACTCGGCCGTCACCTTGTTCAAATCGGCAAGACTCTTGAGCGCCCGGCCGTCGACCGCGGTGATGATGTCCCCTTTGCGAAGCCCTTGGGCCGCCAACGGCGAACCTTGTGCCGGATCGGTGTCAAGCATCGCCCCTTGGTTGTCGCCGCCTTTGTAGACCGTGATCGTCGTCCAGGTAAAATAGGTGCGGTACGGACGGCAATAATAACGGTAATAGCAGTAATAGGGGCGATAGTAAGCCGGTCGCCAATAGTAAACGCGGCGAATCGGCCGGTAATACCATCGCCAGCACTTGACGGTCCCCTCGGCGTCGGAGCCGGAAAACGCGGCCGCCTTGTAGTCCGTGTCGGAATCGACGTTGTAGAAGACATCCCCTTCGTTGAACTGCTGCGATTTCAGCGTTTCCTCCGCCGAGCCGGGCTGGGCGGAGGCGATATTGGCGGCGAAGAAGCAGAAGGAACCCAAGGCCAAAGCAAAGATCATTTTTTTCATGATGTTATCCTTTCGAGTTTGAAGTAGGGTGAGGTGGTTGATTTCTATATCGTCTATGCTGTTTTTTTCCAAGAGGCGACAAAATTTTTCCAAGAGCCGGGGGCTTACGCCCCCGGAGGGAGTTGCGTTTTTAACATCCTCCGGGGGCATAAGCCCCCGGCTCGTAAGACGCCCCCGGCTCGCGTCAGTTGAACTCGCCTCCTTCGCCGCTCAAACCCGGGTCGACGAACGGCTTTTCGCCGGCCGGCTTGACGAAACAGCCGAGGAAGAGGACGGCGTTCTCTTTGAGGATGGCGTAGAGAAACGGCCGGTTCGCATAAAACGGCTTGACATCGAGCCTCGCCGATTTGACGGATATCACGGTGCCCGTCGCGGCAGCCGCTTCCGTGCCCGCTTCGTCGACTTTTACATACACTTTTTGCCGCACCTCGCTCAGGTACAAATCCTTCCGCCCGTCAATTTTCGAAAAATCCGCGTCGCGGCCGAACGCCGTCGGCATGCCGAGCGTCTGGAGCGGCTCGTTCAACGCCAGCTCGCTTTCCGTCGTGAACAGCGGCAGCCGCAAGTCGATCTGGCATTCGATTGCCGAGGCTCGCCAGCCGGCCAGTTTTTCCGCCGAGAGGGCCGATTCAAGTTGTTTAAAACCCTCCGGCTCTGTCGGGAGCAGGAGCACCATCGCGTAGCCGTTGTTTTTGTACGGCAGCTCAAGGAGCAGGGCGTCTTCGGCTTCGGCGTATTTCATCAAACCGGTCCGCGACATCATCGGGGTTTTCGTTTTCGTGCCGTCGGCGAGTGTGAAGGTCCCCTCGGCCGTCGCCTCTTCCTCGAACTTCGTTTTCCAGTCGGCGGCGAAATAGACCGCCCCGGCCAGTACACAGCGGGTCGTCGCGTCGAGCTTCTCGAACAGCGTCGGGATTTTTTGCCGTGTCTTTTCCGCACACCAGGCGTTGATCCGCCGGACCGCTTCGGCCGGATCGGCGGAAAAATCGGCCTGTTCGGCGGTCGCCCCGAATTCCTCCCGGGCGGTTTTCAAAAATTCCGGCAGGATCGGATGTCCCGCTTGCGTCCAGATCGACGCGGCGAGAGTCAGCGGCGAGCCGACCTCCATTTCACACGGCACGGGATCGCCGAGCGCTTTGTCGCCCAGAATGGCGTCGATCTGCGTTTTCGTGTCCCCGGCGGCTCCGGCGCGGACCAACCCGAGTGCCCGCTCGGCACCCAAAGGCGAAAACGAAATATTCTCGTTCGGTTTTTCCTTGGCGACGGCCCGAAACAACTCGAACGCGAAATCGGTTTTTCCCACCGTTTCGGCCGTTTGCAATGGTTCCGGTTTCGTCGGCTCTTCGGCGCATCCGGTCGTGGCAAGAACGGTTCCGAATGCCAACGCCATCAGTAATATCATCGTTTTCATGGTTCTGTTTGTCGGTTAAGGGCTTTCAATAGCCGAGTTCAAAGGTCACGTTAAGCGTTCGGCCGTCGTGGACGTTGACGACTTTCGCTTTCATGGTTTTCGGCGAGTCGTCGACCGCCTTCGAGTAATCCTGCTCGCTACGGATCGGCATGCCGTTGATTTCGACGATCAAATCGCCGATCTCGAAGCCGGCTTTCGCGCCCGGCCCGTTCGGCAAAACTTCCGTCACCCGGACGCCGCCGTGATGCGTCACCGCCCGAATGCCGAAACGCGGCCCCCGATTCCCAGCGGAAGATGCCTGTTCCGTTTCTCCTGGCAGGGAACCGTAGACCTCGACCGTCTGCGTTTTCTGGACGTGGATCCCATTGAGCGGCGGGTCGAACTTGTAGCCGTTCGGCCAACTGTCGCGGAACGCCTTTTGCACTTCGATTTTCAGGTCCGCGACGAATTCCGGCCAGGTGAGCGATGCATCCTCACGGTACCTTTCGAACAGTTCGACCAGCGGCCAGGTAAAGCACGAGCCGCGTTTTTTCGACGTCGAATCGACGAACGACGCTTCGCCGCGTTTCGAGGATGTGATGTTGACGATCCCTTCCGGCTTCACGAACAAGGCCTCGAAGACCGGCGAGATTTTTTCGGGCGACTCGGCAGTGCGAGGCGTTTCCTTGCTTTCCCCGGACGATTTTTGCTCGATGTTGCAACAGTCCGTCAGCAAAACCGTCAAGCGGGCCTTTTTTTCCTTCAAGGCGGCCAGGAGCGTCCGCCGCTGCAATTCGACCGCTTTGCCATTCTTGTCTTTGAGTTGAAAAAACTGTCCGCCGTTACCCGCATCATGGGCAGCGTGTCCCGAATAATAGAAAACCAACGTATCCTCGGCGGCGAGCTTGAGTTTCCCGACCGCATCGAGGATGTTGTCCGGGGTGATCTCATCGGCATCCATGAGGAGCAAATCGAGACGGGATTCCGGGACGTTTTCCTTGAACAATCGCTCTATATTCTTGTAATCGGCGACGAGGTTCGCCCCGAACCCCGCGCGGCCGTCGGCGGCGATCACGACGTGAATCGTCGGTTCGGCCGCCTGGGAGACAACCGAACACAGGCAGAGGCAAATCAGGACCGAAAATATCTTGCCCTCCGCGAAAAATTTGAGCTGGGGCGCCCAGCCCAACACTCGCGGTCTCGGGGCTTTCGTCGCTTCGCTCAAGAAGCCCCTTGGCTCATTTTTTGTGTGGAGTACAGTATATTTCATGACATGATCTCCAGAAAAAAACGCCCCGCTTGGGCGAGGCGGTCGATGGAAAATCGGGCGACTATTTTTTGAGGGTCAACTGCCACTGCCCGACGTAGCCGGCACCGAACATATAAAACGCGACGTCGTTCGGAACGGTCGTCGTCACGGGTGTCGTCGCGGTCGGGGCGGCGATCGCGAATTTTTCGACGGAATCCTTTCCCTTTTCGGCAACCTGGTCGTTAATCGACTTCATCGTTCCCGCCGTCGAAGCGGTCGCTTGGGCCGTCACGACGGTCACGCCGCCGGAGCTCGTCACGCTTGAGACCGCCTGCGT
Organism: Thermoguttaceae bacterium; assembly: GCA_031556455.1. Classification (GTDB taxonomy): domain Bacteria; phylum Planctomycetota; class Planctomycetia; order Pirellulales; family Thermoguttaceae; genus JAVBSX01. Next base: position 5,568 of record JAVBSX010000333.1, read on the forward strand.
GGAAAGGGTCGATTGGATTTGCGGAGCGTCGGCCCGAACCACGACCATCGCCATGATCTCATCCCGGGTGTCGTCGTCCATCTCGAACGGCACCGGCAACTTCGTCGCGACACCGGCCTGAATCACCTTGAGCGTCTCGGGATATTTGGCGTCAGGATAGACCTGTTTCGATTCGGGTCGGGAATCCGGATAGTTTTGGAAAAGCGACACATAAACCGGTACGGCGGTCTGGATGTGGACGTAAAACCGTTCTTTCACGCCCATCTTGCGTTTGGTCGGATTGAAGCAGGTGCCGTCTTCGAGCGAAAACCAGACTTTGACCCCAAGGTTGCACGAGGTCGTCGCCGTGGGACTTGTCGTCGGCACGGAAACCGGGGCGATGGCGAATTTTTCGACCGTGACGCCGGTCCCGTCCTTGGTAAACGTCTCTTTTTCGGCGGGTTGGGCGAGACCTTCCGCGGAGTTTTTGATCAGCTGCTCGAAGCCTTTTTCAAAGGCCTGGCGGCGTTGCCCGGCTTCGTCCTGGGCAAACAAGATGGCGGTATTGAACATCAGGACGATCAAAGCGACGAGCATCATACAAAATGTTTTTTTCATGACAATTATCCTTGTAGTTTGAGGTGAAAATCCGTGTCGAATTTCCGAAAATGAACGATCTTATCGGTCTTATGCTGAAAGTTCGCGTTTCGCGACAAAAAAAGTGAAATATTGAGGCTCATTTCGAACAACTTGAAATTTCAGGAGTTTTTTGATAGTTTGTTTTTTGATTTTTGGCGATTCTATACATTTTTCCAACCGAATTCAATGACCGAGCGCCCGACTTATTGGCTGCCCGCCTTGCAGCAAGGGGACGAACAAGCCGCCGAAATACTTTGGAAGGAGTATTTCGTCAAAATCGTCCGTCTGGCGAAACGCCGCATGGACGGCTTGCGGCTTCGGGCCGTTGACGAAGAAGATGTCGCCCTGAGTGCGATGAACAGTTTCTGCCGCATGGCTCAAAACCGGGACACGCCGATCGCCGACTCGACCGAATTGTGGAAGCTGATGGCGACGATCGTCCGTCGCAAAGCCAACAAGGAGCGGCAGCGGCAGTTCGCAGGCAAGCGGCAAGAGCATCGGCTCATAGGGGAATCGGCGGTTTCGCCGCCACAAAACGACGAGGCGAATGAAAATCGCGCCGGTTTGGTTCAATTTTCCGGTCGCGAACCGTCGCCCGCACTGGCGGCGGAGTTGGCGGAGACTTGGGCACACATCCTGGACCTGCCGGACGCCGAAGAATTGGTACTCCTGAAGAACGACGGCTATTCGAACAGTGAAATCGCGGAAAAGATGGGTTGCTCGACCCGAACGGTCCAAAGGATGATCGAAAAAATCCGGAAAGAGTGGGAGAATTGGCAGGTGAAGGCGGAAGAAGAATGGAAAAACGGATGATTTTGTCGCCTTGGACGAAATTTTGGCATATGGAACATGAGCCGGGGGCTTAAGTCCCCGGAGAAAACACCCCCGGAATGATACGCGTTTTCGATAAAAAAACACCTTCGGGGACGTAAGTCCCCGGCTCTTTTTGTTGAGAGAGAAACCATGAAACGGATCGCTTTTTTTTACTTCGTCCTTTTTTTCTGCTCCGCGATTTTCGCCGCCGAGCCGGTGAAATACGCCGTGCTGGTCGGCGTCGATGATTATGAAAAAATGCGAAAACTCCGCTACGCGACGAACGACATCGAAGCCCTCCGCGACCAGCTGTATAAAATCGGGTTCAAAAAAGAAAACGTCTTCTGTCTCACCACGGGCGGCGTTTCGAACGCCCGGCCGACGAAGGAACGGATCGAAAAAACGCTCCAACTCGCGACCGATTTGGCCGAGGAAGGGGATTTCCTGTTCCTCGCGATGGCCGGACACGGCATCGAAACCAGCGAAGGGCAGGCGCGGTTCTGCCCCGTCGAGGCGAGCACACAAAACCTGCTCTCGACGACGCTGCCGATCAGCGACATTTTCGAAGATATCGGACGCTGCAAGGCGACGTACAAATTGATGCTGATCGACGCCTGCCGCGACGATCCGTTCCAGGGACGCAGTGCCCTCGGGGCGCGATCGCTCCAACAGACGCTCGACGATCCGCCGAAGGGATGCCTGCTCCTGCAAAGCTGCGCGAGAGGCGAAATGAGCCTCGAAGACGACAGCAATGTCGATGTCGGAGCCGATCGCCGTGAACGTCACAATCAATTCGGTTCGCCCGTCGATCGAGATATTCCCCTCCTCCGCCAAAGCGCCCAACGCCTGATGAAAGGGAATCCCGTCGCTTTCAACGCGGCCCATGCCGAATCGCTTTGGGAACAGTGGATCGAAACCGCGACGATCCGATGCTGGCAGTGGATCGGCGTTGCCGTGATGTTCAATCACGTTCATTGCCTGCTTGAAGTCGCCGATGCGGACAACCCCGACAAAGTCCTCGGCGATTTGAAAAGTTTTGGAAGTTTGAAGCTCAACCGACGGTATGGAAAACCGATTTCCGGCACATGGTGGACGACGGGCGGCTCGAAACGCCGGAAAGATTCCGAGGCGATTCCCCAATTGATTCGCTACCTCCGCGGTCAACCCAACCCCCTTTTGCTTTGGATCAATCACGATTATGAATGACACTCGACGCAAATACCATGAGCCGGGGACTTACGTCCCCGGAGGAAATACGAACGTCGTTTCGATTTCTCCGGGGGCGTAGGCCCCCGGCTCGTGAGTGAAGGCATTTTTTGAAAAACAATCATGGATACGGCATCTCACGGCGACAGCCGCCACATACCGGAAGACATTGAACGGCGGCGCGTGCTCTTCGAGCAGACGTGGGGAGAGCCGTCCGCCCCGAGCATCGAGCAGCTCCTCGGCGAAGTCGCCGAAACCGAGCGGGCCGGGCTGCTGCGCGAACTCCTTTACGTCGAATTCGAATTCACGCAACGGAAAACCGCGGAAGTGCTGCTTGAACAATATCTTTCCCGCTTTCCCGAATACGAATCGATCGTCCGCGAAGTCGCCGAAGCCGTCGGCCAATACACCGTCTTCCAACGCCGCAACATCGCCGGCTACACATTACTCGACGAACTCGGACGCGGCGGCATGGGAACCGTTTACCGGGCCAAGAGTGATCTGCTCAACAATTTCGTCGCCTTCAAAATGGTCAACCAGCGGATGCTCGACAATCCGGCATCGCTCCGCCGGTTCACCCGCGAACTCGAAATGATCGGACGACTCAAGCACCCGAACATCGTCGAGGCCAAACACGCCGGCATCGCCCCCGACGGCTCGCCGTTCCTCGTCATGGAACTGATCGAGGGGATCACGCTGACCCAATGGAGCCGCCGCAACCCGCCGCCGGTTACCACTTCTTTCAAAGAGCCAAAATCGACGCTCGCCCAGGGAACCGATCCGGAACCAGAGGCTTCCGAGCCAAACAAGTCGCGTCAGGAAAAACAATCGGAATCCCACCGGATCGCCAAGGCCTGTACCATCATTCACGATGCCGCCCTGGGACTCCAGGCGATCCACGAAGCGGGGTTGGTCCACCGCGACATCAAGCCGGGCAACATCATGCTCCTTCCGGACGGCCGAGTCAAAATCCTCGATCTCGGACTCGCCAAGCTGCGCGAGCAGATGGCCGCGAACCCGAGGGAATACGAAACGCAAACCAAGCAGGGGCACATCCTCGGCACGCCCGGTTACATGGCCCCGGAACAGATGCACTCGGCGACGGACGTCGATATCCGGGCCGACATTTACAGTCTCGGCTGCACGTTCTTCTTCCTCCTCTACGGCCGGGCTCCGACCGAAATTTCCTCGAATGAACTCGCGGGCTCGCTGCCGAAAAAACTCCGCACGATCCTCGACCGAATGCTCGCCGTCGATCCCACCTCGCGATTTCAGGAACCCCGGGAAATTGTTACCGCCCTGGACGGATTCCTCGGCACGGCGCGACGGGTTCTCAGGAACACGGGCCTCCTCGCGACGGGGATTGTCGTCGCGGCCGGAGTTGCCGCCCTCTTTTTCGCTTTCCATTTCTACCGCGAGTCGCGATTGCCTCGACCGCCGGCCCCGGACGAGCATCATGCTTCCCTTGCCGCGCCGATGAGAGCCGGGGAAAACGACAATGGGAAAAAGCCGTCCCCGGCCGATGTCCGTGCCGCCGTCGCTCTGCGTTATCGCGGCGACAGCGAACAGGCGTCGGCGATCTTGCGAAAACTGGAAAGCGACTTACGGGCCGAGCCTTTCGACGGATCGAACGTCCTTCTGGCCGAGGTGCTATCGGCGCAAGGAGACTGTCTTTTCTTTTCCGGCATCGCTTCCAACACGGTCCCGGAGAAAACCCTCAAACGTCTGGCAGGCTGGTACGAAGAAGCCCTGGAGTTGGCTGCCCTCTCCTCGAGCATCCTGCAAGTGGAATTACTTTGCAAACTGTCGCTTCTGGACTTCTTGCGGAAAACGGAATCGAATCCGACCGACGATGCACGGGCCTCGAAACGACTCGCCGAGGCCCGCCGCCTTTTCCTTGAGGAGAACAAGACCGGCGAAAAGAGCGATACGCTGCTACTCCCACTTGCCGAGGCGATCATTTCTTCGGATCCGAGCGACCAATCGCTGCGAAGCTTTCTCGAACAATTCGAGTTGAGTACGGACCAGGAGTGGACGACGCGAGAATCGCTCGATTTGCGGCTTTTCGCCTTGGAGTATCTGATCGACCGCGATGAGAAATCCGATCGCGACCGGCAGTTGAAGGATTTACGGTCGCTTGATGCCGTTCTTCTGGCTCCCTATCCCGATGCCGATTCCTGTCTTTATTTGAACCGGTTTTACGATTTGGCGATTCGCGTCTGCGATCCGACCGATTACGGCCAGCTGGTCAAATACCTCTGGCGGCTGCGACCTCAAGGAACCGCGGGAGCGCGACCATCGTTTCCGCAAGGAGCGACATTGGTGTTGATTTATTTCAGTCCGTGGAGCGAGTCGAACGGTTTCGCCCTTTATTATCCTGGAGAACGGCGGGATGCGAAACGATTCCCTTTGCCGTTCAACCGGCATGAGATCAAGGAGGCGATCAGGAAGGGAGAATCGCCGGCGCTGGACGCCGAATTGGTTGCATTGGTCCGGCGCGACATCGATTCCGGGGTGCCGATCGTTCTTTCCTGGGATGACACGGCCTGCTGGCCCCTCCGTCGGGACGCCTTCGGTAACGAAGACTGGCCTTTCGAAAAAACAATAAGCCTCGAAGAAATTCTCGGACAGATGAAATAGTCTTGCTCAAAAATCACAAGTACTCCGTCCGACCGGGTGACGAGTCTTTATTCGGCGGCTTCACGGAAGGAGATGTTTTCGACGAACAGTGCCTGACGGACCGCAGTCCAGAGTTGCATGTCCTTCAGCATCGAGTTGTGATCATAGCGATTGTAAGAGGTAGGGGACTTCGAGGAGAATCAATTCTCCTCGAAAATACCTCGCAATCGCGGCGATCTGGTCAACTCACGCTGCCGTTTCGACTTCCGCGCGATGCACGTTTCAGCTTCCGTTCACAGCTTTCTGTTTTTAGAAATTCAAAAATTCCAGATAAAAGTGGAACGAGTCCAACGTTTCATAACATTCTAAAAACTTTTTCCGGCCGTCGCAAGAGGTCGGATTTCTTTTTTCGTAACAGCGAGCCAGCCTCGCCTAAGCCCTAAAAAACAGGGCCTTTTGCGTTATATCAAGGTGATGGGAATACTCTGCGATCAAGCGACTCGCAGCCTCTCGTCCCCTGGGCTTCGGCTTGTCGTGTCGCTCGACAGCCGGGTCCAGGGTCATTTTTTCATTAACCCATTCCCTCGTTTAGCCGAGCGGCGCAGACGCCGGGGAACCTGCTGATCCGGCAGAGCACAAAATATCATCAACCCATTTCAGGAGACAAAACAGAAATGATATTCAGATAGTTCCCTCCTTGTCAGGTCGTCAAGAAACGCAAGGTGGTCTCATGCAAGGTAAAGTTGAATTTCCACCAACCCCTTCACCTACAAGGAGACCACGATGCTGTATCTTGCTATCGACCAACACAAGGCCCAACTGACCGTCAATCTGCGGAATGAACAAGGAGACGTCGTTTTCAAAGTCCAGATCAGTACCAAACATTCCTGTATTGACGATTTTTTCGACAATCTCGCCAAACGATCCGCCCGGCATCGCGGCTTCATGGCCATCCTCGAAGTCTGCGGCCTCAATCCGTGGCTACTCGAAACACTTCGAAAATACCGTTGTCGTGAAATCGTCGTCATTCAGCCGGAAAATTATTCCAGCCTGAAAACGGATCAACGTGATGCCAATGCGCTCGGCGAACTCCTTTGGAATAATCGCAAGCGACTCGTCGATGGTCAGCGCCCCAACGGCATCCGACGGATTTTTCCGCCGAATGCCGATGACGCCAAAGCACGTCAGCTGAGCAACTTTCGCCATTATCTCGTGACGCAAAAAACACGGATCATCAACAAAGTCAAAGGCTTGCTCGCCAAGCACAACAAGGAGCAAGAGGCTCCGACGCAGAGTTTCACGACGAAAAAATACCGCCAGTGGCTTACCGAGGTCTCACTGCCCGACGTCGACCGGCTTGAGATGAATATCCATCTGGAATTCTGGTCGGCCTATGAAAAACGGATTGTCGAAGTCGAAGTGGAATTGGCCAGGCGTTCAGAAAACAATCCGAATCTTTTCCGCTTGGTCGCCATTCCGGGAATTAGCGTGAAAGGGGGCATTGCAATTCTTTCACGGATCGGCGACATCAAACGATTTAAAACGCCGGGAAGTTTGGCGAATTACTTCGGCCTGACGCCGGGTTGCCATAACAGCGGCAACGTCACCCAGCGGCTGGGAGGGATCACCAAGTCGGGAAGCAAGCTGGCGAGGCATGTCCTGAACTTCGCAGTTCCGCATATCGTTCAAAAAGATCCGATGATGAAGCGTTGGCATCGAAAAATCAAGAATCGTCGCGGAGCCAAGACCGCCCTCGGCGGCGGTTGCCTGAGCCAAGCGACCGTCCTGCCTCTTCTGCGTCCACCTCCGAACGTCATTTCGACCGAAGGGAGAAATCTCACCCTCGCCCCAAAGGCAGGAATTCCGGCCCTCACGCGAGGGTGAGATTTCTCCTTGCGCGTTGCTCCAGTCGAAATGACGTCGTGTTTTTTGGCGAAGGCCATTGATACGACGTTGTACTGCACTATCGCACCGTTCGAAATGACGGTCGCACCGTTTTTGATGTTACAAACTTTTTCCATTTTCAATAGGAGTCCCCCCATGACCCATTCGGAATTTTACGAAACGCTGGCCGCGAAGACCGGCGACGATCTTGATACGATCGTGTGCAGGCCAGCCTCGACGGGTTGATGGTTGACCGCCCCCGCCGCAACCTTCTCAGACGAAACGGAGGCGGCAATGCAAATCGTGATTAAACCGACCGGCGTGTTGATCGGAATTTATTCGGATGTGTTCGATTACGGCGTGTTCGGCCGACCACAAATCCGCCGGGCTTCGCATGTCGAGCCGGATACAACCGGCCGCTGGAGCGCCGATCTTTCTCCGGTCAACGGCCCTAAACTCGGACCTTTCGAGAAACGTGCCGAGGCGATCGACGCCGAACTCGAATTTTTGAATATGATGCTCGGCGAGATCGAACCGTTCGACGCAGCGCCTTGAACGATAGAACTCTCGTCATTTCGAGCAGAGCGAGAAATCTCACCCTCGCGCCTTACCGAGAATGTGCATTCGCGGGAAGGCCGGTGTGAACGTCAGACTCATTCTTGATTTCGTCGGCGGCAAGCGACTGCTACCCATCGTGCAACTCGAACGGGTGTGAGTTTGTTCTTCTTGATTGCCAAAGAGCAGGCCGCTCACGGTCTGCGCGAGCGGCGTTATTTCATCGATTTCTACTCTTCGCGAGCCGATTCGTCAATCGATTTCTTGGCATTGGCATGGCGTTGTTGACTAAATATTGAAAAACATTGGACTTTGTTGCCTTTTTCTTCGTAGAAGAGTTACGGGAGTTCCCGAAACCACCTTTTTACGGAGAAAAAGATGACAAGCGAAGCCAGATCGACGTACAAAATCAGAAACTGGGCAAAATACAACGAAGCGTTGGTCAATCGAGGGGACGTCACCTTCTGGTTTTCCGACGAAATCCTCGAACAATGGAAGCACGAAAACCTTGAGCAAGGTCAAGGACATCCCTTTGTCTTCAGCGACCTGGCGATCGAGACGCTGCTGACCATGCGGGAACTGTTCCGGCTGCCTTATCGTAACACCGAAGGTTTCGGACGATGGGTGTTCAAGATCATGTATCTCGACTTGGCGATCCCCGATTACACGTCGTTGTGCAAACGAGCCGCCAAACTCGGCATTCAGATCACGATCGTACAGAAAAAGAGCAAGATCGACATCGTCGTCGACAGCACCGGATTGAAGGTGTTCGGCGAAGGCGAATGGAAGGTGAAAAAACACGGCTGGGCGAAGAATCGGACGTGGCGGAAGCTGCATTTGGCGGTCGATCCCGAGACGCAGGAGATCGTGGCGGAGGATCTGACGGACAACGCGACCGACGATGCGGCGGAAACGCCGGAATTGTTGAAACAGATTCCGAACACGGCGAACGCGGTCAGCACATCGGCGGTGTGTTGCTCTTTGGCGAGCTCTTGTTCGCAGGCGAGGCGGTTGCCGAGGGCGACCTGATCCGGCATCTGCTCCGCCGTGACCCTGCCGAGCGAAAGATGGTGCGAGTACG
>JAVBSX010000026.1:0-6165 GCA_031556455.1 Thermoguttaceae bacterium
GGGGCGGCCCTCGTGCTCCCTCTACTGCTTTTTTTTTGGCGGGAGACCCCCCCGCGGCTCCGTTGAATCTGTTTTTTGAAAAAGGCTTTCGTTATTGACTTCATTGACACTTCCGACTGCCGCCCTTATTCGACTTTTCCGGAAATTCACTCAATGTTATTGAAGGAATTCGTCGTGTCGGATGATGCCGGATTCCTCTTCGACCTCGGCGTGGGTCTGCCAACGCCAACGTCGCTGAGCCCTGCGAAGCTCCTTGCGCAACTCCGTCCGGACCTCGACCTTCATGCCGAAGAATTCCTTGAGCTGGTCCCACCAGGATTTGTCGAGAACATGCTCGACCTCGATCGTTTCCGGCGGCTTTTCCGGTTCGAGATAAAGTTTGCGCATCGAAATCTTCGGCCCGAAATCCCCTCCGCAAACGCTGCAAGGGGCGCGATTTTTCGGAGCCCGAACCGCATGTCCGCAGCTGATGCAGACATATCGATATTCCCAAGGACCGTAACCGTAATGAGCGTCTTTCATTGCAAAGGAGGCGGAAAACGGGAAGTGAAAATTCGACGAAGAAAAACTTGAACAAAGATTTGTTCCCAATTATTGGACTTGATATTCCGAGGCCAATTCCGTAAAGGTGTCGATTTGGGCGTCGTTGAGCGTCCCGCGACGCTCGATCTCGATCACGGCCGCCTTGCCGTGCGTCTTTTCCTTGGCCGAGACGCTGATCCGGCCCGATTTGTCGAACGCATAGGTTACTTCGACGGGGGCGCCTTTCGGCAGGTTCGGCGGCAATTCCGTGATGCGGCATTTTCCCAACAGGGAGCAGGCGATCGGATCGGGCGCATCCCCTTCGAGAACCTGGACGCTGATTCGCTCCTGGTTGTCCCGGTTCGTTTGAAATGTCTGGGAAATATGAAACGGCAACGTCGTGTTGCGGGGAATCATGATGTGGTTGACCGCCTGTCGCGATTTCCGGTCCATGGCGACGATTCCCAGGGCGTGGGAATTGACGTCCTCTTCCCGGACGTTTTCGAGCAATTTCCGGACCCGATCGGTCGGTTCCCCTTCGCCTTTGCGGAACTTCGCTTCCAGGATCGCGGCATGAATCGAAGCCCCGAGGGCGACGGCCGTGTGCGGGCTCAAATCGGGATGCACGTAAGGGGTGATCCCGGTCAGTTTTTGGAGCATGGCCGGGACCTGCGGCATCAACGTCGAGCCGCCGATGAGGACGATCGCGTCCAGATCATGGTACTTGATATCCGCCTGGTCGAGGACGAAATCGGTCGTATCGGCCGTCCGTTGGAGCAGGTCTTGCGTCAGGTCCTCGAATTTGGCCCGGTCCAACCGGACCGTGATCGATTTGCCCTCGTGTCGGCAATGTATGGTCGTTTCTTCTTTGGTCGTCAAGTCGATCTTGGCGATATCGCAGTCGTTGCGAAGAACCTGGATCGTTTGTTGGGAGGAACGCGGGTCGAGTCCGTGCTTTTCCTTGAATTCCTCGGCGACGAAATCGAGGAGCCGGTCGTTCCAATCGACGCCGCCGAGCTTGACGTCGCCGTCGGTTGAAAGAACGTGAAAGTGGGAAGGCGTGTATTCGACCAGGGTCGAGTCGAACGTCCCGCCGCCGAGATCGTAAATCAGGATGCGGCGCGGCTTCGCGTTTTTGGCCCCTTTCGCCCCGAGTTCGCCCCGGTGCCAGGCATAGGTCAACGTCGCCGCCGTCGGTTCGTTGATGATGTCGATCACGTTCAAACCGGCGATGCGACCGGCGTCCTGTGTCGCTTTGCGCCGGGAATCGTTGAAATAATAGGGAACCGTGATCACGGCATTGCCGATCTTGCCGATTCGCTTTTCGGCGTCCTGTTTCAATTTTTTCAAGATCAACGCGGAAATGAATTCCGGAGTGATTTCCCGACCGTCGAACGTCTTCTTGAATTCGGTTGCCCCCATGTACCGTTTGATCCGTTCGATCACGTTTTCCGGCTTTTCCAAGGCGGCCCGGTTTCGCGGCGGCCCGACGATCACGTTTTTGGCGTCGATCAGCAGGATCAGGCTCGCGGTTTCGACATCGTCGTCCTCGTTCGGAATCGGATCCGGTTCCCCCTGGTCGTTGACTCGGGCGATCGTCGAATAAGTCGTCCCCAAGTCGATTCCGACCGTGTTGCCCTCTTCGAAACGAATTGTCGTATTACCATCTGAACTCATGCTTCTGCTTGCCTTTAAGATTTTTTGATTTCGGTAAGTGAAAAACGGGATCGTCCGCGATTGTAGCCGAAAGATTTGGGAAATTCAAGCATCTTGTATAACAACACTTTCCAAGATTATAATAGATGTCACGATTTTCGACAATTGCCTTCTCATCAAAGCCCTCATCAGGAGAAAAAATGCAACGCGGCTCTCTCTTCTTAACATTTTTCGTTTCTGGTTTCCTTTTCCTTTTGTGTAACACTTGCTCGTTTTGTGCCGAGGAGCAGGCCAAACCGGAAACCGCCAAAGACTGGAAGCCGCTGTTCGACGGCAAGACGCTCGACGGCTGGACCGTTCCCCCGGTCGGCGGCGAAGGGGCCGTCGAAGTCGAAAACGGCCGTATCTCGCTTGGCATGGGGGCGGGAATCACCGGCATCTGCTACAAAAAGGATTTCCCGAAAACCAATTACGAAATCCGATACGAAGCGTTGCGAAACATGGGACACGATTTTTTCGGGTCGGTTACCTTTCCCGTCGGAAAGGCTCATTGCACGTTCGTCAACGGCGGTTGGGGGGGCGGGACGATCGGCCTTTCCTCGATCGACGGGTTTGATGCGTCCGACAACCAGACCAGCGGTTACTATTATTTCGCTGCCAAAACCTGGTACGAATTTCGCGTTCGGGTTACGGACGGCAAAATCGTCGTTTGGATTAAAAAACTCGAATCGGAAGGCAAAGAAAAGAAAGAAAGCACTCGCAAAGAGCCCAATCCGGACGAGCCGGTCGTCAATTTCGTAATCGATGACCACAAAATCTCCCTTCGCAACGAAACGGACGATTTCAAACCGATCGGTTTCGCGACCTGGATCACCGAAGGACTGATTCGCAAGATCGAATACCGAAACCTGAGCCCGGAAGAAATCGCCCAAAGCAAAAAAGAAGCCGAGGCCTACATCGAAAGGTTTAAAAATAAATAGTCGTACCGTATCAGTTATCGAAAAGAACTTTGGATTAAGACTGTAGGCTGTAGGCCGTAGGCTGTAGGGCCCGGTTCCCAACCATTCCCTACAGCCTACAGCCTTGTAGCGGTTGCAGACTTCAATTGATAAACAAGGCAACGCATCTGAGACGGTCCAAATATCACGAAGACGAAAGAGAGTGTTATGAAATCATCTCCGGATAATCCCCAAACGATACCGCCGCACTATGCCGCCCAGTTCGTCAAATTTTTGGCATCCTCCGGAAATGTCAACATCTTTTGCATGGACGCCGAGGGCATCATCACCTACGCGGAAGGGGACGGACTTTCCCTGATCGAAAAGGAAACGGAAAAGTTCCTCGGGGTCTCGTATTTCGAAATCATCGGCGATATTCCCACGGCCGCGGACGCTGCCCGAAAAGCCCTTCGCGGCGAAACCGTCGTCATTTCCCATTGGTTTCAAGGCCGGTTTTTGGAGCAGAAACTCACCCCGATACGAAGCGAGGACGGCTCGCTTCGCGGAGCGATCGGGATGATTTCGGATCACACCGAAATCGCACTGCTTGAGGAGTCGCGGGAAAACCTGCAAATCCTACAAACCGTTTTCGACAGTCTGCAAGACGGGATCATGGTCGTCGACCGCAATCTCAACGTCGTCCGGGCCAACAAAACCATTATGAAATGGTTGCCGGAATTGCAGCCGGGAAAAAAAACCTGTTTCGATGCGATCGTCGGGGCGACGGGGCCGTGCAGCTTCTGTCCTTGCCTGAAAACCTTCGAAACAGGGGAACGCAACATCCATATTTATTACAATCCGATTCACGATATTTGGTTCGAACTGACGAGTCATCCCATTATCGATCCGGCAACCGGCAAAACCACATTGGTGATCGAATATGTCCGGGACGTCGACGAACAGCATGCCCGCGAGGAAAAACTCCGAAATCAAAGCAACTTGCTCAACGCGATCCTCAACGCCTCCCAGGACGGGATTCTCGCGATTACCGGAGAGGCGATCCCCTCGCATTTCAATTCCCGCCTGGTTGAATTTTTCGACGGCTGCGTCGATTTCAACGACAAGGAAACCTTGAAAAACGTCCGGGAGTTTTACGACAAATATCTCAAAAACCCCGAGCAGGTGATCGAAGCCGTCGTCGCCCTCCGGGAGACGGGCCGGCCGCAGGAGGTCGTTCTTCGTTTTCTTAGCGGCCGGATTTGCGTGATGAACGGCCGGGCCGTCGAAACCGGTTTCGGTCCCACGGGAATCACGCGAATCTGGACCTTTCGCGACATCACCGAACAGGAAGAATCGGCGGAACGGATTCGCCGGACCGAAGAAAAGTACTCGCGGCTTTTCAACACGATGCTCAGCGGTTTCCTCCTTTTGGACGTCGTCCGGGACGACCGGGGGGAAATCGTCGATTTCCTGGTGTCCGATGTCAACCCGGCATTCGAATCGTTCCTGCGAAAACCGCGGGCCTTGTTGATCGGACGAACCATCCGCTCGCTTTTTCCCCGTCTGAAAATTCTCTCTCACGATTTTGGAGAGGAATGGGTTCGGCCGCTCGCGGAAAACGCGCTCCAGGGCCAAGCGGAGGTGTATCATGCTTTCAATCCTGAGAAGGGGAACTACCAGGAACTGGCGGTTTTTTCCCCGCAATCGGAGCAGATCGGCGTTCTCATGAACGACGAGACTTACCGCGTGCAATCGGAACAATCGCTTCGGATCATGCAAAAAACGATTGATCATATTTCCGAGCCGTTGGCCCGGATCGATGCACGCGGCATGATCCTTTACGCCAATAACGCCTTCGCCGAGATACTTGGATTTCCCGCTTCCGATTCTCCCGAAGGCCGCGCAATCTGGGAATTCGACGTCCAATTGAAAAAAAATGAATGGGAAAGGCATTGGGCCGATTTCTTGCACACGAAATCGATTCGCAGCGAAACCGTGTTGCAACGACTGGACGGTTCTCGTTTTCCCGTTCAACTGATCGTCGATCTTTTCGAACAGGAAGGCGAACAGTTTCAGGCCATATGTTTTCACGATTTGACGGAACAGGTCCGAAGGATCGAAGCGGAACAGGCGTCCGGGGCCAAGAGCAAATTCCTGGCGCACATGTCTCACGAAATTCGAACCCCGCTCAACGGCGTGATCGGCATGTGCGATCTCCTCTTGCAGGGCGATTTGCAGCCGAAACAGCGGGAATACGCCGAATTGGCCAAATCTTCGGGGCGACATCTTCTCGCCCTGATCAGCGACATCCTTGATTTTTCCAAGATCGAGGCGGGCAAGTTCGAACTCGAATCGCACGAATTCGACCTGCCGGCACTGATCGAATCCGTTTTCGAGATACTGACCTCGAAATCCTACGAAACGCGGTTGGAACTTTGCGCGATTTTTTTGAACGACATCCCGCGTCGGGTTTTGGGGGATTCCGCGCGGCTGAGGCAAATTCTCATCAATTTGATCGGCAACGCCTTCAAGTTTACGGAAAAAGGGGGAATCCGACTTACGATCGCGGCAACCGATCCGACAACGAAATCGTCCGGCCTTTGTTCTATTCGATTCGAGGTCGCGGACACGGGAGTCGGCATTCCCGAAGAAAGAATGAACCGCCTGTTCAATTCGTTTTCGCAGGTCGATTCCTCTTCGGCCCGAAAATACGGCGGAACCGGTCTCGGTTTGGCGATTTCCAAGGAACTCGTTCATTTGATGGGAGGGGAGATCGCCGTTCGCAGTGAGGAGAATAAAGGAACGACATTCTGGTTCGAGCTGCCGATGCGATGCGTCGAATCGGCGGAAAATGACCAAAAGGTTTTTGCCGCGATGCCGGGACACACGATTCTTTTGCTCAGCGAGAACGCGTTGCTTCGCGATGCCCTGGTCCGCCAATTCCGTGCCTGGGAAACGGAGCCCGCCGCTTTTTCCGACGGCCGGGAAGCCCTCCGGGCAATCGACCGGGCCGTTTGGGAAAACCGGCCTTATCGAATCGTGGTGCTCG
>JAVBSX010000018.1:0-3767 GCA_031556455.1 Thermoguttaceae bacterium
CGGCCCTCGCGCGAGGGTGAGATTTCGCCTTGCGCTACGCTTCAGTCGAAATGACGGGACTTTGCAGTTCTCTTGCTGCCGTATTGAAGACGGAAATTTTCAACCCATTTCGGCTAACTCCCTTACACTTTCTTCTTTGGCAACGACCTCTCCCAACAGATAACCACGACCATGAGAATGGAAATCCAACCTCTTCTAACTTCCGGGAATGATTCGCAATCCCCTCTCCTGATCGCCGGTCCGTGCAGCGCGGAATCGGAAGATCAGGTCCTCAAAACGGCCCTGCCGCTCGCGGCCGCAGGCGTCCGGGTCTTTCGCGCCGGTCTCTGGAAACCGCGAACCAAGCCGGGCGGGTTCGAAGGGGTCGGCGCCGCCGGGCTCCCCTGGTTGCAACGGGTCAGGGAACAAACCGGCATGCTCCTCGCGACGGAAGTCGCGACGCCCGAGCATATCGAAGAAGCCCTCGGCGCGGGGATCGACATGCTTTGGATCGGCGCCCGGACGACCGTCAATCCGTTCGCGGTCCAGGAAATCGCCGACGCCCTGCGCGGGATCGACGTACCCGTGCTCGTCAAAAACCCGGTCAACCCCGATTTGGAACTTTGGGTCGGAGCGATCGAGCGAATTTACGGAGCGGGCATTCGCCGGATCGGGGCCGTGCATCGCGGGTTCAGCTTCTATGAAAAAACGATTTACCGAAATCCCCCGCTTTGGCCGATTCCTTTGGAGTTGCGGCGTCGCATTCCGGGCCTGCCGATCATTTGCGACCCGAGTCATATCGGCGGCAAGCGGGAGCTGATCGGCCTTTTGACGGAGCAAGCGTTGAAACTGCGGTTCGAGGGATTCATAATCGAATCGCATTACGATCCGGCCGTTGCCTGGAGCGATGCCGGACAGCAGATCACCCCGGAAGAGCTTGTCCGATTGTTCGGTTGCGGGAAAAACGAAACCGGTCAATCGCCCGAGCCGTCCGCCGGGGTCGTTAACAAGCCGTCCCTCAAAGAGCCGGAAGCGAAGTCCCTCGCACGCCGTCATTTCTGGGCCGCCCCCATTTTCAATCCGTGAGCGGAGCGGTGCTTCAGAAGAATAGAAATCGTCATTCCCGCGCAGGCGGGAATCCATAGTGAAAGCGTGTTCTATAGATTCCCGCCTACGCGGGAATGACGGGAATATTATTTTACCTACGTCAATCGAACAGCGGATACTCCCCGAGCAACCGGACGCTCCCTTCGCCGTCGGGACCGGTCCGGCCCAGCCGCAGATCAAGCGATTCGCGGCAAAGGCGGAATTCCCGCGAGTCGGCCCGGCTCGCCATTTCCAAATAGAACATCTGCGGGTCGTGCTTCGTTTCGTGCTCGGAAAGCGCCGGCCGCGAATGTATCTTGAGCAGATTGATCCCGAAAAACGCGATCTGTCCCAAAATTTCGCCGAGCAAGCCGACCCGATCGACATTCGGGATAATCGCGACCATCGTTCGATACCGTTCGGCCTCCGGGAAAATTCGGACTGGCCGACCGATCATCAGAAATTCCGTATAGTTCGCCCGCCCATACTGTCGGTTGCCGATGTCCTCGGCGAGAATCGGGATGCCCCGTTTTTCAAACGCCTCGGCACGGGCGATCGCCAACCCGTTGTGAGAGGCGGCGAGCTGCTCGACGGCCGCCGCCGTGCTGCCGCTTTCGCGCTGTTCCGCCTGGGGGAAATGCTTCCCAAGGTAATCCGAGCACTGGGCCAGGGCTTTCGGATGCGAAAAAATGATTTCGAAATCGCCGGAATCGCCGGTTTTCCCGGTTTTCCCGGTTGCACCGGAACCGACCGAGTGTTGGCTTTGCGTATACCCGCCCAAGGCGAAGCGAATCGCAACCCGCTGGGCCGCGAGAATCGCGAGCTGGTGCTCGGTGATCAGATCGAGCGTTTCCTGAATCAGCCCCTCGTACAAATTGTAGTAAGGCAACACCGCGCAATCGCCCTGCGCCTCACCCGCAATCGCCCCGCGAATCGCCTGTTGCAGCGTTTTGACCGGTTGCAATTCAAACGTTTCGCCGCTGCACCGCCCGAGCAACCGGGCCGCCTGTTCCGAAAATGTTTCCTCGGGACCAAGATAATAGAGCGATCGGGACATGTTTGTTACGTTACTGAGTTTCAGCTAAAAAATGACCTCTTTGCAGCCGTTGCGAGGCTGTAGGGAAGGTAAAATACCGTGTCATTTCGAGCGGAGCGAGAAATCTCACCCTCGCCGAAAGACGGGAATTTCGGCCCTCGCGCGAGGGTGAGATTTCTCCTTACGCGTTGCTCCAGTCGAAATGACGTCGTATTTGCTGGCGAAGGCTCTTTTCACGACTTTGTACTCAGCCTTAACACAAGGTACTGTTCGTTAGCTTGCCGGTACGATCACACCCCTGTCTCATGCGACTTGTCGTACCAATACTCAATGGTATGAATCACCGTTTTGGGGTCGATCGGCTTGCTGCAATAGGCGTCCATACCCGCGTCGAGGCATTTCTGCTCGTCCCCTTTGACCGCGTTCGCCGTCAAGGCGATGATCGGAATGCGGGGACGATTCTGGTCCCTCTCCCATTTTCGAATCAGGTCGGTCGCTTCGTACCCGTCGATTTCCGGCATTTGGCAGTCCATTAAAACGAGATCGTACTTTCCGGACATGACCGCGGCAACCGCTTCCCGGCCGTTGGCGACGACTTCGCAGTCCAAGCCGGCTTCCAACAAGACGTTCTTGATCACGATCTGGTTGACCCGGTTGTCTTCCGCGACGAGAACGTGTACTTTTTCGGCCAGTCGCGTTTGCCATTTTTCCCGTTCCTGCGAAGCTTGGAGTTCCTGCTTTTGACGAATCGCTTCGTTCGCCGAACGAAATGCCGACTCACCATGGGTTTCCCATTCCCGATACAGTCGCAGCATGATCGTATCGAACAGGGGCGAGGCGAAAATCGGTTTGCCGAGAATGTCCAAGTCGTATTTTCGGATAAACTCTTCGTCCGCTTTTTCCGTGAGAGGCAAGATTAAAATGATGCCCAATTTTTTCGTCTCTTCCGCCTCTCGAAGTTTTTGAATCAACTCGAAAGACTTCTGCTGATTACCGCCGATATTCTTTTCGAGAAACAGCAACTGAAACGACCGTGTTTCCCGGGCTGCGCGAATCTTTTCCCAGGCTTCTTCGACCGTCAAGGCCGAATCGACCGACATTCCCCAAGCGGTCAGCTGATCGCCGAGGGCCTGACACAGGACGGGATTATCGTCCAGAATCAAAACGGGAACTCCCCGAATGTCGAACCCTTTCCCCATTCCGCGGTGTCCGGCGCCGACGCAGAAAGGACCGTCAAACTCGCATTGATCCGTTTTCTCCCGCACGCACTTCGGCAAAGCGGGTTCCGGAGAAACGCTTCCCGTTTCAGCCGAGGGAGTCTCGGCCCATCCCGAATCCCGAAGACAGCCGATCACTTGGGGATCGCAACCCAAGGGGAGCCGGAACCAAAACGTCGAACCTCGGCCGGGCTCGCTTTCGACGCCGATTTCTCCTCCCATCAAATGAACCAACCTCAGGGAGATCGCGAGCCCGAGCCCTGTTCCGCCGTACACCCGCGCCGAGGAGGAATCGACTTGCGAAAAGGCGAGGAAAAGATGATCGATCTGATTCTGCGGGATACCGATTCCCGTGTCGGTTACGGAAAAACGAATCACCACCTTATCGTCCTGCAACTCTTCGACGGCCGTTCGGATGTAGATTCCCCCCGCTTCCGTAAACTTGACGG
>JAVBSX010000330.1:0-2888 GCA_031556455.1 Thermoguttaceae bacterium
TACAAGTCCGCTGATCATCTCGATAATGTCGTCCATTTCAATGAACGACATTTCGAGGTCCAATTGCGTAAACTCCGGCTGCCGGTCGGCCCGCAAATCCTCGTCCCGGAAGCAACGGGCGATCTGCACGTACCGATCGTAACCGGCGATCATCAAAATCTGTTTGTAAAGCTGCGGCGATTGCGGCAAAGCGTAAAACGATCCCGGGGCGATGCGGCTCGGCACGAGATAATCGCGGGCTCCTTCGGGCGTACTTTTGCCGAGGACCGGGGTTTCGATCTCGACGAAGCGGTGTTCGTCGAAATAATCGCGCATCACTTTCGTGATCCGGTGCCGCAGCAACAGCGTCTTTTGCATCGCCGGACGCCGGAGATCGAGGTACCGGTGTTTGAGCCGGAGTTCTTCGGCGGGAACCTCGGGGACACCGGTTTGGAACGGCGGGACCTCGCTCCGGTTCAGGATCGTGAGCTTTTCGGCCTTGACCTCGATTTCGCCCGTCGGGATTTTTTTGTTGACGATCCCGTCCGGCCGCGGCTCGACCGTTCCGGTAATTTGAACGACATCTTCGGCGCGGAGCGAGCGGGCGAGCTCGAATTGCTCGGTACCGATTTTCGTCGAGAAAACGACCTGCGTGATTCCGTAGCGGTCACGCAAATTGATGAAAAGCACGCCGCTGTGGTCCCGATTGGAATCGACCCAGCCGCAAAGCGTCACGTTTTTTCCTTGGTGCTCGACCCGTAATTCCCCGCATGTCGCTGTTCGATACACGATTCGTCCTTATGATTGAAATGATTGATAAGAAAAAAACAAAAGGAGCCAAGCCGGTTGGAATTTTTTGTCGTCAACACGGCAGCGGCCCGACGAGGCCGCGGCTTGACCGAGGGCGAAGCCTATCGCCCCGATCGGCTACGGTATAATTCTAGCAAAACGGTTTCGTTCTACAATCGGCACAGGAGCACATGTACGAGGATTGCAAAGTCGTTGTGACCCGTCGGCCTCGTAAAAGCGAGACCGTCATTTCGACTGAAGCGCAGCGCAAGGAGAAATCTCACCCTCGCGCGATGGCCGGAATTTCGGCGTTTTCGGCGAGGGTGAGATTTCTCGCTTCGCTCGAAATGACGAGCTGAGGGGGTGTGTTTCAAAAAACTCCAGACGGCTGAAGTATTGCTTATTTTGCAATCTTTCCCTACGGCCTCCGCGTCTCCGCGCGCTTGATATCGCAACGACGTTGCAATTTTAACTCGTGCTATGCCGAAAAATCTTTGTTGCGGTTTTCGGTCATATTTCGGAGTTGACAGGCGAGACAAGGCATTTGGACCAGGGCACCGCAAAGAGCACAGCGTTGGGGGCGCCCTTTCGGCGAGAGAATGGGGGGAGCCCAATCCGGCGATTTGCGAAGATAGATTTTCCGCTTGCCCAACGCGACGGCTGAGACGGTCCCCCGGCTGACCCCGACAATTTTGGCGACGGTTCTTTGGGAATACCGTTTTTCGGACAACAAAACTCTGATTTTTTTTATTGTTTCAGGTTTTAGCATGTTTTATACTTTAAAAGATACTTAATTAATTATAAAAAATATGAGAAAATATGTAAAATAATATTTTCACGATCCGTTAAATCCAGTAAGATAAGAAAATAACGAAGTTCGTTAATCGGCATATTTTGTTTATTCGATATAGCCAAGCATTATGATCGCCAATACTGTCGCAGAAACGCGAAAAAAACGGTCTCGGTCAACTTAAAAAATAATATATAATTGTTTAAAATCAAACGAAATAAATATCTTTTTTTGTAAAATAAAGTTTAAATTTATGACTTTACAAACCTATAATTCGCAAAAATTAGAAGAACTGGCGTTTCGATTCTTTGATCTCGCCGCTCAGTTTCGGAATATGGCCAAAAAAGCCCGACGCAACCATTTGGAAGAAATTCCGCTACACGACAAGAAAATCTTGCTTTGGTGCAATCACCTTGAGATTTGGGCGAAAAAGAGCCAAACGAATTTGGACATTATGATCAGCGAGCTGCCCAACAAAAAGAACGAAGAGCTCGAATAACGCGGCCGCAGTTTGACAGGGGGCGAAGCTCATCTGCCTGGACGGCAGGTCCCTGCCCATACCGACTACGGCATAACCGTTCACGTTATCCTTATTTTGTGATCGCGAATTGGATCATTTCGAAACAAAAGCCGGAAAGGAGCGCAGCGTATTGACGGTGTGTTGGCGTTCAATCTCAACACACCGTCAATACGCCGAGTACGGCTCCTTTCCGGCTTTTATTCGAAAGACGCTGCTTCCCGCTTCCCACTCGTCCTACGGCAGCTTCGCGGGGTCGATTCGGATATGCTTGATCGAACGCTTGTTGATATCGTTCAGGCCGTAAGTGTAGGTCAAATGTATCATTCCGTCCTTCGCCTGCATTAAGCAGGGATAACAATAACTGTTTTTCTTGTTGGGATCGTGTTCGATCGTTTCCCCCTTTTTCCAGGTTTTGCCTTCGTCGGAAGAAACGAAAATCGTGAGTCGATAACGCCCTTTTTCGACGTCGCCGGCGGTGTAAACCCAGCGTCCGTCCCGGAGGACGTCGAGATCGACGCTTGCAACGCTCGGCTTGTCGCTCATCGGAACTGCGACCGACCATGATTCGCCCTGGTCTTTGGAGATGCTCGTCCGCGTCGGCCCTGCCCGCATGTAGGCGACGATGTCCCCGTTTTGACACTCGGCGAGCGCTGGTTGAATCCCCAGCCCGACGATCGGAAGGCTTGGCCGCCAGGTTTCGCCGTCGTCGTCGGAAATTCCGATCAGCCCGCAGGTAAAACCGTCGGAATAAAGCGGCAGGAGAATTCGCCCGCTTTTCAGAATGATCGGTTGAATACGCGGCATCCAACC
>JAVBSX010000140.1:0-4645 GCA_031556455.1 Thermoguttaceae bacterium
CCGTCAACCCGCAATCGAAGCCGGGCGATTTCGTGCGGCCCGGGCACCTTTTCCCCTTGGAAGCGAAAGAAGGGGGCGTTTTGCGGCGGGCCGGACACACGGAAGCGGCGATCGATTTGGCCCGGTTGGCCGGATTGATCCCGGCCGGGGTCCTTTGCGAAATTTTGGACGAGACCGGCAATCGGGCGGATCGGGAAAAACTGTTCGAATTGTCCAAGCACTTCGGCTTGAAAATCATTACGATCGAAGAGCTGATAAAATACCGCCGTCGCAGCGAAAAAATCGTCAAACCGATTGCCGAGGCCGAGTTGCCGACGAAATACGGAGATGCCCGGATCATCGTTTTCAAGGTCAAATACGAGGACGACGAGCCGGTCGCGGTCGTGTTCGGCGATCCGTCTTCGGTCGAAGCCCCGCTTGTCCGGTTGCATTCGTCCTGTTTTACCGGCGATCTTTTGGGGTCGTTGCGGTGTGATTGCGGCGATCAGTTGCATCTTGCCCTTCAAAAAATCAGCGAGGAGGGGCAAGGCATTCTGGTTTATCTTCCGCAGGAAGGGCGTGGCATCGGGCTGGCCGAAAAAATCAAGGCTTATCACCTGCAAGACCAGGGTTTGGATACCGTTGACGCGAACCTCGCCCTCGGGCATAAATCGGATCTTCGCGATTACGGGGTCGGTATTCAAATTCTCAAGAGCTTCGGAATATCGAAAATCCGGCTTTTGACGAACAATCCGAAAAAAACGGACGCGTTTATATACGGGGGCTTCGATTTGGCTGTTGTCGATCAGGTGCCGATCCTTTGCCCTCCCAACGAGCACAGTAAGAAGTATTTGGACACGAAGCGGGACAAAATGGGACACCGCTTGCCGTAGGGATAGGCTTCAGACTTCAGGCCTCAGGCTTCAGGAAGATACGAATAATTGAGGCGAATCGTACAATGGGGCAAACAACTCAACCTTACGGGATGTTCTAATAAAGCTGACGGGAGAGCATTTATTTTTCGCGAATCTTTCCAATTTTAGAGCACATTCCGCTTAATATGGTTTATCTTTATTGTGGTCCATCTTTTCGAGACGGGCCATTGGATACCGTAGCCGGTATGGGCGGTAGGCTTCGCCCTCTGTCAAACTGCGGCCTCGTTGGGCCGCTGCCGTGTTGAAGACGGAAATTTTACAGGCTTGAGTAGAAGCAGTCCGTAAGGTCAGTGCCGGGAGTTTTTCATGAAAAACATATTTGGAATCGTCCTATTCGCTCTTTTTTTCGCTCCGTCGGTTTTCGGAGCCGATTCCGTTGCATATCGCAAGACGCCGTTGATTCCGGAATTGGAAGCCCAGCGATACGGCCTGACCCGGGCGTGGTTCAACCAAACGACGATCAATACGAAAAAAAATCAATTGGCGCATATGGTTTTGCACGACGGGACGCTTTTCCTGGTCTCGGATGATGCCCGATTGCATGTTGTCGACGCGGAGAGCGGAGCGACCCTTTGGGTCCGGGAAATCGGCGATCCGTCCTTGGTTTGCGTTGCCCCGGCCGCCAATAGCCGGATGGTCGCGACGCTTTGCGGCAACACGCTCACGATTTTCGATCGTCGTAACGGCAATATACTTTGGCAGAAAGAGCATGTTCCCGGTGTTCCCGTCGCCGGCGTTGAGTTGGGAGAGCGGTATGTTTTCGTTCCGACGACCATCGGACGGGTACATGCCTGGCCGCTTGAGGTCGAAGAACGGGACATCGATTCGTTGAAACGGACGGAAGTCGAGCCGGAAAAAGAACAGGCTCCCAAAGACGAGCACGACCGGGTCCTGGCGGAAATCCGGTATGCCGTTGAAACGGCCCGAAAATCCTTGGACGAAACCGCCGAAAAGGTTCCGGAAACACCGTTGCGTCTGAAACCACCCGGGTTGATTCCGTTGGAATGTCAATCGTTCGGCTCCCTCATGGTTCAACCGACCCTTGCGACGAAATCGTATACGGCGGAAAGCATCGTTTGGCCCTCGACCCGGGGCGAATTGTTTGCGGCCCGAATCGGTATCGCCGAGCGTTATCTTTTCAATCTCCGTTACCAGTTTCGGATTGTTCCGCAATCCTATGCCTTTTCCTCGAACCGGAATGTTCAATCCCAATGGCGGCAGCCGCGAGCCGTTATCGCCCGAGCCTCTTACCGGCCGCCGATGATTGTTCGACCGGACGGTTCGCTCGAGCCGGTGATTCTCCCGACGATCGAAGACGAAGAGCTGAAAAGCCTGCTTGATTTCGAAATCCCCACGGATCAGGCGGAGGCGCCCAAGCCGGGAAGCGCAAGGCCGGGCCAGATGCCTCCTTTGGAACCGGGCGAAAGGTTTTTCCCGAACATGGTCGTCGCCGGTTCCCTCGCCGGAGCGGTCGTTGCCTTGGACGAAGAATCCGGAACGGTTTTTTGGAAGTATATCGCCTCAGAACCGATTACCGAACCCGTTGCCTTGATCCGGGACCGGATTTATTTTTGTATGGAAGATGGGGGAATGTATTCTCTTGAGGCGGAAAAAGGGAAGGAAAGATGGTTTACCCCGAATATCACCCAGTTTATCGCCGAGTCGAATAAGTACGTTTACGCGAGAAATATTCTGAAGGAGCTCGTGGTGATCGATCGGGAAAACGGCGCAATCATTACCTCTTTTTCAATTTTGCCTTTTGATTTTTTCCTTTTCAATCTCGAATCGGATCGGATTTTCCTCGGAACCCGGCTTGGGCTGGTTCAATGCCTGCACGAACGGGATTTGGCGGAGCCGCTCAAACATCATCCGAGTGCCAAGGATTTTGCCCGCTTGTTGGGCCGTTCCTGGACATCGAGCAAGAAGAAAGAGCACGTCGATCAGGAACCAGCCCCCTCGCAGCCCGGGCGGTCTCCTTTTGATGAGAATACGGAAAAATCGTCGGAACCTTTCGAGAGCATGGACGAGGATTTCCAAAGTCCTTTCCAAGAAGAGGATTCTCAAGAATCGGCTCCCACGAAAGTTGAAGCGGAACCCGAGGAAGATTCGGACGAAGATTTCGACGAAGCCCCGGTATTTTGAGTAACGGTTTCGACCGAACAGATTCAATGACGATCAGTGTCGATCACGACCGGCGACGGCTCGATATTCTCGAACAAGCCTTTTTCCTTTTCGCGGAAAGCGGGTACCGTGGGGTTACGTACCAGAAGATCGCGGATCGTTGCGGCATTTCCCGGACGTCGATATACCGGTATTTCCAAAACAAAGAACAGATTTTCGATTTCGCGATCAAGCAGGCGACCGGCAAGCTGAACACGATGATCGAGAAGGTTTCGGAGCGTAAAGAGGTTTCCGCCAAGGAAAAAATCAAGCGGATTTTGCATATCACGACGAAATTGCTTGCCGATAACCGGCTCTTTATGATCGTGGTGTTGGACTATCTGCTGTCCCAAAAGAGTACGGGTACGGACGTGCGCCGCAAAGTGCGTCGTCATACCTTCGGGATGAAACATTTGCTCGAAGGGCTCCTGCGGGAGGCCGACGAGCAGGGCGAGTTGATCGTCCCGAACCCGCAGATTGCCGCCGCCCATCTTTTCGGGATGTTGGAATCGTTCGTCTTGAACTTGACCGTGACGAGCATTCTCGACGCGAAGGACTGCATTTATTTGATCGACAATTACGTCGAGCAACTGGGAATTCGGAATTGATCCGAGGGTCGATTTTTTTCCGGGCAATATTGATCTTCCGATAAAAAATCGAATCAGAGCCGCGCCCGTAAGGAAGCGGTTCCCCCGGCCAAACCGCTCCTCCCTCACGGTCGCGGCTCTGATCGTATTGTTCAAAAATTTTCTGGAGTTCAATAGACTCAAGCCGGTTTAAAATTTCCGTCTTCAGTGCGGTAGCGGCCAATGAGGCCGCGGTTTGACAGTGGGCGACATACCGGCTACGGTATAACAAGGATTCGGCAACGGCGGAAGTGCGATGAGAATGCAAACGATACAAGCGAATGCGTTGTGCGAAAAAATGAAAAACGAGCCCGAGCTCCTGTTGATCGATGTCCGTACGCCGGAAGAGTTCCGTGCCGGACATGCTCGGGGCGCCGTCAACGTTCCGCTCGATACGCTTGAACCGAAAGCGGTTGCCGGTCGATGTGCGGACCATTCCGGGATCGTCTACATGATCTGCCAATCGGGCGGTCGCTCGACGAAAGCGTGCGAACAGATACTCAAGGCCGGATACGCGAACGTTGTCAATGTCGAAGGCGGAACCTCGGCTTGGGAAAAAGCCGGTTTGCCTATCGAGAAAAAATGAAAATGCTAACCGGTCTCGACCGTTTTTTCTTTTGATGCCCGGATCGTGTCGGCGCTGAACAGGATGAGCGTCAACCAGATCAAGCCGAAGCAGACCCATTGGGCGAACAGCATCCGCTCCCCGAACGCATATACCGCGCAAAGAAACTGCCCGGTCGGCGTCAGGTATTGAATCAAGCCGAGCGTCGAGAATTTCAACCGCGTCGCCGCCCCGCCGAAAAGCAGGAGCGGAATCACCGTGATCAGACCGCTCGAAATCAGCCAGAATTTTTCGTTCGGCGTGTAATGCCAACATTCGGCCAACGAACCGCTGTAGTACAAATACGCGAGGGAGACCGGGAACATGAAAATCGTTTCGAT
>JAVBSX010000063.1:0-10909 GCA_031556455.1 Thermoguttaceae bacterium
GAAACGGAATGTTTTCTCGGCGAAATCCTGAAAAAGAACCCTCGCGATGTCGAAGCCCTTTTGATGCTCGCGACATTGTATCGGCATACCAATCGGGTGACCGAAGGAATTCCGATTCTCTTGAATCTCCGGAAAATCGAAGAAAGCCGGAAATGGTTCATTGAAATCGAAACGGAACTCGCCTTATCGGGAGGCGTGCTCCAGCACAAATTGCCTGAAAAAACGACAGCATCCGAACTGACGACACCCGAATCGTCTGCAACAGAATCGGCGACGATCGACAACGAATCGGCGGACCTCTCGGCGCTTCAAGAGTCGTTTTCCGACCCGACCGCGATTGAATCGACTGAGATCGAACCGGCGGCGACACCGCTCGGCGTCGGGTGAGGACGACAAGAAATAATTGCCCCAACGGAGCCGCGTGCTATGCACGCGCAGTACACGGTCGACGTTGATACTGCGTGTGTGCAACATGCGGCTCAATAACGCGTTACTGACCCGCTCATAAAATTCGAACCAAGAAATAGCAGCCCCGAAACAAAGCATCACGCAGTGAGGGTTGAAAACGTCCGATCCCTCACTACGCTGCGCTTCATTTCGGGCTGCTATTTTCAGATTAAAATTTTTCAAGGATCAGTAATTCCTTGGCTGTTTCTCATTCTTTTTCGACGGCGTACAAAAAGCTGCCGCAAGGGACGAACAGTGTCGAGTTGGCCGCCGCGAGCGGGGCACGCAGGTTGTCCGGCAGCGTGATCTCGGCGAGCTGTCCGGTTACTTTTCCCGTTTTCAACACGAAAAGCGTTCGCTTGTCCGTGCCGATATAAATTTTTCCGTCGCCGAGCAGCGGGCTGGCCCAGATGTCCCCGCGCAACTTTTCCGTCCAATAGAGTTCCCCGCTCGCGGCGTCGCGGCAATAACAGTTCCCCTTACGATCTGCGAAATAGGTCAGCCCCTCGGCAACCGTCGGGGCGGTCAGCACGCCGCCGTCGATCAAGCCGGTGCTCCAGATTTTCGCCATTTTTGTGATGTCGCCGGAAAGGTCGTCGGTTATGTCGATGCAAACGACCTCGCTCTTCCTCGGCTTTTCCCCGACCCAACCTTCGGTTCCGAAAATAGCATAGACTCTGCCGTCGCAAAAAACCGGAGCCGGTTGGCAGGTAAACGTCGGGCTCCCTTTGCCGACGCGGAAAGGAGCTTCTTCCCCTTCCCGAGCACCCTGCTGTCCGTTGAAAGACCATTTCGGCGAAATGCGAGACAGGCTGCCGGTTTTTTCAACTTCGGCCCACAACGCGTCCCGTTTGAGAGCTTCGAACGCATACAGCCGGGCATTTCCGCCGCCGAAAAAGACGTAGGTTTTTTCGCCGACCGTTCCGATCGAAGGGGAAGACCATTGCCCGTGCACGACGTCGTTGCCGACCCAACGGTCGTCTTGAGCGAGCGGCCGACCGGTTTCGGCGTCGATCACCAACAGCGACGGGGCTTCCGGATTCTCGACGGCGGTATAGGTGTCGTTCAACCCGTTGCCCGAGTTCAAATATAGCAGTCCGTCGTGCGCGACGATCGAAGCGTTGGCCGCGTCGTGCTGTCGAATACCCAACTCTTGGAGCATATCGAAACACCAAATGATATCGGCGTCTTTCGCGGTCGGCGTATACGGCTCCTGCTCGGGGCCGGTCATGATTTTTCCTTCGTCCTGAAACGGCCCGTCGTTGCCGTTGCTCATCCCGTTCAGGTCGAGGCAGAGAACCTCGCCGCGATTGGAAACGAGGTAAATCCGGTCGTCGATCACGGTCGGCGGCGAGACCATGCCGGTATTCGGGAAGTCGAAAAACCGTTTGTCCGTGTATTTCGGGAGCGCGAGCTTCCAAAGAAATTCGCCGGTTTTTTCGTCGAAGCAAAGCAACACGCCGCGGTCCCCCGCCAAAACGGAATCATAGGCTTCGCAGTTGCTGGTGCCGATCAGCACTTTTCCCCCGGCGACGGTCGGAACGGCGTAATTCGTCGGCCCGAGCCGCACGGCCCAGCGGACGTTGCCGCCCGCTTCGGTAATCTCCCCGGTTGCCGGATCGCGGCGGCCCGGCTCGAACGATTCGGGTAAATTTTTCTCAAAAGAAATGTTGTTATGAGAATACTGAAACCCGGCTTGCGGCGAATCGGCCGCCGAAAGAGAGGTTGACAATGCGGCAATCGCGAGAAAAAGGAGTATTCGAAAAGGCATGATTTTGAAAAAGATAGATAAGGCTTCAGACTTCAGATTTCAAAAAACGTTTCAACGTACTACTTCAGTTGTTTGGAGTTTTTTGAAATACAATCCCGCTGTTCGTCATTTCGAGCGAAGCGAGAAATCTCACCCTCGCCGAAAGACTCGGAATTCCGGCCCTCACGCGAGGGTGAGATTTCTCCTTGCGCTACGCTCCAGTCGAAATGACAAAATCACCATTCGGCTGAAGTGTTGCTTTTCAACGGCATGAAGCCTTGAACCTCCAAATTCGGGTTAATAGCGACATCGAAAAAACGCTCATAGTCTCAAAAATTGGCCGCGTCGTTGATCGCCCCGAGGTAAAATGAAAAAATGCTGAAAATGAAAAAAATGATAATTCCAGCAACGAGGATAAACACGAGAAAAAAACCGATCACCGACAATGTTCGCAGGCGAAAGACGCATTGTTGAAGGTACTCTTTGGACAAACGGTGCATCGCCTCGGGCAGGTCGCCGGACTCTTCTCCCGATTGAACGAACATCATCATCGTATCTTCGAAAAAACGGCAGGCGAAAAACGCTTCGTAAAGCGTTCCGCCCCTTTCGATTTCGTCCAGTACGATCGGCAGTTTGTCAGTGATCGGTCCGTAGGCGGCCGCTTCAAAGGAGAGGGTTAGCGCACGCTTGAGGTCCATTCCCGTGCGCATCGTCAGAAAAAGCGCTTGCGTAAAACGGGTCAGCGCCAACGTCCGGAAAATCGGGCCGATTTTCGGAATCGGGTTGACGAAATGTTGGACGAACCGTAACTGGGCCGCATTGTTTTTCAGGTACCAGAACAGGACGATCCCGAAGCCGAACACCATCGCGAGGAAGGTTACGTATTTGATAAAGCCGCTCATTCCGATCAGTCCGAGGCCGAGAATGTCGATCGGAACCGGCAACATTCCGAGAATGAGGATCACGAGCCCGACGACGCCGAGCGCGAGGCAAAGTTCGAAAACCGGCATCATGATCGAGCGGAGAAACGTTTTCCGCAAGCTCGACATTTGTTCGTAATAATCGGCGAGTTCGAGCAGCGTTTCCCCCAAGTGTCCGGAGTCTTCCCCGACCTTGACCATGCTCAGGAACAGCTCGTTCAAACGTTCCTTGTGCCGATACAAGGCTTCATGCAGGGAGTCTCCCCGCTCGACCGATTCGGCGACCTCGCGCCAACAGCGGGAGCGGGGCCGGTTTTGACTTTCCCGTTTCACAACCCGCAACAAATCAAGCCCGGCGTTGGTTGAAACTCCGACCCGGCGGCACCAGCCGGCGAGTTCGTCGCCCGAAATCCGTAAGTTTAGCATCGGTTTTTCAAAGATTGGGATTGATTGACTAAGGGGAGTTGCAAGTCAAAAATTTCAAAATGTGTAACCGTTCACGACCATGATTCCGAATCATGAACCGGCCTCCTGTCGAATAAAAGCCGGAAAGGAGCCGTACTCGGCGCATTGACGGTGGGTTGGTGTTCAATGCCAACCGGCGTTCTATCTCAACACACCGTCAATGCGTTGCGCTCCTTTCCGGCGTTTGTTTTGAGCTGCTCCCCGCGCTAACGCTTGGGGCTGGTATTGTGCATTTTCAATTTGGAGTACTCCCCTATTCCTTTCCAACAAAGGAGCACCGCACCGACAGGGCCTCCGCCAGACGCCGGAGATACTCCTTGCGCGGAATCTCGATCGCTCCGAAACGCTCGGTGTGCGGCGTGATCATTTGAATGTCGAGCAGCCGATATCCCCGTTCGGACAAATGCCGGAATAGTCGGACCAAAGCGATCTTCGAGGCATGAGACTCGGAGTAAAACATCGACTCGGCCGCGAAAAGGCCGTTGATCCCGACGCCGTACACCCCGCCGACCAATCGGCCGTCGCGCCGGGCTTCGACGCTGTGGGCGAAGCCGAGCCGATGCAGTTCCGTGTAGGCTTCGACCATTTCGGGGGTGATCCAGGTTTCCCCCTCGCGGCCCGAGGCCGTCGCACAGCCGAGGATCACCCCGCGAAAATCACGGTTCAAGGTCGTTTCAAATGTCCCGTTCCGGATCATCCGCTCCAATCGTCGGGGAATGTGAACGCGGTCCAATTCAATGATACCCCGGGGGTCGGGCGACCACCACCCGAGCGGTAAATTATTTTC
Organism: Thermoguttaceae bacterium; assembly: GCA_031556455.1. Taxonomy (GTDB): domain Bacteria; phylum Planctomycetota; class Planctomycetia; order Pirellulales; family Thermoguttaceae; genus JAVBSX01. Next base: position 4,370 of record JAVBSX010000063.1, read on the forward strand.
CTCGGCATCGCAAAACGGCCAGGGAAAAATGCCGTGCATGTAGGCGTCCAGCAACCAGTTCGTATCCAACCGTCCCCCGAGGGCCAAAAGCCCGTCCGGTTCGGCATGTTCGGCAGAAGGGAAAAAAAGAGATTTTTTCGCTGGCAAGAAACAAAGTGCGGAAAGTAGATTCTGATACATGCTGCACCGTTTCACGTCGTTATACCGTATCCGGTAGGCTTCCCCCCCTGTCAAACCGCGGCCTCGCTGGGCCGCTTCCGTATCGAAGACGGGAATTTTCAACCGGTTTGAGCATACAATGTCAAAACGCTAACTCCTGTCCTCTGTCCTCTACCCTAAAATGCCTCGAAAAAGCGGTTGCTGGTTCCCCCTTCGCCGATCTTGAGGCGGACCGGTTTGGTACATTTCGGACACCGGCCTTCGTAGGCGGTTCCGTCCTTATTGATGTAAACGCGGACGTACAGTCCGCAGCAATTGAATTTGACGCCGACGAACTTTTTCCGGTCGACGGGTTCCTCTTTCGCGGGAGGTGCCTGCCGGGAATTCGGCCCGAGCGCGAGCGGAACGCGGCTGGGAGAAATTCCCGGATCACTGGACAAATCGAGACGATCGAAAGACATGATATCGATTTCAGGAGGTCAAAAAATTCGACGTTGCATCCTTTCATTGAGGGGAGGCGGGCAGGGTTAAAACGAAAGCAGTATCTGCCAGTAAAAATCGTAGGCTTCGGCGTCGTTGGTTTCCCAAACGCGCTTGATCTGCTCTTCGTCCCCCTTGATTTCCCCGAAACGCTCCTTCGCCTCTTCCCAAGGAATGCAAACCCCCGGCCGCCGCTTCAAGTTCAGCACATATTCTTTTTCCATTTTTGGTCTCAAAATTCTTAATTCTTAGGATATTATGAGTATACGCCATATTCCCGGGCCGCGTCGGTCATCGCCCGAAGATTTTCGATTTTCGTATCGTCCTGCATGATCGCGCTCGCGTCGACGATGTAACCGCCGTCCTTCGCGACCCCTTCGATCACCTTTTTGACGTGCGACCGGACCTCTTGCGGGGTCCCAAAGGCCAATAAATCGTTCGGAATTCCGCCGCTGAGGCAGAATTTGTGACCGATCGCCTTATGCACCTCGAAAATGTCGCCGCGATCGACATGATAAACGATACTCTTTTCAGACAACTCGGCGATGTACTTCAGGTTCGGGTTCCATTCCCCTTCGGCGTAAAAGAGCGTTTGGATGCCGTCTTTCCAAAGTTCGCAAATGATATGCTTGAGTGTCGGCCAGAAAAATTTCTCGAACTGGGCCGGGGACAAAAACGGCACGCAGCCGCGATGCAACCAAAGCCCGACGGGCAGGTTGCGTTCCGGATCGGCCGTCCGTTTGGCGACGTACAGCAAATGGTGCATCATCGACTCGCAGGCGGCGATCACTTTTTCCGGTTTCGAATACATGTCCATACACAAGGCCCGGTACCCGCGAAGTTTGTCGGCCATAATGTCGAACGGGGCCTTCAAAATGCCGGAAAGGGCACACGGCATGCCGGCTTCGCTCCGCATCCGGCCGATGTGAGGGCCGTAGGCGTTGAAATAATTTTTCATTGCCATCGCCCCGGACAGGAGCGAGATGTTATTGGCGAACGTGTTCGGTCCGCCCGGCGGGACGATCGTCGTCGTCGCCCGGGGCAACCAGATGTTGGCCAAAAATCCGGTCGGGTCCTCGATCAAGGCGTCGTAATCCTCTTCCCGCATAAACGCTTCGGATTCCGGCGGCTCGATGTACTGGAAGCCGGTGTTCGGGGAAATCTGGACCCCCGGCATCGCGTAATACTTGATCCCCGTGCTTTGAACCAGTCCGGTCCAAACGTAGACCATATTCGGTACGGTCGCGTCCCAATCGAAGTCTTTGGCGCATTTGAGAATCGCTTCGAAAGCGAGGTTGTAATCCTGAACGACATCCTGACAGGAAAACCCGGCGTACACGGCGGTCGTTTCGGCGACGAACGGGCGGACCGGAACCCGGTCCGGCTTTTCGTTGCGCATCGCCGTCACAAACCGTTTGAGCCGTTGCTGGTAGAGTGCTTCCTTATCCGACATAAAAGATCTCCGAAGTTCGGGGCAAGAGCGGAACGCCGCGAAAAATACGCGAGCACGACGAAAACAGTATCGCGAATTTGCCCCGAAAAGTCAACGGTCGGATCAAGAGAATCGCAACCTCAACGGGCACCGGCCACACCCCCGGTTTCCATTGCCTTGAGCGAGAGCTTTTTCCCCCAAGGGGTCGGGTAATTCGCGGTCATACACGCCTGACAAAGGTTGTTCGCCTCAATGCCGATCGAGCGAGACACCGATTCAAGCGGCAGGTACCGGACCGAATCGGCGCCCAGTTCGGCGGCCATTTGATTCTCGATTTCCGTGGTGATCTTCCAATTTTCAACCGGATCGTTGCCGCGGAATTTCGTCGCGTACAATTCGGTGTACGTCGGCATGTCGATCCCGTAAAAACAGGGAGCGATGATCGGTGGGCAGGCAACGCGAACGTGGATTTCCCGGGCGCGGCCCAGTTCGCGAATCCGCTGGAGCAGGACCCGCATCGTCGTCGAACGGACGATCGAATCCTCGACCAGGAAAATCTTTTTGCCTTGGAGCACTTCCCGGAGCGGGGTGTATTTCGTCTCCGCCTTCCGCAAGCGGTACTCCCCCCCTTCGATAAAGGTCCGGCCGCTGTATCGGTTGCGGATCAACCCTTCGAGCGAAGGGATGCCGAGCTTGTAGGCCATGGCATCGGCCGCCGCCTTGCTTGTATCGGGAACGGGGACGACGATCGTGTGCGAATCGATCGCGACCTCTTGCCGGACCATTTCGAGCCGTGCGAGCTCCTCGCCGAGATTTTTTCGGGCCATATAAACGCTCGTGCCGTCCAAGGTGCTGGCGACGTTCGCGAAATAGACCCATTCGAAGAAACAATGGGCGGCCGGACGAGGTTCGGCGAAACGCTCGAAACGGATCCCCTGCTCGGAAACGAAAATCGCGGTCCCCGGCTCAAGGTCCTTGATACTTTCGGCCGCAAATCCGAGATTGAACAGGGCGACGCTTTCGCTCGCCGCCGCGAACAGCGGTCCTTCGATCGCATAGCAGAGCGGCTTGATCCCGAGCGGGTCGCGGGCGACGAACATCTGTCCCAAAGCATTGAGAAAGACGAGACTGTAGGCCCCGTCGAATGTCTCGGCCATTTTTTTGCAAACGGCCAAAAGGTCCGGCTCTTCTTGCGGAGAAAGGGAAGCACAAATCAGGTGCATGATGATTTCCGTATCCGTTTCCCGGGAAAGATACGTGTTTTTATCGGCCAGGAGTTTTTCCCGCAGGTCGGCGTAGTTCGCCAACTGTCCGTTGAAGGCGAAGCTGAACCATTTGTGCTTTTTGATGTGGTGCCGCTCGAACGGTTGGCAGTAACTCCGGTCGTCCTGCCCGATGGTCGCGTACCGGACATGCCCGATCGCGGCCCGACCGGCGTATTCGTCCATAATCCGGTTATGCTCGACTTTGTGTCGCGTTTGAAAGACTTCCGTAACCGTGCCGACCTCCTTGAACGTGTCGATCAGCTGATTGCGATGCGGGGAATAGGTCGTAAAACCGGTCGCCAACTGCCCCCGGTTTTGCAGATCGAGCAGCATGCGGGGAACCAGCCGGGAAATTTGTTCCGGGCCTTGGGCATGACAGAGGGGGGAAGGTTCGTCGCTGGGAAGATGGTAAAGCGCGATCACGCCGCATTCGTCGTGCAAAGACATCGGTTGAAAAAAAAGAGGAAAATCGTATTCAAACTGTCTACTGAAGTTTAGTCGTTTTTGACAAAAAATCAAGTGCTGACCTACAACGAGCCGGGACCTGCGGTCCCGGGCACGTTCATAGCGGGAAACGTTGCAACACGAGTGCGGACAGCCCGGGACCACAGGTCCCGGCTCGTTGCGTCCCGGCTCGAAAGCAGGTCGTCGGCTCGTGAGCGGCGATCGCGTTATCTCCCCAGGATCGTGCTCAAAAAATGCAGCAGCAGGTTGCGGAGCGGTTCGTGTTCGATCGGGGCGATCGCTTCCTCCGCCCGGGCCGCGTATTTGTCGATCAGCCGGTTCGCCTTGACAAAAACGTCTCCTTTTTCATAAAGCTCCCGGACAAGCTCGATCATCTCTTTTTCCTTGGCATCGGCAATCGCATGTAAATCATCGTCGTGAGAATGTCGGCTTCGCAACGAATCGACAAGATCGAGCAGGTGCTGCCGATCCTGTTCCTGCAAGCCGTCCAAAGCCAAGGCCCAAAGCAGCGTCGGGCGGCCGTCGAAAATGTCGCCCGCTTGGCGGTTTTTGTTGAAATTCGGCGGGTCCCAATCCTCCAAATCATTCTTGATTTGAAAGGCGATCCCCAAAAACCGCCCGAACCGCCCGAGCGGCTGTTCCGTCGCCTCCAAAAACCGACGACCGGAATCGATTGCATCGATACCCAGCCGCAAGCCCGCGAAAATCGCCGCTTCAAATGCCGGAGAGGTTTTCAAACCATAAATTTTCAACGTTTCGCTCGGATCGATTCGCGAACGATTTTTCGCCTTCCAAATCAGCTCGCTCCCTTGCCCTTCGCACAATTTCGTATGGGCCTGGGCCAGTTTCAGCAAGATTTCCGAGGTGATCGCCCCGCCGCCTGTTCCCAATTCCTTCGCCTGGGAAGCGATCAAACGGTAACCGAGACCGATCAGATAGTCCCCGAGGTTGATCGCCGTCGGAATGCCGTATTCCCGATGAGCCGTTTGCGTTCCGTACCGAAACGCGTCGTCGTCTTCGATATCATCATGCAAGAGCGAAGCCTTATGAAAAACCTCGATCGCGACGGCGATCCGCTTGAGCGGGTCCGGAAAGGCGGCGATATGGGCCGGGCCGTCTTCGCCCATGCAGCGGGAGCCGGTCAACGCGTCGTAAACGGCCAAGGTCATAAACGGGCGGTAAAACTTGCCGCCGCGAACGAGAAAATCGAGGGCCGCCCGTTCCGTAAAACCGATCGCGTCGAACGAATCGGACGATTGTCGCCCCTCGGGAACGGAATCGTTTCTGGGACGGGAACCGATCAGCCGAGCGAGCTGGTCTTTTTCGAACAGTCGGGCGGCTCCGCGCAGCAGGTGCAACCAGCTCGGCGGTTTTTTGTCGGGAATCGAACTCGAATGCGCGGCCGGTCCTCCGGCGGTCGGGACGAACGGCGTCGCGATCATTTCGCGAACCCACTCGATATCGGTATGCGTGTTGCGGCACGTCGATTCGAAAAGCGGGACGGCGGCGGCCGGGATCCCGGCCAACTGCAATTTTTCAAAGGCCCGTTCCAACGAATTGAGGCACCCGACGCCGAGAATCGCGTCCGCCTTGCCGCCGAGTATCATCTGCATCACGATCGGCGTTCCTTCGGCGATCAGGACGGTGTACCCTCGCGCAAGGGCGTCGTTTTTCAACGCCGCGAGTTCGCACGCCCCGCATTCCCGGCACAACAGGCCGGTCGAATCGTAGGTTGCGGGGCAGCCCGGTTCTTTTCTCAGGCAATGCGGCAACAAAAGAATCCGGCGGGCAAACGGAATTGCCTCGATTTCTTTCCGCCAATACTCGCTCCCAAGCAACACCATCGTCCAGGCCAAATGATTTTCTGGTAAGCCCAGATCCGCCAACACCGATTTCGCGAGCGATTCCAACGATTTCCGGGTCAGCGGAAAAGAGCGGCCCAACCCCGCGATCCGCTCTTGCACGCGTTGTCGAATCCGCGAGCGCATTTCAAGTTCTTTGGGAACCTCTTTCAAGTGATCGTCGCTCGCGGAATGAGGCATGGTTTTTCGTAAAAAAATTGACAATAACGAGCCGGGAGCTGTGCTCCCGGTTTGATAGTATTTGGGTAATCGAAGTTTATTCGTAAGTTACGAAACCGGGACCGCAGGTCCCGGCTCGTTTTGTTGCGGCTCGTTGAGTGAGAATGAGCGATTGTATTACAACTTTTCGAGAATCGTTCGGCAGTTAATCACTTTTTCGACAAGGTCGAACGGGACGAAAAAGTAATGGTTGGAGGCTTCGTACCCGATCAGCGAATCGTCCCGGGTGATTTTGAAGAGCGCGATTGCCGCTTCGAGTTCGGCTTCGACCAACGCCCGGATGTCTCGCTTGATTTCGCGGGCTTCCCCGGAATCGCGATCGGGCAGCGCGGCGAGCCGGTCTCGCAGCAGGACGAAACGGCATTGCCGGGCGACGCTCGCGAAAGTAAGAGCTCCCGTTTCCGCGCAGTGCCGTTCGATCCGGACCTCCGCCCGGCGCTGTTCCGGGGCCGAGGGGATCGCCTGGGAAAGTTCCGCGATTCCCGCTTCCCAACCGTCGGCGATCTTTTGCATTTGCGAGGCGAAAATTTCCGGCGGGTAGGGACCGGACCAGCTTCTGACGGCATCGTAAGGGAACCCGACCATCGTCGGGGAGTAGCCGGTCGGCTTGTTATAAAACAGGTTCGCCGGCCCCATTTGCGTCGGAGCGACGTACAGC
>JAVBSX010000211.1:0-2949 GCA_031556455.1 Thermoguttaceae bacterium
GCCGACCCGGGGGCAGATCGACATTTTGTTGTCGTTGAGAATCACGGTCATGTTTTTTCTCAACCAGCCGATGTGATTCATCGATTCGAAAACGATCCCGGACGCGAACGCCCCGTCGCCGATCACGGCGATGCCGTGCCGCTCCTTTCCCTCGCCTTGAAGTTCGTCGCCGCAGGTCAGGCCGAAGGCGGTGCCGATGCTGCAACCGGCATGTCCGGTCATCATCAGATCGTAAGGGCTTTCCCCGGGATTCGGGAAGCCCATCAGCCCGCCGCGGGTCCGGATCGAATGCAACGCTTCGAACCGCCCGGTCAAAATCTTGTGCGGGTAACATTGATGCCCGGTATCCCAACGCAGCCGGTCTTTCGCGAAATCGAACACGCTGTGCAAGGCGATGGTCAATTCGACGACCCCGAGATTCGAGGCGAAGTGCACTGCCCGTTGATCGGAAAGTCGGCAAAGTTCGTCCCGGATTTCGCCGGCCAGCCGCTTCAACTGCGCCGTCGAAAGCTCCCGCAAATCATGCGGGGAATGAATCCGGGACAAAAGCGGCTCAAGGGCCTCTTGAGAATCAGGCATGGTTTAGAGAAATGGAAAACTTTCGAAACAACTTGACATAAAATTTCGAATAATAGCCGGAAAGGAGCCGTACTCGGCGTATTGACGGTGTGTTGGCATCGAATCTTATGTTGACGTTCAATCCCAACACATCGTCAATGCGCTGCGCTCCTTTCCGGCTTTTATTCCTGCCCCTCAGTTTACGAAGGCCAATTCGACGACTTTATACTTCGTTACTGGATTTATCGGAAGAGAAAAATACAACCGACCGCGACGACAATAACGATTAGGACAATACATCCCCTATAAAACCTCCAATTATCCCAAACTCCCCTGTCGGTATCGCCTCCGACGAGGAGCCAGGTAAAAAATTCGCCCAATCCTGTGAGTATTATCTCCCACATAATGTGTTTTGAAATATTTTTGCCGTTTGCCTTTTTCGAAAAGCCTCAAAACCGTCATTTCGAGCGGAGCGAGAAATCTCACCCTCGCCGAAAAGCTGGAATTCCGCCCCGCTTGCGAGGGTGAGATTTCTCCTTGCGCTGCGCTTCAGTCGAAATGACAAGAATCACGATACAGCTGAAGTGTTGCTGCTTCTTTTTCTTCCAACCTAGTGCTCCTGGGGCGTCGTTTTTCGCGATTTACTGTTTTCTTTCGATCAAATAGCGGGCCAAGGCACACAGCGTGTCGTACACCAGCCGCCGGTCCGGCCCTTGGGCGTTTTTCGGGGCCGATTCGATCAAAGGTTTGAATATCTCAAGGGCGGCAATCGCCTTTTGGGTCCGTTCCGCCGCCTCGCAACGACTTTCGTCGACTCCGAGCAGGTTGGGGAAGGAAAGTTTCTTTTGCTCCTGGTCCTTGCGAAGCCGTTTGCCGACCAGTTCTTCGTCCCCGACCCAATCGAGCAGGTCGTCGGTGATCTGAAACACGAGCCCGAAATTCAGCCCGTAGTCCTCAAGGGCGTCGAGCTGTTCGGTCGTCGCTCCGGCGATCAAGCCCCCCAAGCGGAGTGCCGCTTTGATCATCGCCCCGGTTTTGCGAAGATGTATCGATTCGAGCAAATGCAGCGACGCCTCGTAATCGCCGTCCGATCCCGACCGTTCGGCGAAATAAATATCATCGGCCTGCCCGCCGACCATTTGGGTCGCTCCGGCCGCTTCGGAGAGAACGGCACAGCATTCCCCGGCCAAGGCTTGCGGCTTGATCCGTCGCGAGAGCGTTTCGAAGGCGAGCGTCAGCAACCCGTCTCCCGCCAAAATCGCGGTCCCCTCGTCGAATTGAATATGACAGGTCGGACGGCCGCGCCGCAGGGAATCGTCGTCCATTGCCGGGAGGTCGTCGTGTATCAGCGAGTAAGCGTGCACCATTTCGACGGCACAGGCGGCCGGGAGCGAAAGAGAACGCTCCGCTCCGCAAAGGTCGCCGGCGAGCACGAGCAACTGGGGTCGTATCCGCTTGCCGGGAGCGAGCAGGCTGTATCGCATCGCCTCGCCCAGGCGTTTGGGGGAACCGAGCCGCGTTTCGGAATACTCGTCCAGGCGTTCTTCGATTTCCTTGCGAAGCGTGTTGAGATAAGCGAGAATGTCGGGACGAAAAGATTCCATTTTAGAGGACAGAGGGAAGTGGGAAGAGAGCCGCGACCTGTGGTCGCGAAATGATGAGGGGCAAGCCGCTCACTCCGCGTACTCCGTACGCGGCTCGCGAGCAACATTCTTAATTCTTAATTTTTAATTCCTAATTTTCTCAAGAAAGCGGCATGATCACGTATTCGTAGTGATCGTCGGTTCGGCAAAGAACCGGCTCTCCGGTCTTGGAAAGGTAAAGCGTAACCTGTTTCTCGGCATCGAGAACCCGGAGAAAATCCGTAACGAACTTCGGGTCGATTTTCAAGTTCAACTTCTCCCCGGTGTAGGCGATCGGAAGATCGATCGTCGATTCCCCGATTTCCGCTCCCGAAGCCCGCAATTCCAACTTGCCGGAATCGAACGAAAATTCGACGCCCGGCTGCTTCTCGGAAGTGACGATCGCCGCCTGCCGGACGGCGGAAAGAAAGGCCCCGGCGATCAATTCGACCACGACTTTTTGGTCCGTTTCCGGAACGATGTTTTTCCAACGGGGGAATTTTCCTTCGATCAGGCGGGTGTAAATCACCGTCTGCGGCGTTTGAAAAACGGCCCGGTTCGGGGAAACGGCGATTTGAATTATCTCATCTTCCCCGGCGGCCCGTTCGACCAGGGCCAAGGCTTTGGCCGGAAAAATCGACGAACCTTCCGGTGCGTGCCCGTTGACCGATTCGGCGGTCCCTTCTTGATGAGCAAGTCGCCGCCCGTCGGTCGCGACGGCCCCGATTTTGTCTTCGCTGAAATCGAGCAACACTCCGCCCAAGGTGTA
>JAVBSX010000191.1:0-3754 GCA_031556455.1 Thermoguttaceae bacterium
TTTAATCTCATCGGCGAGGCTGGTTACCAAATAGGTGACGGCGCTTTTCGAGGCGGTGCTCCCTTCGACCGCGCCGACATCGACCGTCGAGCCGGTTGTCCGGCTTTGCCCGCGGGCATCGGTCGTCACTCCCGAAGGAATCAGGCTCGTATTCCCTTTGCCCAAGGCCGGGCTGCCGGAGAGAACGGGCAAAACGAGGATGTTGTTCCCCAAATCGGTCGGAGCCCCCAATTTCGGATCGAGCGGCGAGGCCGCGGAGCCGACCTGGTTGCCGTTGACGCCGTTTTGAATCGCCTTGGCCGTCGAGCCGCTCGGCAAAGCCGGGATGCCGACGTTGACGCCGATCAGGTTGTTCGAGCCGGAAAGAATCGTGATCGGTTTCGTCTCGCCGCTGATGTCCAAGCCGGAGACCGCGGTGTTGGCCGCGACGATCGAATTGTTGATCGTAACCGTCCCGGAGTTGATCCGGATGCCGCCCCCCGCCGCCGTCGCGATGTTTTTGGAGACCGTCAAATTCGAATACGTCCCGATCGCCGTCGCGGCGGAAATCGAGTTCTCGACAAAAAACGCCCCGCCGTAGCCGGCGACGTTTTGCGAACAGGTCGTATTCGTCAAAAAGAGCGTTCCCTGTTGGTAAACGGCCCCGCCGAGCCCGACATCGGCGTACCGGTCCGCGGCGACGTTGCCGATCAGGGACGCGTTCAAAAAGGTCGCGCTGCCCCCCGATTGGTAAAACCCGCCGCCGTACCAGGCGGTGTTGCCCGAAATCACCGAAGTGCTCACGTTCAGCGTTCCGTAGGTTTGCGAAAGCCCGCCGCCGCGAAATTCGGTGTAATTATCGAGGATGAAAGAAGAAACGATCGCGAGATCGCCGTCAAGAACATGAATCCCGCCCCCTTGCTGCCCCGCCGAATTGCCGGAGATGCGAGTGTTCGACAGGGAAACCTTGCCCCGGTCGACATACAATGCTCCGCCGTATTGATCGGCTTGATTGCCGGAAAGCTGGAGGTTGCTCAAGGTCATATTGTTGCAGTTGACAAGCGCGATCCCGCCGCCGCTCGTCCAGTAGGCGGGAACCGTTCCGGAATGAACGCTGTTCAAACTCGCGTTGCCGGCGGTGATCGTCAGCCCGTCGAGGGTCAACCCTTGCGTCATACTCGAACCGTACAAAACGGAATAGGCATTGTCCAACAAGGAATTCGTGTCCGAGTAATCGTCGTTTTTCGCGAGATCGCCGCTCAAAACCGTTTCGTGAACGAAAGAGCCGTCCGAATTTTTCGCTCGTCCGGCGAGCGAGGTTTCCGTTCCGGCGAACCCGCCGTACAGCGAGACCCCGTCGATCAGGGCAAATGTTTCGCTCCGAGCCTCGGCGTAATTCGTTCGCGCGGTCGGCGTGTACGTTCCCTCGGCAATCCAAATTTCCGTGACGTTGCGGGAAGTGTCCTGGGCGTATTCCAAAGCGGATTGGAGCGAGGAAAAGGCGGTGCTCCAACTCGAACCGTTCCCGGACGAAACGACATCCGCATCGACGAAGAGCGTCGTCAACACGCAGCGTTCTTCCAAAAATTCCAAATGCAACTTCCGGGATCGGCTCCCTCGGGAAAGGCCCGACTCGTGATCGGTTTTCTTCTGGGGCTGGAATTTGCGGACGATATTTTCGAGAAAGTCAAACATCTCGGAGAATTAGGGTAAAATCATTGCGGATCGTAACGGAAATTCGCCTTGCAACAAATTTGCGGCAAATAGCGGAATAATTATACGGTTATGATACATGATGCGGGCGTTCGGTTCAATCATACCGACAACAAACCGAAAGAAATTTGTGCTTTTATATGAAAATCGATACAAAAACAGCTGCCCGAGGCGTTCTGCCCCGGGTTCGTCCCACGTTCCCGCTCCAAAAACCGGGCGCTGGCGATTCCGGCTGCTGCCTGCTCTCTCCCCCCTTCGCAGACCCCACTTGTGCGAAAAACAGAGGTTTCTATAATGAGGAAAACCTTGAAACATTGCGCCCTTAGTGTAGCGGTAACACGATAGCTTCCCAAGCTGTAATTGAGGGTTCGACTCCCTTAGGGCGCTTTTTTCAATAAGATTTGATGTAACCGTTCACGAATATTTGGACCTCGGTGCGAAGCCAAGAACAAAAGCCGGAAAGAAGCACAGCGTATTGATGGTGTGTTAGGATTGAACGCCAACCCACCGTCAATGCGCCGAGTACGGCTCCTTTCCGGCTTTTATTCGAAAACGAGGTTGGTTCGCGATTCCAGGATCACGGCCGTGAACGGTTACGATTTGTTTAAACTAAACTTTTGCAAAATTGACTGAAAGTTCGTAAGATTGGCGGCCGAGGCGGTCTGGAGACCGCCGAAAAAAGTTTTCCCCGTTTGGAAAAGGACTTCCATGCCAATCGTTACGCCACCCAAAATCGTGCAAGACGCCCTCGACGAATTCCTTGCACCCCTGTTCAAAAACAAACCGCAGCGAAAGCATCTCGCCAATTATCTCACCGGCTTGATGATTTCCCAAAACAAAACCGTCGCCGGTATGACCGACGAAATGCCCAACGCCTCCGATCAGTCCTGCCTCAACCGCTTCCTCACGGAAGTCGAATGGGACGAGCACGCCGTCAACGAGGCTCGCATCGAATGGTTGCAGCAATCCGACGACACGAAATTCCATCCGCGAGGCGTCATCGCCATCGACGACGTGCTCCTCGACAAAACCGGCAAGTTCATCAAGGACTCCGGCACGTTCTGGGACCACGCCGAACAACGGTACAAGCACGCCCAAGACCTCATCATCGTCAACTACGTTCATCCGACGAGCGGCAAGCATTACCCGCTGGAGTTTCGCCGCTTCAAAAAGGAAAGTCAGTGCGAGTGGACCGGCGAGGAATTCAAGAAGATGACGGAACTGACCGTCGAACTGATCGACTGGTGTCACGAGAAAAAAGTCCTCGGCAACTTCACCTTCGACAGCTTTTACACCTGCGCTCCGATTCAGAATCACATCAACGCCCTGAAAAACGAGGACGGAACGGAACGCGGTTACATCGGCGACTTGAAGTTCAACCGCAAGCTGACGTTCAAGGGGGTCGAACAGCAGGCGGTGGAATTTGCACGCACAATCCCGCCGTGCGATCGCAAGCCGGTGACGGTCGACGGAATGAAGCAGTGGTATTTGAGCGTGTGCGTGAAGATGCCGAACATCGACCACAAGGTCCGCGTCGTGATCTTGTGGAGGTATAAAAACGACGCGGAGCCGAGGAAGATTCTCGTCACGAACAAGATTCATTGGAACGCGGAGCGGATTATCGAAACGTATCGCGGTCGTTGGACGGGCACGGAGACCTTTCACCGAGACGGAAAGCAGGAACTGGGATTGGGGGATTGTCAGCTTCGGGACGGCGTGGGTCAAACCCGACATACGTACTGCGTGTTTCTGGCGTACAGTCTTTTGATACGGGAACTGGATGAAACGAGTCTGAGTGGCTGGGCTGGTGTCAAGTTGTCGACGATCGGCGAGAGTTGCCGTGCGCTTTTGAAGGAATCGGTTCGGAATCTGATTGGCTGGATCATGTCGGAATTGGACTCGGCGTGGGCGTGCGGCGTCAACGTCGGCAAGCGACTGGACGCGGTGCTGCGTCGTCTCGGTCTCGGTCCGATTTCGTGCCGATAAATATTTCGCGATCAATTCCATGTGACTCCGATGCCTGGTTTTCCGGCGTCAAACGTGGTTTTACAAAAGTTTAGTT
>JAVBSX010000233.1:0-10742 GCA_031556455.1 Thermoguttaceae bacterium
TGGTCCGACTTGACGCTCAACGGCGACGCCGCCCCGAACGACCGTTACAACTACCGGGCGGAAGAGTGAGGTGTTGAAATGAAAACCGAAATCGTGATTCAGTTGCATCAAAGTTTCGAGGAATCGGCTCAAAAAGAGAAAACGACCGGTGTTGAGTTCTGGTTTGCCCGCGATTTGCAACGACTGCTCGGTTATTCTCAATGGAGAAATTTCGAGCAGATTATTAAAAAAGGAATCACTGCCTGCGAAAATTCGAAACAGAATTCGGAAGACCATTTTGCGCGCGCGCGCAAAATGGTCCCGATCGGCTCCGGAGCAGAGAAAGAGATCGACGATTATGCCCTCACTCGGTACGCCTGTTACCTGATCGCCCAAAACGGTGACCCACGAAAAGAGGAAATCGCGTTCGCTCAATCGTATTTCGCGCTGCAAACGCGGAAAATGGAAGTCGTTGAAAAACGGATTCGTGAGATTGAACGGCTTGATGCGAGAAAAAAATTGACCGACTCGGAGAAACAGCTTTCCGGAATCATTTTCGAACGATTGAAAAGCAACGAGAGTTTTGCCAAAATTCGCAGTCAAGGAGACGCCGCGCTTTTCGGCGGATTATCGACCCAGCAAATGAAAAAGCGGCTCGGCATTCCTCAAAGCCGGGCGTTGGCCGATTTTTTGCCGACGATTTCGATCAAAGCCAAGGACTTCGCGAACGAGATTACCGCCTTCAAAATTCAATCCGAGAATCTCCGGACAGAGGGAAAGATTTCGCGAGAGCATATCACCAGTAACCGTCGGGTTCGAAAGACCCTGACCGAAAGCGGCATCGTTCCGGAAAACCTTCCCCCGGAAGAGGATGTCAAAAAACTCGAACGAAGACTCGGTTCGGAAAAGAAAAAACTCGAATCGAACGACTGAACCGCGTATCCTTCGCGTTGATCTTTCGATCAACGGCTAAAATTATTCCTTTGAAATAATCCCCAATCCCGTGAGCGAAACATTTTCTTCCAATTCTCAATCTCAGCCGCAGCCGACCCGGAACCTTCGTGATATTTTGCAGGAATTCGGGCAGCATTGCCGCCTGATGCAGGACGAGCTCGGCAAGGTGATCATCGGCCAATCGGATGTCGTCCGGCAGATTTTTGCCGCGATTTTTACTCGCGGGCATTGCCTGCTCGAAGGGGTGCCCGGCCTCGCCAAAACGCTCATGGTCAGCACCATCGCCCGGATACTGGACATGGAGTTCAAGCGAATTCAGTTTACTCCCGACCTCATGCCCTCGGACATTATCGGGACGACGGTGCTTGACGAGGACGAGCACGGCAAACGGAATTTCCGGTTCGTGCAAGGCCCCGTCTTTACGAACATCCTGCTCGCGGACGAAATCAACCGGACGCCGCCGAAAACCCAGGCCGCGATGCTCCAGGCGATGCAGGAGCGGGAAGTGACCGTCGGGCAGACGACGTATGCCCTGCCGGAGCCGTTCTTTACGATCGCGACGCAAAACCCGATCGAGCAGGAAGGGACCTACCCGTTGCCGGAAGCGCAGCTCGACCGGTTCATGTTCAATATCAAAATCGACTATCCGAGTTTGGAGGAGGAGGAAAAAATTCTTTCAAGCACGACCCGGAATGAAAAAGTCGAAGTCCGCAAAATCATGAGCGGCAAGGTCGTCGCCAACCTGCAAAAGCTGGTCGGCTCCGTCGCCGTGAGCCAGTACATCGTCCAGTACGCCGCGCGACTGGTTCGGGCGACCCGGCCGCACGACGGCAGCGCCCCGCAATTCGTCCAGGAACTGGTCGATTGGGGCGCCGGGCCGCGGGCGGGACAGTACCTGATACACGGCGGCAAGGCGGTCGCGGCAATGGATGGCCGTTTTTCGGTTTCGCTCGACGACATTCAAAGCGTCGCCGTTCCGGTTTTGCGGCATCGGATCAGCACGAACTTCCAAGCCCAAGCCGAGGGAATGTCGAACGAAAAGATGATCGAAAAACTTTTGGAAACGGTCCCGCCGCCGCCGATCGAGAAGTTCGAAAAACCGGGAGCGAAAGGGTGATTCGTTTTTGCCCTCATGCCAAAGCGGGATGGTTGGCAGTATAATATACCGATCTTCCTAAACGGGAATGTCATTTCGACTGAAGCGAAGCGTAAGGAGAAATCTCACACTCGCGAGCGAGAATAAACTCCGACTCTTTCGGCAAGTGTGAGATTTCTCGCTCCGCTCGAAATGACGGCTGTAGGACTCGTCTTCAAAACGCCAAGCGGCGGAAATCAATATTCGCGAATTCCTTTTCGATTTTTTTCCCATGCAAAATTTTACGTTTCATAATCCGACGAAGATTATTTTCGGGCAGGGCACGATCGCACAGTTGGGCGGCGAGGTTGCTCCGTTCGGCAAAAGAGTCCTCCTCGTTTACGGCAAAGGTTCGATCAAGAAGAACGGCGTTTACGACCAGGCGGTCGGCTCGCTCAAGGCGGCCGGAATCGATTTCGTCGAATTTCCCGGTGTCAAGGCGAATCCGACCCTCGCCCATACGCGGGAAGGGATCGCCTTGGTTAAAAAGGAAAAGCTCGAGGCGATCGTCGCCGTCGGCGGCGGGAGCGTGATCGACGAAGCGAAGGCGATCGCCGCCGGGGCGTGCGGTTCGACCGATGTCTGGGATTATTACACGCTCAAGGCGACCGTTCGGGAAGCGAAGCCGCTCCTCACGGTCTTGACCATGGCCGCGACCGGAACGGAAATGAACGGCGGGACCGTGATCACCAACGAAGAGACCGCCGAAAAGCTCGGACTCGGAGCGGAGCCGCTTTTCCCGAAGGTCTCGATTTTGGATCCGAGCGCGACCTTCTCCGTTCCGGCGGATCAAACCGCTTACGGTTGCATCGATGCGACGACGCATTTGCTCGAAAGTTATTTTACCTGCGAGGACGAATTTACGCCGATCCAGGATCGGTATGTCGAGGGAATCGTTCGCACGATTACGGAAATCGCCGAAAAAATCATCAAGAATCCGAAAGATTACCAACCGCGGGCGACGTTTATGTGGGCGGCGACATTGGCCTGGAACAACCTCGCTCCGTCCGGGGTCGGAAAATGGTCGACGCCGAACCACCTGATCGGGCACAGCATGAGCGCTTTGCACGACACTCCGCACGGAGCATCGCTCTCGATTTCGCTCTCCGGTTGGCTCCCCTGGTACGCGATCACGAAGGCCCCGCGACTGGCCCGGCTGGGCAAAGCCGTGTTTGACATCACCGACTCCGATCCGGTCGAGGCCGCCCAAAAAACGATCGAGGCGCTTCGGAAATGGTTTCGCCGCTTGAAAAGCCCGACGACATTGGCCGATATCGGCGTCGATGTCGAAGGGATGAAGCGGATCGCGGAGAATGTCGGTCAATGTGCCGCCTACTGGGGCCTGCCGGAATACGGTACCGATTTCGTTTTCGGAATTTTGGACCGTTGCGAATAAAACTCGCGAGCACCGCCTCCTTATTATCATGCCGAATCACAGATTTATTCTTTTCGCCGTTCTTTTCGCGCTCTTGCCTCTCGGGCGAGTTTGCGGAGAAGCGCTTTATCAATCCCTCCCCTTCGATCGGATCACCTTGACGGCGGCCCAGGGAGGCGGGACGTTCGATGTTTTTCCCATCGAGTTTCCCGGCGGGAAAAGGACACAACCTCTCCCGAAAGACGGGGCCGTCCTCATCAAGTTCATCGATCGGCCGTTCGAGGAATACGATATCAACTGGTCGGCGATTGAGAAGGTCGAGCCGTTCAGCGAAATCGTTTTTCAGGAACTTCGCGATCGTCAGGCCGAGTTGCTCTCGCGAATCGATTCCTTTTCCCCCGAACAGAGAGAAGCAAGCGACGATCTTAAATCTTCCCTTGAAGATCTGTACGGGTACTACGATTTTCTTTTTCGATCCGATCCCGTTCCCGAGGGCGTCAACGCCTCCTATCGGGAATTTCTTTTTGGGGAAGCCGTTTACTTTATGAAATGCGGCGATGGGATCAATGCCCTCTCCCGATTGGAAACTCTCTTCCAGGAACGGAGCGATTATCCCGGCCTCTCGGAAAATTTCGGAAAAGTCGTCGGGGAAATGATCAAGGAACGGGACGAGAAGCGGGATTACCCGGCCGTTCGTTCCGGGATCCGTTCGCTTGAGCAGCATTATCCCAACCATCCGCTCGCCGTTCATTGGAGCGGGGTTTACACTCAACAGGCCCAGGCCTTGCTTTCCGAGTCGATCAAAGCCTTCGATGCGGAAAATTATCCCCTCGCCTTTCAAAAATCGTTGGCCGCGAGCGAGATATGGCCCGACTTGCCCGGGCTCCGCGAGCAGGCGGAAAAGATGAACCAACTTTTTCGCAGCATCGTGATCGGTGTCACCCAACCAGGTCTGTTCGATTCGGCGACGGAAAGCGAAACCATTTCTTTTCCCAAGGCGGAAGACTTTTTGCTTCCGGGCTCGATTCGCGTTCGAAGACTTTTGGACCGTCCTCTCTTTGAACAGACCGGTTTCGTCTCCGAAGGAGGGGAGTACCATTCCCTTTTCGGGACGTTTTCGAATGAGAACGAGGGCCGGTTGCTTCGATTGAAATTGGACGACACCCTTTTTTCGGGGCACGAAGATTGGGGACGTTCCTTGGGAATCGCGGATTCGCTTCTTCAATTGACCGATGCGGGCGGAGGGGCTCCCGTCCCGTTTTTGAGGAACGCTCTTGAATCGATCGAAATCGACGATGCCAATCGAATCACCTTTCGATTGCTTCGGAAACACGTCCTTCCGGAAAGTATGCTCCGTATCCCGGTTCGATCGTCGGGAGACGGCATCGGCCCCTTCCTACGGCTCGATCCCATGGGCAATTCCGCCTGTTTCCTGGCCAATCCGCGGGGTATCCAACCAGTCGAAAACGGTCCAAAACTGATTATCGAGCGACCGATTTCCGAGACGAAAGAAGGACTGCGGCTCCTTTCCGAAGGCAAGATCGCGGCATTGGATCGCGTCGCCCCCTGGGAGTTCGATCGTGCATTGACGACCTCGGGCGAATATCGTTTCGGACGTTATGCTTTTCCCACCGTTCATTTTTTGCTCCCCAATCGCAACCGACCGCTCATGGGAAGTCGTACATTTCGCCGTGGGTTGCTGTACGGTTTGAACCGGCAAAGCATTCTCGATGAGCTTTCGGCCAATCCCCAGGACGTCCGGTTGATCAGCGGCCCATCGGCCCGGGGAGCTTCAGACACCGACCCGATCGGTTACGGCTACAACAACGCAATACTACCGCGGGCCTACGATCCGAAATTGGCCGTTACGCTTTGTCTGACCGGATTGTCGCAGATTCGCGATAAGGGATTGCTCCGGGAAGAAGACCGGCCGAAAGGCAACCAGAAACGATTGATCGCTCCCGACATGCCCGAGATCGTACTCGCCCATCCGAACAGTTCGGCGGCGACGGCCGCCTGTCTCTTTATTCGACAGCAATGGGGAGCGATCGGCATTCCGGTCCGACTTGTTCCCTGGGGGGACAACGAACGGATCGGTCGCGGGGACGACGTCGATCTCTGGTATGTCCCCTGTCAAATTTCCGAGCCGATGGTCGATGTCCCGATGATCCTCGGCGAGAACGGGCTGGCCGGGACCTCCAGCTCGTATATGGGCCTCGCTTTGGAAATGCTGCGGTTGGCTGAAACCTGGCCGGACATCGCGCGGGAGCTCGCCGCCGTTCATCGTCTTTGTTATGAGGAAACGACGATCCTACCTCTTTGGCAATGGCAGGACGTCCTGATTTTTCGCCGTGAGGTCGACGGAATTTTCGAACGGAGCCGGCCGTCTCCGGATACGAGTCCGCTCCCGAGGGGGGAAGTGCTGTACTTTTACCAAAACGTCGAAAACTGGCGAATCGCCCCGATCGTACCACGCTAACGCCTACGAACGATACACCTGTTATACTCAAGCCGGTTGAAAATTTCCGTCTTCAAAACGGCAGCGGCCCAACGATGCCGCGGTTTAGGAGAGGGCGAAGCCTAGAGCCTATACCGGCTACGGTATGTTTTCCTTCAAGACCATGGACGTATTATTTCAAAGTCGGTTATTTCAAATCGTGCGGCGTTTTCAAACCGGTCGCAGCGGCAAACCGCTCGAACGGCATGTGATTTTGCATCCCGGGGCGGTCTGCGTATTGCCGATCCTGCCGGACGGTCGGGTGATTTTAATCAAGCAATACCGGATCGCGGTCGATAAGACCTTGATCGAGTTACCCGCCGGAACCCGGGAACCGAACGAAGAGCCGATTGTGACCGCCGGGCGGGAATTGTCGGAAGAAACCGGCTATCGGGCTGGGAAAATCGAGCACCTCACGACCTTTTATTCTTCGCCCGGCATTTTGCATGAGGAGATGCACCTGTTTTTGGCGAGCGATTTGCAGCCGGGCGAAACCGACTTGGAGGACGGCGAAGACATTGAACGGTTGATCCTCGACTGGGACGAAATCAAAACGCGGATTGCAAACGGCGAAATTCAAGACGGCAAAACCCTCGTCGGTCTGATGTGGTATATCGTAGCCGGTAGGAGATAACCGGGCGTCCGCTCCGAATTTTTTTGCCAAGACCATTAAAATCGAACGCAGTCCCCCTCATTCGAGTATTGCATCGCTTCGGGCAGGGCTTCGAGAATCGAGCCGGCGGTTACGGACGCTTCCCCCAACCGAGCGGCGGCAATGTCGCCGGCCGAACCGTGCAGATGCGCTCCGAGCACGGCCGCCTCGAACGGAGTGAGCCCCTGGGAAATCAGTCCCGCGATCAGCCCGGTCAGCACATCGCCGCTCCCGCCGGTTCCCATCCCCGGGTTGCCGGTCCGGTTGATCTCGACCGCGCGGCCGTCGGAGATGATCGTCCGATGTCCCTTGAGCAACAGGATCGTGCCGGTCTTCGCCGCGAACGCTTGAACGAGTTCGATTCGGCTCGCGAACTCCTCTTCGGTCGTTTCGCCGGGGACCTCACCGCCCAGCAACCGGGCGAATTCTCCGGGATGCGGCGTCAGCACCCGGGGCGGCAGGGCGCCCGAACGAGAGAATGTCGAAGAATCAGCACCGAAATTTCTTTCCGCGAGAGCGTTGAGGGCATCGGCATCGACGAGGAGCGGTTTCTCGATTTGCCGAAACAGCCGAACGACGAGGGCGGTCAGCCCGAGCGAACGGCCGAGACCGGGGCCCAAGGCGACCGCTTTCGCCGTTTCGCATTGCCGCAAGATCGCGGAGCTGGCGTCCAAAGCGATGCGACCGCCGCGACTTTCCGGAAGCGGACAGGTCATGATTTCGGGCGAGAACGAAGCGACCGTCGCCAAAATGCTTTCGGGAACGGCGAGGCGAACGAGCCCGGCCCCGGCGCGCAGGGCCGCCTTTCCGGCGAGGGCGATCGCCCCGCTCATCCCACGGGAACCGCCGACCAAGAGCGTCAAGCCGTAATCCCCTTTGTGTCCGAACGGAGAACGCTTGGGAAGAAATTTCATAAGATTAAGAATTAAAAATTGTGTGTCATTTCGGCCGTCCGATGTTTTCCGCAGGGGCGCCGGCGTCTACGCCGCTCGGCTAAACTTTGGCGATGCAATCCGGTTGCAGCAATACACAATTCTGTCATACTTCAGCCGTTTGGTGACTTTCGTCATTTCGACTGAAGCGGAGCGCAAGGAGAAATCTCACCCTCGCGCCAGGGTCGGAATTCCGAGTCCTTCGGCGAGGGTGAGATTTCTCGCTTCGCTCGAAATGACGAACGGAGAGGCTTGGTTACCAAAAAACTCCAAACGGCTGAAGTATTACACAATTCTCAATTCTTACTGACACGATTATAAAATTTGACCGAAAAATAGCAGTCCGAAACGAAGCGCAGCGCAGTGAGGGATTGGGCGTTTTCAACCCTCACTACGCGATGCTTCGTTTCGGGCTGCTATTCGTATGGTTCAAAATTTATTATCAGACCAGTAATTTTCAAATTAACGCGGCTGCGAGGCATCGCCTGCGGCGAGGGATTCCTTGACTCGGGCCGCCAACCGGGTGTATTGGGCCGCCTTTTCCGAATCGTCCAGTTTCTCATACATCGTCGCGAGATTCGAATAAGGAATCAACAAGGAAATCGATTCCAAATGCTTGCGGTCGACGGCCGCCTTGATTTTGGCGAGGCCGAGTTCCGAAAGCCGGATCGCTTCCTCCTTTTGATCGGTTTCCCAATAGGAGACGCCCATACTGACGAGCATTTCGCCGATCCGGCCCGACTCCTCGGGGCCGATGTTCCGCAAAATGTCCTTGAACACCGGCTTGGTCCGGTCGAACCAGACGATCGCGGCCTTGTGGTTCTTTAAACCGATCGCATGAATCGCGCCCAAGCGGAAATAAAGCCGGGCGAGGGCGTAATAGTCCGCTTCCCCGGTCCGTCCTTCGATCCCCTGCTCCATAAAATCGACCGTCGATTCGCCGTATTTCAAGGCGGCGACATATTGCTTGCGGCGTTGGAACGACTGCACCGCCTCGAACAGGGCCGTGCCCGTCTCCCATTGGGTTTCGCGTTGGATGATCGGATCGTCGGCGACATTTCGCAATTCTTCCGAGGCCAAAAGCATTTCCTGGACCTTTTGCTCCAAGTTCGCCGCATCGGAGATCATCACCTGGGCGGCGAGGCCGCAACGGGCGATCCGGAACGCTTCGTCCCGGAGGAGCCGTTTTTTCGTCGTGACGACCGGATCTTTCAAAAGGTCTTTCGTGTTGAGGAACCATTTTTCAATCGCGGATTCCTTGTTTTCCCAATTGCCCCGGGCAATGTCCAAAATAATTCCGAGCTGGGCGTTGAGTACGACTTCCCGGGCGAGGGTTTGGATGCTCGGATTGTCGTGGTTTTGCAACCGTAGGGCGAGATCAAGGGCCGTTTTGTGATATTCGTAGGCTTTTTCGCAATCGACGTTCGGCGCGGTTCGATACGTGTCCCCAAGCAGAGTCAACGCGAGCGCTTTTTGATGCTGGTAATTTTCGCAAAGCGGCAGCACTTCCTCCAAATACATTTTCGCTTCTTCGTTGCGGTTGAGCAACATCAGCGCTTTCGTCAACGTAATGTGGTATTGCGGCGAGTTCGGATTCTGGGAAATCGCCTTTTCGCAGGCTTCCAACGCCGAATAGCCGTCCCCTTCGGCGATCGCGATTTGGGCCAACAGCCAATGCACCTCCGGAAATTCGGCCGAAAGAGCGAGCGCGTGTTTCAAATCCCGTTTCGATTCGCTCGGGGCTTCTTCCAAATAACCTTTGGCGCGAATCACGAACGATTCGGCGGCGATCGGTAAAATGCGGATTTTCTCGACCATATTCGAGGCGATGCCGCTCTCTTCCGAGGGGGAGTAAACCAGAGTTACCCCTTTTTCGGGGAAGAGCAGCCCTTTGATGTCGCCGCTTTCGTCGGCGATCGAAACCGGCTTCCGGTTTTGCAGTTCAGCGGCGAGGATTTCCCGGACCTGATCGACCGGATACGGTTCGCTGAAACAAACGTCGATCGAATCGACAAGGTCGTTTCGGAAAACAATCTCGATATGGTTGACCTCGTCGATTGAATAAAAATGAGCAACCCCGCCGTCAATTCGGCTGACCTTGAGAGGAGCCCCGAGTTTTTGCGCGACCTCGTCCAACGTGCTTTTTCCCGGCGAAACTCCGAGAAACATTGCGCTTTGAAAATGAGTCGCCGATTCGGAATGATCGTGCGAGGTTTCGTCGCCGTTCTCGTCTTCCGGGATCGGCCGCAATGTTTTTTGCTCATTTTTTGGGCTGGAAGCAGCGGCGGGTTCGTCCTGATCGTTCGGGCTCGGATTCTGATCTTGATTCTGTATCCGACTTGAACTCTGAGCTTGCCCTTGACTCTGAATCGAACCCTGATTCCGGTTCGGCGATTCCCGGAGCGTCGCACTTTGCGGCAAGGCGGCGGGGCTCGTGATGCTGCGGCTGCCGTCTTGAGCGATCGTTCGCTTAGCGGCCGGGGGATTGGCCGTCGGCGTGCTCGATCTCGCGGGCGAAGGATTGGAATCGAAAACCGGACGAGAGCGGGACGAATCGTTCGGGACAACGGCCGCGACCTGAAGAATCGTTCCAAGATATTGATCGGTTTCGTTTTGTGCAACTTGATTTTCGTGCGACATTTGGCCGAGCGTTCGGGATTCGTGAGAAACAACGACGATCGGCCCGGTATTGCGAACCAACGGTTTCGGCTTCAACTTGCCGGGCGGGAGCTTGCGGGGCGAAATCACGGCCTGGTTTTCCGGCTCCGGCGAAGCAGGGAGAAGATGGCCTTCGGGCTTCCCCAGAAACTGTTCCCCTTGCAAAAGCGAAACTGGGTAATCCAAGGATTGTGCAAAAATTGCATTGAGACCGCTCAAAGTCCCAAAAAGAAATGCAATGATTGCCGATTTAATTACTAAACATCCTTGTTTACGGGCCATAAAACCTCTCCTTAGCCATTATAATTCAGAAAAACCGGACTTATCTTCAATCACAAAGGATCACTATCCGGTATAGGCGGATTCTATACAAAAAAGACAAACAAAGTCCAGAGGAATTTCCCGGTTTTTTGGAAAAAGGTAATACTTCAGCCGTTTGGAGTTTTTTGGAATAAAACCCCGCTGTTCGTCATTTCGAGCGAAGCGAGAAATCTCACCCTCGCCAAAGGACTCGGAATTCCGGCCCTCGCGCGAGGGTGAGATTTCTCCTTGCGCTACGC
>JAVBSX010000055.1:0-11074 GCA_031556455.1 Thermoguttaceae bacterium
GCTGTAAAAAAACGGCCGTCCCTGCAACCCGTCGGCGTTGTCGTGCCGCCATTGATCGATCAGCTCGTCGGAAATCCAGAAGGTCAGATTGCCACGATTGACAAGTGCCTCGTTATATTTTGCCCAGTTTCTAATTTTGTATGTTGGTTTCGATTTTTTCGGCATGATTTCCTTCGTGAAAAGGGTGTGCAAAATGTTTTCCACACTCCAGTACGTCGAAAATCGCAAAAAAGCCCACGCTTTTTCAATATTTAGTCAACAACGCCTTAAAAAATGACTTTGCAATCCTCCTATCTTTATTCCGCCGATCTCTTGCTTGCGAACGAGCCATTTGGTAATATGGGTCATCTTATCCGCGCCGTCGCGCTGAACCGTTCGAGTAAGTGCCGCAATGACCGAAGAAAACAACAATCGGAAAGCCCCCGCGTCCCAGAGAGATCAGGAAACGGATATCAAATCCTCCCGTTTTCCCATCGTCGGCATTCGTGAAAAGCTGATTATCATTTTTCTGCTCGCCAAGGTCATTCCGCTGATTCTTTTGGCGGTGATCGCATGGCAGGCACTGGTGGCGCTCGGCACCATTTTGCGTGAAACCTCCGTTACCGATTCGAAGGAAGCCCTGACGGCTCTGGCCGTGGAAAATATCGAACGTCTTTCGACGGACACGGCCCAAAAGGTCGCCGAATTTCTTTACCAACGCGATGCCGACATCGTCACTCTGGCCCGGTATTGTGATCGCTTCGAGTTTGAACGTCCCGAAGGAACGCCCCACCCGGCCGAAAAATTCCTCGAAGATTACTGCGCCAGTAAAACCAGCCGAATCCGCCGTTCCGGCCATTGGACGATCGCCGAAAGCGGCATGTCATGGGTCCAGACCGATCCCTACATTCCTCCCAAGGAAACGAAAAAACGGTCCGTCAATGTGGAAAACGAAGACGTCGTCGACGGAGCCTCGTTCCATTACCGCCCTCCCTACGGTTTCGGCGACAGCGGGAAAAACTTCACCAACGTGCCGCTCTACGACGAGGTCGCCCTGCTCGACAAAAACGGCAGGCAGATCGCCAAACATGTTCCCGCTCTCTCGACGAAAAAGCGGTTTCGTTTCCCGGAAGAGTTGCTTAACGTTTCCGAGCCGCGAAACACCTTCGTCAAAGCCGAACATTATTTCGCGGAGTTGCCCCAACTGGGGAAAGACGGCATTTACGTTTCCGATGTGGTCGGCGCTTACGTTCCTTCCCATTTCATCGGGATGTACACGCCGGATTCCATGGCCTCGAAACGGATCGACGCCAAAATCCTCGAACTCGAAAACGCCGCGGACGGGAAAATCGTCGAGCTCTCCTGGAAATTACGGACGCTCAATGCTTCGCTGAAAAACGAGGAAGACAAATTCAACAGCCGCCTGGATTACAACAAAAAAATCTACGAGGAGATCGACCGTCGGTTGGGGAAGGACGAAACCTGGCCGATCGAAGACAAAACCCGGCATCAGGTTTCCGCGGAGTTGGAACAACTCGGCTTTCCCGAGCTGGCGGAGGAAATCCTCCGCATCCCGTTCACGCCGGAGGAAGAAGCGTATGCCGGGGCCGAAAATCCGCTCGGCGTCCGATTCGAAGGGATTGTCCGCTGGGCGAGACCGGTTCTCGACGGCGACGGCGAGATCAAAGGCTATGTGACGTTCGCGCTCAATCACGATCATCTCCTGGAGATGATCGACCATATCACCCCGATGCCGGAACGCTATACGGAATTGTCGGACGCTTTCCACGGGAATTACGCCTTTATCTGGGATTACCAATGTCGGAGCATCGTTCATCCGCGGCACCATTCGATCTGTGGGTACAATCCCGAAACGGGAATCCCCGAAACGCCGTGGCTGGAAAAAACGCTCTACGACGGCATGTTGGCGGCCGGCTTCAAGCGGGAGGATTGGCAAAAATACATCGCGACCCTCACGGATTACGTTCCCTGGACGGGGGACAAGGATTCCCCGGCCTATCAGTCGAGGAAAAAGAAACCAGCCCCCGAATTGACGAAAATGGGCCTCGTGGGTTTGGACGGACGTTACCTGAACAACGCCCCGCAATGCACCGGCTGGATGGACCTGGCCAAAGACGGCGGTTCGGGATCGCTCTACATTTTATGGAGCGGCATTTATAAATTGAACACGGCCTCGGCGATTCCTTATTACACCGGACAGTACAGCCCGGAAGTGCGAGGCAACCGCTGCGGTTTCGGGTTCGTCGCCATCGGAGCCGGCATCGACGATTTCAGCCGCCCGGCCCACGAAATGGGGGACCGGATGGCGACCATGGTCGACAGCAATCTCCACGACACGTCGATGCACTTGATCGTCACCACGGCCGTGTTGTCGGTGATCGTGATTTTCATCGCCATCTGGATGGCCTCGTACTTGTCGAACCGCTTGCAATGGCTCATCGACGGCATCACCAAATTTCGCCGGGGAAATCGGAACTTCCGTTTCGCCGCCAGGAACAAGGACGAATTCGGCCGACTCGCGTATTCGTTCGACGAAATGGCGGAAAGCATCGTCAACAGCGTTCACACGCCGTTGGTCATTACCGACATGGACTTGAACGTCATTTATGTCAACGACCGTTGCCTGGAAGTGATGGGCGGCAAAAAACAGGAAGACGTCGTCGGCAAATCCTACAAGGATATCAGTATTTACCATTACGGTTCCGAATGCTGTCCGATCACCGCTCTTCGCAAAGGAAAAGACGCGGGAAAAGTGCTTTATGACAAATGGACCGACAGTTATTTGCAGGGAGTGGCCAATTATTTCCTGGACGAACACGGCAGGAAACAAGGGTATATCGTGACGAGCAACGATGTGACCGAGATCTCGCACAAACAGGCGGAATTGGAAAAAGCAAAAACCGAAGCGGAACTGACGAGCCGTCATAAGAGCAATTTCCTGGCGCGGATGAGCCATGAATTGCGGACGCCGATGAACTCGATGATCGGATTCAACGACATCATCCAATCGAAACTCGCCGATCCCCATGGATTGGACGACCACCAAAAACTGAACGATTACCTGACCCATTTACGGCAATCGTCCGTCCACCTGCTCGGTTTGCTGAACGATATCCTCGAAGCGTCCAACCTCGAAAGCGGCAAGGTCGTGCTACTCGAGAAACCCTTGGAATTGCCGAAAATGCTCGACGAAATCCTGGAAGGGGTCCGTTCGAACTGCTCCGTCAAGCATTTGGAGCTGACGACGCGCATCGACGAATTGACGCCGTCCTGTTTTCTCGCGGACGGCTTGCGGTTGCGCCAAGTGCTGAACAGCCTGCTCAACAATGCCGTCAAGTTCACGCCGGAAGGGGGCAAGGTCGACTTCATTGTCGAACAAAAAAATCGCGAGAACGACCGGTCGCTCATCAGCTTTACGGTGCGGGATACGGGAATTGGCATCTCCGAGGACAAAATGGAAATGATCCTCCGGCCTTTCGAACAGGTCGAGGCGGAGAAGGGCACCTATACGAGCGGGAGCGGTTTGGGATTGTCGATCGCCCAGAAAGTCCTGGAACTTTTCGGCAGTCGAATCGCCGTTCGGAGCGGACAGGGCCAGGGGAGCGAGTTCTCGTTCGAAGTCTGGTTGCGGGAAGACAAAGCGTCCGACAAAACCACGTTCGAGGAAATGAAAGGACGTTTTTCCGGCCAAAAGGTTTTGGTGGTCGACGATGTGCGTCTCAACCGGCTTGTCCTGGTCAATTTATTGCGTGAAGCCGGTTTTATCGCGGAGGAGGCGCAAGACGGCAAGGAAGGAGTCGAGATGTTCGAAGCGTCTCCTCCCAGCACTTACAGCATCGTTTTTATGGACATCCAGATGCCGGTCATGAACGGCTACGAATCCGCGGCGGCCATTCGCCGCTTGCCGCGCAAGGACGCCAAAACGGTCCCGATCGTGGCGATCAGTGCCAACGCGTTCGACGAAGACGTCAACAGATCTCTTGCCAGCGGCATGAACGCTCATTACGCCAAGCCGATCAACCAGGATATTTTGCCCGTTATTCTGATGAACCATTGCACGCCGACGGATTCGTGAGTTCGGGTACGACATGCCAACAACGAGCCGCATCACCAACAACGAGCCGGGACCTGCGGTCCCGGGCTGTCCGCACTCATGTTGAGACGTTTCTCCTTATGAACGTGCCCGGGACCACAAGTCCCGGCTCGTTATACGCTCGCTATTCTCTTCCCACTTCCCACTCTTCACTTCCCACGATCTTCCTCGAAGAGGCAGTCCGGCTCCGCCCCCAACGGGTCGCCGGTTACGGCATAGGCTCTCGCCCGGGAGCCGCCGCACACGAACCGGAAATCGCATGATCCGCAAATTCCTTTGTACTGGTTCGGATCTTGAAGCGATCGGAAAAGCGGGTGCGTTTGGTACACCTCGACAACGGAATCACAGGGAAATTGTCCGCAAGCGATCGGCAAAAAGCCGGCCGGAAAAATCTGCCCGTTCTGCGAAACGAACATGATTCCCCGCCCGTCGGTTACGCCCAGCGGCGCCCGATGTGTCCCGCTCCGATGTACGGCCTCGGCGCCCGAGCCGGTTTCGCCCTGCCCGCTTCGCGGTCCGGCGAGCGGGTTGCCTCCTTGTTCGAGAACGTAACGCCGGTAATGCGGCGCTTCGGTCGTTTTGACGGCGAACGGCTGGTTCTGGGCATGTTTCCAAAGTCGGGCGAAGACCTGTTCGTATTCCTCCGGCCGAATCCGTTG
The DNA here is from genome assembly GCA_031556455.1 of Thermoguttaceae bacterium. Lineage (GTDB taxonomy): Bacteria > Planctomycetota > Planctomycetia > Pirellulales > Thermoguttaceae > JAVBSX01. The sequence goes on from JAVBSX010000055.1 coordinate 4,753, forward strand.
CTCTTCGACGCCGCGACCGACCGGGACCAGGAAAAAAACGGACCACATCTTGATCCCTTGCTTCGACAGCAGTTCCGCGATCTCGTCGATCAGGTGTGCGTTGCGACGGGTGATCGACGTGTTGACCTGGACCGGCAGTTCGAGTTCCCTCGCGTTCCGCAGCATTTCGAGGGTTCGCTCGAAACTCCCTTCGAACCCGCGAAATGCGTCGTGCACCTCGGCCGTCGGCCCATCCAGACTGATCCCCAAAGCGCCGATGCCCGCCGCCTTCGCTTTTTCGAACGCCGCCCGGGTCGCGAGCGGCGTCGCCGAAGGGGTCAACGCCGTTTGCAGCCCGAGCGAGACGGCATGCCGGATCAAATCGAAAAGATCGGCTCGCTTGAGCGGATCCCCGCCGGTCAGCACAAGCGTCGGCTTGCGGGGAAAGCTCGCGACCTGTTCGATCAGCCGCAGGGACAGCTCTTTCGGCAACTCGTCCGGAGCCGGATTTTCCTGGGCCGAAGCGCGGCAATGCTTGCACACCAAATCGCACGATTGGGTGATTTCGTAATAAAACATCAGCGGGTTGATCCCGAAATCCGCGGTCGTGTACATAGGAAAGTGGGAAGTGGGAAGTTTATTTAGCCGGTACTCCGCGTTAATCCCTCCGCGCCGCTATAGACGATCGGGCGGTTTGGGCCGCGACGGTGATCTCCTGTCGGTTGAACGCCAGTTGCCGAACCCGAATGTCGTCGAAGCCCCAACCGCGAATCCGTTCAAGGTACGCGGGGATTTCTTTCGCCAGCTCCCATTGAAAAAGCTTGAGCGTAAAAATCGCCCCGCGAATGCCGCTCTCGCGGTGTCGAACCAGCTCTTCCAAGGCATCGAGTGTAAAAGCGGGAGCGACGTTCATATCGCAAATCGCGTATTTGACCTTGCGAAAAAGTCGTTTTTTCAATTGTCCGATCCGGCCGCGTAAAAAGGTGAAGCCGGGATGCTCTTCGATCCGGGGATCGATTTCGGCGGGATCGACGCCGAGCACCTCCGCGCCCCGGGCGAGCAGAACCTGCGAGGCCCCGCCGGGAGCACAGCCGATGTCGACGCAACGGCTCCCGCAACGGATCGGAAATCCGGACCATCGCAAGCCTTCTTCGAACTTCAAGGCGGCCCGGGACACCGTGTCGCTCGGAATGTCCGCCAGGAAAAGTCCGCCCGGCAACCGTGATTCTCCGCGTTCGGTTTCGTGAAAGCCGATCCAATACTCTTGCGGTTCGACCTCGATGCAATCGAGAACGGTTTCCCCGATCGCGGCGGGAGATTCCTGGTGTCGGGCTTCGGGAGCAAGCCGAACCGAATCCGGCCGCGTCGCGAACAGCCGTTCGAACACCGTTCGGTTGCGCTCCGTCAAAACCGGCTCGAAGCCCTGCTCTCCGACCGGGCAAGCGTCCCGCGAAAAGCAATGTATCCGTCGAATCTTTTTTTCCTCAAGCAACGGCGAATCGGCGGCGCATTGCCAAATTCGCGAGGCGGCGGCTTCGGGCGATTCGGCAAGAACCTTGCCGATCGAAACGCCGAGAAACCGCGCAAAAACCGACCGGGACCGCAATTCGCACAGCCGTTCGAAGGGCCGGGTTTCCTCGTCCGTAATCTTCAGCGTTAAAAAACCGGGACGCGCAAACGCGGGCCGTAGTGTCGGAAAACCTCGGGCGATCTCGTTTTTCAACGCGTTCTCCGCCCCGATTTGACAAGTGCTCAGGAGAAACATGGGTGCGACCTTTTTGGACGGGTTGCCTTATGTCGAAATGAGGCTTCAGGCTTCAGACTTCAGGTTTCAGAAATGAGTTGGCAAAGTTAATGAAATGATCTTGCGTCACCCCCGCGTAGGCGAGGGTCCAGAGGGAAAGCGTAATCTCCGGTTCCTCGCCTGCGCGAGGATGACGGATTATATTCTGCTTTCTCGAAGGGCTTTACCTTAACTTGACAGTAGTACAACTCCATCCTGAAGCCTGAAGTCTGAAGCCTTACCTTCCGACCGCCTTGTCGGAAATGTCGCTGCGGAACCGTGCCCCTTCCCAGGAAATCCGCCGGACGGCTTCGTAAGCCTTCGCCTTCGCTTCGGCCGTCGAATTTCCCAAAGCCGTAACGCCGAGCACCCGCCCGCCGTTGGTCAAAACGGCGTCGTCGTCCCCCAAAGTTGTCCCGGCATGAAAAACCTTGACATCCGGCAATCGGTTGGTCGCTTCCAAGCCATTGATCGGAAATTCCTTTTTGTAAGGGCCGGGATACCCTTCGGAAACCATCACGACGCAAACGGCCGTCCGCGTGTCCCACTCCAACGGCGGCAACCGATCGAGTGTCCCGTCGATCGTCGCTTCCATGATTTCGACGAGGTCGGTTTTCAGCCGCATCAAAAGCGGTTGGCATTCCGGATCGCCGAACCGGGCCTTGTATTCGAGCACTTTCGGTCCTTGCGGGGACATCATCAAACCGGCGTACAAAACCCCTTGAAACGGCGTCTCGTTGCGGTTGAGGGAATGAACGGTCGGCACGAGAACGTGCTCCTCGATCCAATGCAGCATCGCATCATCGACCAGCCGGGCCGGGGAATACGCTCCCATGCCGCCGGTGTTCGGCCCCCGATCACCGTCGAAAGCCGCCTTGTGATCCTGGGCCGGCTGCAACGTCAAAATCGTCTTCCCGTCGGTGATCGCCAAAACACTCGCTTCTTCCCCCTTGAGTCGTTCTTCCAGAATCAGCCGTTCGCCCGCCGCGCCAAACTCGCCGGATTCCTTGATCCGCCGGATCGCCTCGATCGCCTCGACACGGTTGTCGCAAACGAAAACCCCTTTCCCGGCCGCCAGCCCATCGGCCTTGACGACGATCGGTATGTCGCGATCGGCTTGAAGAAAATAAATCGCATCCTCCGCCCGATCGAACGCATGATACGATCCGGTCGGAACACCCCCTTTGCGGAGAATCTCTTTGCAAAACGCCTTACTCGCTTCCAGCTGGGCGGCTTTTTTGTTCGGTCCGAACACCCGAAGCCCGGCTTTTTGAAACGCATCGACGATTCCGAGGGACAGCGGCACTTCCGGGCCGACGACGGTCAATCCGACATTGTTCTCTTGGGCGAAGCGAATCAGGCCGGGAAAATCCGTCTCGGCAATCGCCACATTTTCGGCGTCAATCGCCGTTCCGGCGTTGCCGGGGGCGACGAAAACCCGCTCGGCTTTGGGACTTTGTCGGATCTTCCAAGCCAAAGCATGTTCGCGACCGCCGCCGCCAATGATTAATACATTCATGTTGAAGATAATGTTTCCTGGAATAGCTGAGAGTTGATAGCAGCTTAGCGGTCAGCGGCTTAGCAACTTAGAAGACTGTTTTCAAAGCCGCTAAGCTGCTAAGCCGCTAAGCTGCTATGTAAAATACCCCCCTCCTCTCTTTCTGTAAAGATGCCTCCTATTTTAAATCTGTTCGCTATTTTTTCTTTTTTTGCTAAACAACCCATGTTAACATTGCCGATTCCTTTTACACGCAAGGGAAATTGAAATCGCGAAAGATATTACATTTTCATCAATCCTTATTCCCGTCACAACAATGTTAGTTTTGTCAAGATACCAAAATCAGAGCATTAACATCGGCGATGACATCGTCATTACTGTGGTCGATGTTCGCGGCGACCGGGTCCGGATTGGGATCGACGCTCCACAAAACGTGATCGTCAACCGGCAGGAAATCCACGAAAAAATCGTCGCTCAGAATAATGCTCGCCGACCGGAGCTCGTACGCAACTGAAATCGAGCTTCGACACTGTCTATAGGACCAAAAGGATACAAGGGAGAAAGAAGCAATCTCCCTTGCAATCCTTCTGGTCCTTATTTCTTTCCTCCTTTCCCTTTTCCTTCCGGAAAGGACTGCGATTCTAAAAAATCATGCTCTTCGCGTTTTACCGTCTGTTCCTGTCTTAACACCACCTAAAAAAAACTTTTGGAATCTTGGGGTGTTTTCGTTTCTTTATCTAAATTGACATTGCCGACAATTGTTGCGGGGCATTTTTCCCGAAAAAAATATCCCTGGTTATCCGCGGTTTGCGGTTAGCGGTTCGGCGGGAAAAAAAGAACAAGGTGTTTTCCCATACCAACCGGTTTTCCGCTCACGTCAAGAAAGAAAGGAATTCCTTTAACATGTCAGGTCTCTACGTCGCATCGAACGTCACCGCTCTCGGGGCTCAGGTCAACCTCCAGCGCAACATGGGTGCGTTGACCGAAATCATCACACGACTCAGCACCGGACTCCGTATCAACTCCGGAAAGGACGACCCCTCCGGACTTATCGCCAGCGAACTCCTCAAAAGCGACATCACCGCCACCAAACAGGCCATCCAAAACACAACCCGCGCCAACAGCGTCATCGCCATCGCCGATTCCGCGCTCGGGCAAATCTCCGCGCTCCTCAACGACGTCCGCGGACTCGTCAACTCCGCCGCCAACACCGGAGCCATGACCGTCGATCAAATTCAGGCCAACCAACTCCAGGTCGACGCCTCGCTCGATTCCATCGACCGCATCGCCAAAACCACCAACTACCAGGGCCAGAAACTCCTCGACGGCTCAATGGCCTTCAAAACCACCGGCGTCGACCGCAACGCCATCCAAAACCTCAACATCCAGTCCGCCAACTTCGGCACCGCCGACCAAATCGACGTCAAAGTCGATCTCATGGAACAGGCCAAAAAAGCGACCCTCATCTACAAAGGGACCGGCGTCGGACAGGATACCGTCGTCCAGATCGGCGGCTCCGAAGGGAGCGAAATCTTCAGCTTCGGGGCCGGGACCACCACCACGCAAATGGCCGAGGCGATCAATCGGCTCAGCGACTCGACCGGGGTCGTCGCCAGCGTCACCGGCCTCGCCCAACGCGGCAGCGTCACGATTTCCAGTCCCGGCGGCAACAACGATATCGTCATCACCGCCAACGAAGTCGGCTACGACGCTGGGAATTACACGTTCGTCGTCAAGCACGGGGCGAACAACGACGTCCGGATCGTCTCCGATCCGACGGCGACCTCGCCCGGGGTCGTCGAGATTTCCCTCATCGGGACCTATGAGAAAACCTACCCGAGTTTCGCCGGGATGTTCAACCTGACGGTCAACACCGACTTCGCCGGCGACAACGCTTCCACCCAGCCGACCTCGGCCTACATCACGCAAGGGACCGCGAACTCGGTCCAGTTTTTCCAGGAAGACGCCAACGCCAGCGGCACGACCTCGACGATGAAGACGATGTCGATCACCGACGTCGGCACCGGGGCGAGCGATCACATGTCGGCCCTGAACGGCTGGACGATCATCTGCGACAGTTCCGCCGTTGACGGCGTCGGAATCATCGACCGCGGGGCCAAGACCGTCCGCGTCAGTGTCGCCGATTTGCAGGCCGGTCCCCATGCCGGTCCCGGCGACAACCTCACCAGTATTCTCCAGGCGGCGACGAGCGTGAGCGGGATCAAGCTCGACATTTCGGCCAGCTTCGTCGACGGCGACAAGCTGACGCTCGGCGGCGGCGGGAGCGCGGGGGAGCTTTACGTCACGTACAAGGAAGGTGCGACGGTCGGCGACATCCAGGACCTGATCAACAAGACCTCGTACGTGCAGGCGACGACGGTCGACGGGGTCAACCGGAAGGATTTGGTCAAGGACATTCCGAGCGGCTCGACGTATGTCCGTTCGGTCGGCGGCAACAGCGAGAGCGCTTACACCTCGGGGGCGACGTCGCAGACGGTGATTGATCTGATCAACTCGAAGCTGGGTGACAAGTTTACGGCCGTCGCGCTCAAGGGAGACATGACGGGCGGGAAGGTGACGTACCAGGACGCGTACTACGATTACGGCGATCCGAACATGGACAACGCGATCCGGTTCACGGGGATGGACTCGGGGCCGATCATTCGGTTGACGGCGGCGTCTCCGAACCAGCAGCTGGCGGTGAAGATCATCCAGCCGACGGATACCGATATTAAGAACGGCGTGCATACGCCGGTTTTGGAGATCATGCTGGCGACGGACGCGAGCGGGAATTCGACGACGACGGCGGCGCAGCTGGCGGCGTTTTTCGACCAGTTGAGCGCGAAGGACACGCTGGGGGTGAGTGCGGAGCTGCTTCTCCCGCCGGGCGTGGACCCGAACGGTCGGACGTGGACGAGCGACATTTGCGGCAACGAGTACATCGTGGACGACTGCCCGCCGACGTATGGGCACGGGATCGTGCAACCGACGGGGCAGCCTGGCCCGTGCGAGGTTGAGGAGAGCGACTTGGCGCTCATTGGCCAGAACCAGGAGTTCATCAA
>JAVBSX010000040.1:0-2593 GCA_031556455.1 Thermoguttaceae bacterium
TAGGTCCGGTATGTCAAAAGATTGAACCGCGGGCGGAATCCCCGGACTTTCGCGGCAAATTGCATTCGCGACCACTGTTCTTCGAGCACGGAAAGATAACGAATCGTCAAAAGGAATAGCTGCGTCAATTTCGACGGCAGCCCGAGGGAGCCGAGCGATTGGCCGAGCGTCGTCGGTTCCAGATTGCCGAGCATCGCGACGAACCCGAGAACGATACTGTTTCCCGTCAAGGCGAAGCGGAGGGCGAGCCGGAATTTTTCCCGGTCGTAATCCAAAGAACCGAGTTGAAAGAGGGCGTCGCGGGTTTCCGAGTCGAGATTCGACCACGACCAGGGGATGAGCAGGAAGGTTGTCAAAACAACCAGATTAAGCGGAGCAATTCGGAATAGAACGGATTTTCCGGAAATACGACCGAGCCAGACGGCCAAAACCGCGACCCCCAATGCGACCGAAAGTGCAACCCAGCCGGACAAACAGGAGACGACGACGGCAAAGGCGACAGCGCCCAAAATCCGCGACCGGGGGTCCAACCGGCGAAAAACGTGCGAGGTATGGTGGTGTCGGTTCGGAAAAAAGACCACTTTGTTATGATTTTTTGGGTTGTAGGGGTAAAATAGATAGATAAGTAATACTTCAACAGAATGGTGCTTCGTCATTTCGACCGAAGCGCAGCGCAAGGAGAAATCTCACCCTCGCGCGAGGGCCGGAATTCCTACATCTTAGGCGAGGGTGAGATTTCTCGCTTCGCTCGAAATGACGAGCTGGGGGGATCAAAAAACTCCAAACGGCTGAAATGTTATCAAAATAATTACGATCTGAAGCAAAACCTAGACCGAGGACGAGCCAATTTTCAAGCATTATATGTTTTTATTTCGCCAAAACAACGATTTGGGAGGCGAATTTTGTTCCGAAAACCGACAATTTTTTTCTTTGGCCTTTTTTTTGCATACCCCCCGTTGTTTCCCCGGAAAAAAGGTATAAAATACAATCTTTAATCTTTTTCTCTCACGCTGCCTGAGGAGATGACGAATGAAAGAGGATATCATGTCGTTGAGGATTGGTGCTGGTTTTATTCTTTTTTCTGTCGGTTTTTCTCCCCTTTTCGCGGTCGCGGGCAATCCGGCCGGTCAAATCGCTCCCGATTAATGTATCTTTTGGCCTCACCGTCCTTCGTTTTCGGTCGATCACGATCGAAACCTTTTTCTCCCTTGTCCGACACAATCCCATGACGCTTGCCCTCCGTCAGGCTTTTCGGTTGCAGTTCGTTTGCTGTATTCCTTGAAGTGTCTGAGATCGACCGAACAGCGCGAAGTCCGACACCGTTTTGCTTTTCCCTCCTGTTTGACAAAATTTCCCAGATCATTTTCCTTATATTCTTTTTTTGGAGATCAGTTTTATGGCGACTCCGTCCCAACGGCGTATTCAATTTCAAGAGATTCGAAATTTCGGTACCCAGGAAACGACCCATTCGATCCCGGATCTGACCGTTTTGCAGACGATGAGTTACAACAACTTCCTTCAAGAAGATGTTCCTCCGAAAAAAAGGGCCGACCAGGGGCTCGAGGCGGTCCTGCGGGAAATCTTCCCGATCGAGAGTTACGACAAATCGACCCGGCTCGAATACCTGTATTATGAATTGGAAAAGCCGCGCTACGAGCCGGACGAATGCCGCCAATTGCGGTTGACCTACGGCAAACCGTTCAAGGTCCGGCTTCGCATGGTCAAGGAAAACGAATCGATCGAGGAAGATGCCTACCTCGGCGACCTGCCGATCATGCTCGGCGGCGGGGAATTTATCATCAACGGGGCCGAGCGCGTCGTCGTCAGCCAGTTGCACCGCTCTCCCGGAATCGATTTCGTTTCCGAAGTCGACGCCGACCGCAAAAGTTTTTCTTGCCGGGTCATTCCCGAACGCGGCAGCTGGATCGAGTTGCATATCACCCGCAAGGAAACCATTTCCGTCCGGATCGATCAGAGCAGCAAGCTGCCCGTGATGATGTTGCTTCGGGCAATGTCCCCCGAACTGAGCACGAACGCCGATCTGTTGCGGGTGTTCTACAAAACGAGCACCGTCAAAACCGACGGCGGCTCCCACGTTTCAAAAATCGAAGGCAAGGCCGCGGTCGGCGACATCGTGTACCCGGCCAATTCCGACAAGGCCGGGGAAGTGATCGTCGAGTGCGGACAGGCGATCACCAAGAGCAAGGCGGAGATCATCTGCACCTCCGGGATCAAGAAAATCGAGATCATGGACGATCCGCGGAATAAATTGCTGCTCTATTCCCTCGATGAGGACAAAACCTCTTCGCATGAGGAAGCGCTCATGCGGATTTACCAACGGCTCCGGCCGGGCAACCCGCCCCAGCTCGATAAGGCGAGGGAACTTTTCCGCGACAAATTTTTCGACACCAACCGTTATCGGCTCGGCCGGGTCGGTCGTTTCCGGATCAACCGCAAGCTCGGGCTTGAGATTCCGCTTGAGGAAATGACGCTTCGTCCCGAGGATATCATCGAAGCGGTCAAATACCTCAACCGACTTTGGACCGGCGACCGGGAAGCGGAAATCGACGATATCGACCATTTGGGCAACCGC
>JAVBSX010000259.1:0-10540 GCA_031556455.1 Thermoguttaceae bacterium
GAGGTCAAGCCCGAGAATATCGGCAAGTACGGACTCTATTTCAAGATTCTTCCGCCCGGAGAAGACCGGATCGCGGAGGACAACCTTCAATCCGCCGTCGTCGAAATCGTCGACCGGAAAGACCGCGTGCTGCTTTTCGCCGGCGGGCCGCTCCGGGATTATCAATTCCTGAGCAATCAGCTGTATCGGGACAAATCCGTGACGGTCGAAGCCTACCTTCCGTGGGCGAGGCCCGGAATCGCGCAAAGCGTCGACAAACTCCTGGAAACCTTCCCGAGCAGCCCGGCGGAGATGTCCCAGTACGATTGCGTCGTCGCCTTCGATCCCGATTGGCGAGTGCTCGCGCCGGGGCAAATCGATCTGTTGGAGCAATGGGTCGCCCGAAGCGGCGGCGGGCTGATCGTCGTCGCCGGGCCGGTGCACTTGGCCGATACGATCACCGGTTGGACCACCGATCCGGGGTTGAGCAAAATCCGGGCCTTGTACCCTGTCGATGTTTCCGCGCAAAAAACGTCCTCGGTCCTGTCGTTTCGGACGGATTCCCAGCCCTGGACGGTCGGGCTGACCCGGGCGGGGGAAGAAGCGGAATTCCTGCGACCGGTCGATTCGGAAAGCGAATCCCGCGCGGTTTGGAGCGAATTCCCCGGATTTTACGCCTTTTTTATGGTCAATGGGCTGAAGCCGACGGCCCGGTTGCTCGCGAAATCCTCGTCCCCGGACGCGGCCGGTTCGCGAGGGGTTGCCGCGATTTTCGCGGAGCAGTTTTACGGCAGCGGTCGCGTTTTTTATATCGGCAGCGGCGAGCTTTGGCGGTTGCGGATGTTGGACGATTCGTATTTCGAAAAAATTTATACGAAAATCATCCGACATGTTTCGCAGGGGCGATTGCAACGTCGCTCGGAACGGGGTTCGCTCGCGTTCGATCAAAAACGGTACACGCTCGGTTCGACGGCGACGGTTCGGGCGAGCGCGACCGACGCCCGGATGCAACCGCTCATGAGCCCGACGCTTTCGCTCGACGTGCTTTCCCCGGACGCGAAGGTGCGGCAGGTTCCGCTCACGCTTGATCCGAACGTCCCCGGCTCATATTCCGGTTTTATCCCGATGCTCGCCGAAGGAACCTGGACCGCGAAATTTCATATTCCGGAAACGGAAGAGGTCCTGAGCGAAACAGCCCAGGTCCGAATGAGCGATTTGGAGAGCGAGAACCCCGCCCGCAACGAGCCGCTGCTGATCGAGATTGCCCGGAAGACCGGCGGGGAATACTTCGATTCGGCGGAAAAGGCGATCCCGACCGTTGCGGCGACCGATTCCGGTCCCCATTCTCTTTCCGGCAAAACGGTTTTGGACGGGCTCGGCATCCGTTCTCAACAGTCCGTGCAGGACGAAAAGGCGAACGAAAAAACGCGATGTCTCTTCCTTTACGTTTTTTGCGGCCTGCTCTGCTTCGAATGGTCGTTTCGCCGCTTATCGCGTTTGTTGTAATGCAACCGTTTCGCGAGAAGCGTTTTGAACGGCCCTCTACGGTACCACTCGAACCGCTCTAGCCTGCTCACAAATGCTTTGCCGCCAGTTTCAGGAATAATTCCAACCCTTTCCGTTTTTCTTCGTCGAGCCGGTATTGAATCGAACGGCTGAGGTAGTCGATCAGCTTCGAACGGCCGACCAATAGCGGGACCGCGTTTCGGGCGGCCTGCTCTTCCCGCTCGGCGACGATTTGTTCGATCGCGGCGATTCCCCGGTCCCGCGCGATTTCCAACCCCCGGACCGTTTCGGTCTGTCGCTTCGGATCGGCGAAAGGCGGCCCGATCCAAGCGGCGAAGACGAACGGCAGCCCGGTTTTTTCCAACCACCATTGGCCGAGATCGAACCGATATTCCCAACAATCGGCCGGTTCGAAAGCCAAGGCCCGATCGCCGATCACGACCAAAGCATCGGCCGCGACCGCGTTGAGCGATTCGTCGAGTTCGAGCGGAACGATTTCCGGTCGGAGATCGTAAAATTCGTGCAACATCACCTTCGAAAGCGTGATGCTGGAACGCGAGGCGACGTCCAAGGCGATTCGACGAATTTTCGAAACGGGAACACGCGAAACCAGCAGAACGCTTTCGACCGGGCCGCGACAGCCGATGCAAGCATCGCCCAGAAGGCTCGCCCCGGGAATTCGGGGCAATTCGGCGACAGGCAGAAGCGCCAAATCGATTTCCCCGGCAAGCAGTCCGGGACGCATTCGCGAAGGGTACCAGCCGGACAGGGTTGCCTCGGGAAGCGTTTCCGAAAGGAATCGCGTCAGCGGCCAAGCGTTATAAAACGGAACCGTCGCGATCCGAAGAGGCGGGAGAGAGGAAAGTTGCATGGGAAAATAGCGTTGAATCGCAGACCTTGTACACGGTCTGCAAGTTACGTCGGAGTACCGACTACTACACAGTCGTCGAATTGGACTTCGAGAAAAGAATACAAAATCGTGTCATTTCGAGCGAAGCGAGAAATCTCACCCTCGCCCCAAAGGCAGAAATTCCGGCCCTCGCGCGAGGGTGAGATTTCTCCTTGCGCGTTGCTCCAGTCGAAATGACGTCGCGTTTTTGGGCGAAGGCCATTTAGACGACTTTGTACTACACATGCGGCTCTTTTGAGCCCTACTCCCAATGCCCTCAACTCTGGGCGAGGGATCTCGCCAAGTTGGCGCGATCGGTCGAGAGGACCTGTCGCAGCAGGGCGGAAACGTCTTCGAACGGTTTTTCGCTCGGCGGGCCGGCCGCGAATTGCATGATCGATTTTTGCGTTCGTTCGGTCAGGGAAAGCAGCATCGAGGAAACGGTCCCGAATTCCAGATCCTGGATCACGACCCCTCGTTTGCCGGTTTCGTCCGCTTTGCGCGAAAACGTCCGGCTCGCGACGGCGAGAAACGAAACGGCCGAATCAAGCCGTTGCAACGTCAACAGCCGTCGGACGAATTCCTGCTTCGGATCGTAATAATCGTCCAATCGTCGGGCGCTGAGCAGATGCAGACCCGGGGTCAGTTTTTCGACTTCGATTTCGTCCCCGCCGTAAACGACGCCGCCGCTCGTCCGGTCGACGCAAAGAAAATTTCCCCCGGCATAACAGCCGGTCGAAAGCTCGCGGACCGCCTTTTCAATCGCTTCTTCCGCCGTTCGGCAGCCGAGCAGTTCTTTGCAAAGCATCCCTCGCGACCGCGGATCGAACGGGATCTGCCGCTTGTGGGAATTGATCACCGCCGCGAACAGCCCGTGCTGGTTGACCCCGGCCCAGGTTCCGCCCGCCTTCCGATCGATGCCGCAAACGACCCGAGGGCGGCCCGATTGAATTCGGGGGGGCGTTGAGGCGCGGTTGAACCGTTCTTCCCGGTTGTACGCGATCAAAATTGGCGAATCCGAAGCCGTCTTGTATTGTATTGCAAGGATACTCATGCTAAAAATGAAAGCTGTTCTATTGTGCTGGCGATAAAAAATGAACGGAGCGACATTTTGTATGAAGCGTAGCGGAATTCAAAATGTCGCGGCCCCATGTCAAATTGTGAAAGAGACAGCGGGTCAAATTCTATTGCTTTGTCTAAAAATATTTGGTCTTCGCGAAAATTGCGGCGTTTGCCGATCCCGCTCTGGTACTATCCGCGATTTTGTGCAGCATCTTCCCCATCAATAAAACTTACTTAACCAAGCCTCTATCAAACACCCCTCTTTTGGGGGGGCAGTTTTGAAAAAGGGGATTTTTTTGCGGAAAATTACTCCGATTATTCCTATTATAGAGATTATAGGTTGCAAATCGGCAACATCAGGGGCTTTCCCTTTTATAGCCGGTACTCCGCGTTTTTCTGCCAATAAGGATTCCCTATGAGCGTTTTGCCCGTAAAACCGTTCGGGAAAGAAACCACTTCCCCGTCGTTTCCCATTGCCGGAGAGGCCGCGAAAACGGTCCGGGAAACCTTGGCGACCGTCGATGCGACACCCGAGGGGTTGACCGAGGCGGAGGCCGGATCGCGGCTCGACCGTTTCGGTCCCAACGAGGCGACCGGGGAAAAGCGAGTTCCGATTGTTGTCCGATTTCTTCGGGCCTTTCGCGATTCGTTCATTTATCTGCTGCTGGTCTTGGCGGGGATCAGTTTTATTACCGATGTCTGGCTCCCTTGGCGCAAGGGGCACGATACGGATCCTTCCGAAACGCTTATCATTCTCGGAATGGTTTTGCTCAGCGGGATGCTCCGCTTCTTCCAGGAATATCGTTCCGGCAAGGCGGCCCAAGCACTCAAGGCAATGGTCCGCTCGACGGCAACGGTCCTGCGGCGGCAGGCGGAGGGAGCCGAGCCCGAGCAGCGGGAAATCCCGATCCGGGAAATCGTTCCCGGCGACATCGTCTTCCTTTCGAGCGGGGACATTGTTCCGGCCGACCTCAAACCGATCGAATCCCGCGATTTGTTTGTCAGTCAGGCCTCCTTGACCGGAGAAGCCCTGCCGGTCGAAAAACGGGATACTATTGCCCTCCGCGAAAAAATTGGATCAGAGCTTCGAACTCAACCCTCGCGGGTTCGGGGCTTTCGTCGCTTCGCTCAGGAAGCCCCTGGGCTCAATTCTTGTGCAGAGCACAGTACGGCCGCCCAACATGCCGATCCGAAGCATCAGGGAGACCAGCCGACGGCCGATCTGCTCGACGCCCCGAATCTTTGCTTTATGGGAACGAACGTCGTCAGCGGCACGGCCCAGGCGGTCGTCGTCGCGACGGGGGTGCGAACGTATTTCGGTTCGCTCGCCCAAAAAATCACCGAACGACGCGGCAAAACCTCGTTCGACCTCGGCGTCGAGAGCGTCAGCCGACTCCTGATCCGCTTCATGCTCGTCATGGTTTCGGTCGTTTTTCTCATCAACGGCCTCGACAAAGGGGATTGGCTCCAGGCCTTTCTCTTCGCGACGGCGGTCGCCGTCGGCTTGACCCCGGGGATGCTGCCGATGATCGTCAGCGTCAATCTCGCGAAAGGCGCCCTCTCCTTGGCGAAGGACAAAGTGATCGTCAAATACCTCAACGCGATCCAGAATTTCGGGGCAATGGACGTCCTTTGCACGGATAAGACCGGGACGCTGACCCAGGACCGGATCATCTTGGAAAATCACGTCGATGCCGACGGCAACGAAGACGAAAGCGTCTTGAGAATGGCCTGGTTGAACAGCCGTTTCGAAAGCGGCTTGAAAAACCTGATCGACGAGGCGGTGATCCGCTTCGCCGAGGCGAGAATCGATCCGGCGAAGTCTCCGAAGTACGCGAAGGTCGACGAACTGCCGTTCGATTTCGTCCGCCGCCGCCTTTCGATCGTCGTCAACGGCGAAGACGGACACCAATCGCTGATCTGCAAGGGCGCGGTCGAGGAGATTCTCGCCATCGTCTCCCAGGTTGCAACCGGCGAAACCGCCGTCCCGTTCGACGAGAATCATCGGCGGAGAATCCTTGAGCTCGTACACCGTTATCAACGAGACGGCTTCCAGGTTCTGGCGGTCGCCTTTCGGAAGGTCGAGGCGTCCGAGGCCAAACACCGTTATACCGTTGAGGACGAAAAGGACTTGACGCTGAAGGGGCTGCTCACGTTTCTCGACCCGCCCAAGGAGACGGCCGCCCCGGCGATCCGGGCGCTCCGGGAAACCGGCGTCGCCGTCAAGATTCTGACCGGGGACAACGAAATCGTGACCGCCAAGGTCTGCCGGGAAGTCAACCTCGATCCCGGGACGCCGCTCCTCGGCGGTGAGATCGAAACGATGAGCGATGCCGAGCTTTCCGCGAGGGCGGAAACGACGACGGTGTTCGCGAAGTTGAACCCGATGCAGAAATCGCGGGTTATCAAATCGCTTCGCGCGGCCGGGCATACGGTCGGTTTTCTCGGCGACGGCATCAACGACGCCCCGGCGCTGCACGATGCCGATGTCGGCATTTCGGTCGACAGCGGCACCGACATCGCCAAGGAATCCGCCGAGGTGATCCTCCTCGAAAAAAATCTCCTCGTCCTGCACAAAGGGGTTCTCGAAGGGCGCCGGACGTTCGGCAACATCATCAAGTATTTGAACATGACGGCGAGTTCCAATTTCGGCAACGTCTTCTCGGTGCTCATCGCGAGCACGTTTATCCCGTTCCTGCCGATGCTGCCGCTGCACCTGCTGATTTTGAACCTGCTGTACGATTTTTCCCAGACGACGCTCCCGTGGGACCGGGTCGACGACGAATTTATCAAACGGCCGCGAAAATGGGATGCGAAAAACATCGGCCGGTTCATGGTCTGTCTCGGCCCGACCTCTTCGATTTTCGACATCGCGACGTTCGCTCTGATGTGGTTTGTGTTCGCCGCGAAGTCCCCGGACCGCCAAACGCTGTTCCAATCCGGCTGGTTTCTCGAAAGCCTTCTCTCGCAGACGCTCGTCGTTTACATGCTTCGGACGCGGAAGATTCCGTTCCTGCAAAGCACCCCGACGCTGCCGGTCCTGTTAATGACGGGGCTGGTGATGCTGCTGGGCCTTTACATTCCGTTTTCGTTCCTCGGCCGGATCGTCGGCCTCCAGCCGCTGCCGCTTACATATTTTCCCTGGCTCGTCGGGATTCTGCTCTGTTACTGCCTCTTAACGCAATTCGTCAAGCAACAATACATCCGTTTTTTCGGACGTTGGTTTTGATTTCAAAAAAGGAAAACGTTCGTGCAGATCGAAGAAAAGACGATTCAACAACCTCGATTTTCCGAAAACTCATTTTGGGATCACGTACAGGCAACCGTCGCGACCGGTCAGCAACAGGTTGTTGCCGAGGAATACCGCCCCGGTTTGCGGACGAATGCCGCTTTCCCGTGATTCGATCAGTTCGCCGTTTGTCCGGTTGAACTTTTCAATCGCTCCGTCCGCGGAGAGGAGGATCAGTTCGGAATCGTCGAACAGTGGTTTGCCGAGGATGGGGGCGGACGGAAGATCGGTCGCCCGAATTACCGTTTCGGATTCTTTGCTCAAAAGATGCAGCTTTTTATCCTCCGTCGCGAAAACAATCTGCGAAATCGGCGTTCCGATCGGCTCGGGCCCCCAGACGATCCGGCTTCCCAAATCATGAGTTCTGCCGGGTGAGAAGTTCGAGAGGCTGACCTCTTGAATCACTCCGTCGGTTTTTGAAAAGACGAAAATATTTTCTCCGAGACAGCAAACGGTTTCCGTGCGGGGAATAAGATTCGGAAGACTGCCGACCGTTCGGAAGTTGACTTTTTTGTTGTCTTTGATCGATCCGACCCGGTACAAAACCGATTGCCCTCGATCCAAAATCAAAAAGTCGAAGAGGGAATTTTCCGACAATTGGTCAATTTGAACCGGCGAAGACCATTCCGTTTTTTGACCGGGGACGATTGTCCCCGCAAAGGGTTCGACCGCCAGGGGAAAGCCGGATTTGGGGTCGAAAAACTGAACCAGTCCGTTGGTCAAGGGAGTCAACAGGCCGGGACCGAGCGGGATTGGGTCCGATTGAATATCGACATCGATCGGGATAAAGCGAAAATGCCGGGAATTGTTCGGGTCCGGATCATAAACCGGAATCGATTTGCTGGCGTTCGTCCTTTCAATCCAAGCCTCGAAATTGTTTTTGAGCGGAACGATCAATCGGACCGGCTGCCCCCGTTTTTCGCTTCCGAGTTCCGCTGTTGGTTTGTCAAGAATCTGCATCGAACTCTGGGTTGACGAAACCACCGTCTGGTACATTTTGCCCGATTGCGTTACGGCCCGAAAACTTTGGGAAGCCGGGTCGAACGTCGGTTCGGCGACAACCGCATCGGCAAGCTGCGTTTCCCAATAGGTTTTGCCGTCGGCGATCGAAATCCCTTTGATCGAAACGTTGTTTTGTCCCCGGTACTGAAAAACGCGAAAAATCGCGTTGTCGACCCGTCGCAACGGCGCGAGTGTTTTCGTCAACGGATCAAGGACCGTTCGCGGAACAAGTCGGCTTCGGGACTGTTGAATATCGAAAGAAATCAGCTCCGAGCCCGCAACCCAAAGGGTTTGATCGAAAAGCCCGAGAAAACGAATCGTCCCTTTTTCTTCCGGCTTATCGGCATCGGCGAGTTTGCCTTCCATATCCTTTCGCGAGCTTTCTCCGGCGAGTTTGATCGGAGCCTTGGGATCGGACGACGGATCAAGAGCGAAAAGGTAGACTCCGCCGAGATCGCTCGCGAGAAACATTCGGTCCCGGTCGACGACGGGGGGAGTGTCGACAATTCCCTTAACCGGAATTTCCTGGACCAATTGAAGCGGCGAGGCGGGTTTTTCCGCTCCTTCCGTCGGCTCGGAATTTTGAATCGACCCGAAATTTTGAAACCGATAAACCTGAATCGTCGAATTGAGCGGATCACTTTGGGCGACGACCAGGAAATAGGTTCCGAAAAAGAACGGGGAGACTCGAACCGTCCCGGAATGGTGCCCCAAATAAACGCTTTCAACGGTCGGCCCCTTTCCCGGGGTTTCTTCCTTGCAAATGTAAAGCGTCGAATGCCGGGCGATTTGCAAGACCTGTCCGTTTTGCATATCGCTGGTCGGAGCGACATCACACGGCTGCGGAAACTGAATGTGTCCTTTGGTTTGTCCGGTATTGAGGTCAATCACAAACAATCGCCCCGATTCCGTCGTCAACATCGGCATATGCGTCGCCGCGGTCGTGAGACGAAACGGCTCGCCGATCGAAACACGAAAACGGATATTGCCGGAACCGGCGTCGATCCGAAGCAGTTCCCAATTTCGATGATCGATCAACAGGGCGTCCTGGGTTCCCTCAAGGGGAAGTACCGTCGGAGCAAGGTTGCCCGAGAAAGAAGAACCGTCGATGTTTTTTTTCCAGAGAATTGTTCCGTCGGTGCTTCGGACCGCGAAAACGGCCCCTTCGGCGTACACGAAAAGCGTTTGCGTCGAACGACCCGCCGGTTCCTCCCCTCCGATTCGATTCGCGAGCAATAAAACCGGTTGTGCCGACCGCTCTTCCGAAACATCGGCGGCCGTGTTCGGACTCAGCGGCTCGGCGACCCAACGGGCAGCCTGCTTTTCCCCGAGGCTGATCGTTCGGAGGAGATCGATATAGCGGGGGTCGTCCGCGAGAACGGGGTAATCGCGAAGCACTTCGGCAACAAGATCATAAGCTTCGCGAATTTTACCCTCGGGCACAAGGGTTTGAATTTCGGACATCGCGGAAATCAATCGACCGTCTTTCGCGATCTCCCGTTTCGCGAAGTCAATATTCATTTGCACTTTTTGCAAACGGTCCTGCGGTTGGGTCGAGAGCGGGACGTATTTTTGAACCAGTTCGAGCGCTTCTTCGGTCGAGGCGATGAGGGCGGTGTCTTTGTTTTTCTTCGCCTCTTCCCCCAGCCCTTCGGCGATACTCGGGAGCATCGCCGTCAACTCCGGCTGGGCTTCCTGCCGGTAATCCTGATTTTGGACGATTTTGCCGATCTCCTCTTTCGCGACGGCAAGGGCCTTGGACCAGTCCGATTTGCTTTCGAGGGCAAGCCGCATTTTCGACAAAGAGCCCCGGATTCTGGCCTGGGTTACGGCGGAGTGATTAGGAAAGGATTCGACGAATTTGTCGTAACCCTTGACCGCTTCGGAATACTGTCCGGAATCGTAGGCGGCGTTGATCGAATTGAGAAACTCTCCGGCGCTGCGGCGATATATCGCGGCGTAAAGGAAAACCGCGAGCACGAGCAAAAGGATCAAGATGCTCCCGCCGAACAAAAACAATTTCCCTTCCCAGGGGTTTTTCGATTTTTTCTTAACCTTGATTTTCGAAGCGATTCCGGAAGAGACGGGGGGCGGCAGCGGTTCCAAGGAGGAAGCCTCGGGGAGGGAAACGGGCGGTCTCGGCAAAGCCGACGACTTTTTCGGCGACTTGAGCGCCGGGTCGGATTGCAACAATTTTTCTTTTTCGCTTGCGATCTGCTGCAACGCGGCATCGGCGATCCCCCGGTCGATCACACCGCGTTCGATCAGCCGTTCGGCAAAGACGTTCGCGGGGATCGATTGCGGTACCTGCGTGATTCGCTCACGTAATCCCGCGGCGAGTTCCTTGGAAATGTTTCCGTTTCTCAAGAGGAGAGCGACAAGTTCTTCGGCATGGTCCATAATTTGATTCAATATTGTTTGGCGAATCAACCTCGCGGTCTCATGGTGTTCGCACTGTTTTCGAAATTGTAATCAATCGCCGTTTCAGGGGCGAATGTATCCCATGATTATCGCTGAATCAAGCGCAAAGACAACGCTTTCGAAAGAAAAAAAGAATATTTCCCGGTTCGGACATCACGAAAACGGAGCCGCGAACTACGCTCGCGAATTTCGCAACCGCAGGTTGCGGCTCTTGATCGACTTTCTCATAAACCGGCTTGGGCCAGCTTCCGGAGCACGGTCGGCAAAATGCCGCCGCCGAGATAGTACGTCAATTCGACCGGGGTGTCGATCCGGACCCTGACCCGAAACGTCGTTTCGGCGAACAATCCGGGCGAGACCTCTTTTTCCGCACGGACTTCGATCTCGCTCCC
>JAVBSX010000338.1:0-10794 GCA_031556455.1 Thermoguttaceae bacterium
TATTAACGATTACGCCGCCGTCAAGATTTCTTTGGCCAAGCCGAACGACATCCGGAGCTGGTCTTACGGCGAAGTCAAGAAACCGGAAACGATCAACTACAGAACCTATCGCCCGGAACGGGATGGGCTGTTCTGCGAAAAGATTTTCGGCCCTGAAAAAGACTGGGAATGTGCGTGCGGCAAATACCGCGGCATGAAATATAAGGGAATGACCTGCGATCGTTGCGGGGTCAAAATCACCCATTCCCGGGTCCGCCGCAAACGAATGGGGCATATCGATCTGGCCGCTCCGGTCGTTCATATCTGGTTTTTCAAGGCCGCTTCGAGCCGGCTCGCGACGCTCCTCGCAATGAAGGCCAGTTCTCTCGAAAAGGTGATCTATTTTCAAGATTACGTCGTGATCGAGCCGGGCGAGACGCCGCTCAAGCCGTTTCAACTGCTTTCCGAAGAGGAGTATCGCAACGCGAAAGAGGAGTATCCGGGCAGCGGCTTTCAAGCCGAAATGGGTGCCGAAGCGATTCGCAAACTGCTCGCCAAATTGGACCTTGTCGCCCTTTCCGATCAACTTCGGATCGACCTCGCCGAAACCAAATCGAAACAGCGAAAAAAAGACCTGATCAACCGTTTGAAGCTCGTCGAAGCCCTTCGGGATAGCGACAACCGCCCGGAATGGATGGTGCTCGACGCGATTCCGGTGATCCCGCCCGATCTGCGGCCGCTCGTGTTGCTGGAATCCGGGACGTTCGCGACCAGCGATTTGAACGACCTGTACCGCCGGATCATCAACCGGAACAACCGCTTGAAAAAGCTGGTCGACCTCAACGCTCCGGAAGTGATTATCCGGAACGAAAAGCGGATGCTCCAACAATCGGTCGACGCGCTGTTCGACAACGGCCGCTGCAAACGACCGGTGCTCGGTTCGAGCAACCGGCCGCTCAAGTCGCTGACCGATATGATCAAGGGAAAACAGGGCCGGTTCCGCGAAAACCTGCTCGGCAAACGCGTCGACTACTCCGCCCGAAGCGTGATTGTCGTCGGCCCGAACCTGCGGTTGCACCAGTGCGGCTTGCCGAAAAAGATCGCCCTCGAACTGTACCAGCCGTTCATCATCCGGCGGCTCAAGGAATTGCAGCACGCCGATACGATCAAATCGGCCAAGAAAATGCTCGAACGGAAGGACGAGGAAGTTTGGGATATTTTGGAAGAGGTGATTCAAAATCATCCGGTCCTCCTCAACCGTGCCCCGACCCTGCACCGGATGGGCATTCAAGCATTCGAGCCGGTTTTGGTCGAAGGAAACGCGATTCGGTTGCATCCGCTCGTCTGTCGCGGGTTCAACGCCGACTTCGACGGCGACCAAATGGCCGTGCACCTCCCGCTGTCGCTCGAAGCCCAGGTCGAATCGCATACGCTTATGCTTTCGACGAACAACATCTTCTCGCCCGCGAACGGCTCGCCGATCATTTCGCCGTCGCAAGACGTCGTAATGGGTTGCTATTTCAGCACGATGTGCCTGCCCGGAATGCCGGGCGAGGGAATGACCTTCGCCTCGAAAGAAGAATTGCTCTTCGCTTTCCAGCAAAAGGTCGTCGACATGCACGCCCGGGTCAAGGTCCGAATGGCCAGGAACCGTTGGCTCAAGAACGACCCGAAGGTTCGCGAGGGAATGCTGTTCGAAACAACCCCGGGGCGGGTCATGTTCAACAACATTTTGCCGGAAAACATGCCGTACTACAACGAGCCGCTCAAATCGGGCGGTCTCGCGACGGTGATTAGCGACTGTCACGAATATGTCGGCCGTCGAGCGACGATCGATCTTTTGGACAATTTGATGCGGCTCGGGTTCGAGGAAAGCACCAAGAGCGGCCTTTCGTTCGCGACGGACGATTTGATCACCCCGCAGACGAAGACGAAAATCATCGAAGCGGCGGAAAAGAAGGTCGCCCGCGTCCAACGCCTTTATATGGACGGCGTGATCACGGTCGACGAACGGTACAACCAGGTGCTTGACGCCTGGACCCATGCCCGCGAAGAAATCACGGCCCAGATGATGAAGGAATTGGAAAACGACACCCGAAAACTCGGGTACGTCAACCCGATTTTTCTCATGGCCAATTCCGGTGCCCGCGGCGGTGTCGAACAGATCAGACAGCTCGCCGGTATGCGAGGGCTTATGGCCAAGCCGTCCGGGAAGATCATCGAGACGCCGATCAAGGCGAACTTCCGCGAAGGGCTGACGGTGCTCGAATACTTCAGTTCGACGCACGGTGCCCGAAAAGGGTTGGCGGATACCGCCCTCAAGACGGCCGACTCGGGGTATTTGACCCGGAAACTGGCCGACGTCGCCCAGAACGTCGTCGTAACCCAGCACGACTGCGGTACGACCCAGGGGATCACCAAGGGGGTCATTTATCGCGGGGAAAAAGTCGAAATCAGTCTTTCCGAATCGATCAAGGGCCGGGTTTCCCGAGCCAATATCGTCAACCCGATCACCGACGATGTGATCGTCCGGGAAGGGGAACTGATTACCTCGGACATCGGTCGGAAAATCGAAGAGCTCGGCCTCGAAAAGATTCAAATTCGCTCGCCGATGACCTGCGAAGCGGAGTTGGGGGTTTGCGCCCTTTGTTACGGTATGGACCTTTCGACGAGCCGGCTGGTCGAAGTGGGAATGGCCGTCGGGATCATCGCGGCCCAAAGTATCGGCGAGCCGGGAACGCAGTTGACGATGCGGACGTTTCATATCGGCGGCGTCGCGGCCCGCGACGTCGAGGAAAACGAAATCCGGACGAAATACGCCGGTACCGCGAAGTACGTGCAGTTGGAAATCATCACGACCGAAGACGGGCAGCACATTTCGCTCTCACGTAACGGAGGGGTCGCGATTCTCGATGCGAAGGGACGCGAACGGGAAAAGTACAACATCCCCGTCGGTGCCCAACTGTTGGTTAAGGACAACCAGGAGATTCAGGTCGGTGCCGCGATCTGTCAATGGGATCCGCACAGTATTCCGATCCTCGCGAAGGTTGCCGGGACCGTGCATTACGTCGATATCGCCGACGGCGACACCGTTCGTATGGAAACGGACCCGACGACCGGCAAGGTTCGCCGGACCGTGACCGATTTGAAGGGGGACCGGCATCCGCAGATCGATTTGAAGAACGAAGCGGGAACGGAAACGCTCGACTTCTATTACCTGCCGGGCAAGGCGCTCATCGAAGTCGAAGACGGCGCGAAGGTCGAGCGGGGGACGCTTTTGGCGAAGACCTCCCGCGATGTGAGCGGAACGCAGGACATCACCGGCGGTCTGCCGCGGGTTACGGAAATTTTCGAGGCCCGAAAACCGAAAGACCCTTCGATCATCGCCGAAATCGACGGCACGGTCGAGTTGGGGGACAAACGGCACGGGAAGCGAACGATCATCGTTCGTGACGACGCGACCGGGATCGAGCGCATACACGAGGTCGCTCACGGGAAGCACCTGCGGGTGCACGCGGGGGATTACGTCCGGGCGGGAACCTCGTTGACCGACGGGCCGCTCGTCCCGCACGACATTTTGCGGATTTCGGGCGAGGAAGCGGTCCAGGAATATCTGGTACGCGAGATTCAAAACGTGTACCGTTCCCAACGGGTCAAGATCAACGACAAGCACATCGAGATCATCGTCTCCCAGATGCTCCGGAAAGTCCGGATCGAAGGGGGCGGCGACACCAATTTGCTCGAAGGGGTGCAGGTCGACAAATTCCTGTTCCGCAAGAAGAACCGCGATTTGTCGGATTGCGTCAAAGTCGTCGATCCGGGCGACACGAAATTCGAGGAGAACGAGATCATCCCGCGGGACGTTTACGAGACGACGAACGCCGAATTTTTGGCGAAGGGCGGTCGTGGGGCTTCGGTTCGCAAACCGGAATTGGCCCAGGCGACGACCCAGCTTTTGGGGATCACGAAAGCGGCGGTCCAGAGTTCGAGCTTTATTTCGGCGGCCAGTTTCCAGGAAACGACGAAGGTGCTGACCGAAGCGGCTCTCGCGAGCAAGACGGACCACTTGATCGGGTTGAAGGAAAACGTGATTCTGGGGCATTTGGTTCCGGCGGGAACCGGGTTCCGGACGTACCAGCAAGCCCAATGGCGGTATCACCAGGAAGCGGCGGAACTCATGTCGCAACAGGAAATGCCGAGCCGACACCGAAGCTTTACGCTCTTGGACGCGATTCCGGACGCCCCGCCGGCGACGCCGTTCGTCGCTCCGGGTTCCAATCCCTTCTACAACGAAGCGGCGACCGATTTCCCAGAAGGGGAAATGACGAACGACGGTTTCGACGACGGCGGTTCCTTCGATTAGGTGGGCTGAAAAATGATCGGAGTCGCGATCGTCAGGGAAAACGGTGCAAAACAACTACCCCCGATGATCGCGGCTCCGAAGGGTTCGTTCATTTTTTCAGGACACTTACGGATTTTCAGATAAAATTACAATCAGGACAACAGCCGGAAGCGTGAGCGCCCGGTTTTCGAGTCGGGAATACGGAACGAACCCGGCGCTTACGCTTCGGGCTGCTGTTTGACGTGTTCGATTTTATACGAAGACCGACAACCTCTTTTGAACCGATGTCGAATATCATTGAAGAAGTCCGGGAAGACCAACCGGCCGAAAACGCACGCCCTTTTACGATTAACGTTTCTTCGCGCGTCCAACGGCTTCCGCCGTATCTTTTCGCGGAACTGAACAACCTCAAGTACGCCAAACGCCGGGCCGGGGACGATGTGATCGACCTCGGAATGGGAAGCCCCTCCGATCCGCCGAACGATGCGATCATCGACAAGCTGATCGAATCGGCCCGCGACCCGAAGCTGCACGGTTATTCCCACGCGAAGGGAATGCTCAAACTCCGGCGCGAAATCGCCCTGCGGTACGACCGGAAATACGGCGTCCCGATCGATCCGGAAACGGAAGCCGTCGTCTGCCTCGGCTCGAAGGAAGGCTTTTCGCATTTGTGCCTCGCCCTTTTGGGGGCCGGGGACACGGCGATCGTACCCGCCCCGTCGTATCCGGCGCACATGTATGCCGTCGCCTTGGCCGGGGCCAACGAACTTTTGTTCGATGTTACGAACCCGGAAAAGCTGCTCTCCAACGTCGCGGCGACCTGCGAACACCTTTATCCGAAGCCGAAGCTGCTGGTTGTCAATTATCCGCACAACCCGACGGCGACCGTCGTCGAGCGGGAATTTTTCGTCGATGTCGTCCGGCTCGCGAAAAAGTACGGCTTTATGGTGATTAGCGATATGGCCTACGCCGATGTCTGCTTCGACGGATACCAGGCCCCGAGCTTTCTCTCGGTCCCCGGAGCGAGGGAGGTCGGCGTCGAACTGAGCACGATGAGCAAAGGCTATAGCATGGCCGGTTGGCGGGTCGGTTTTTGCTGCGGCAACCACGAAATGATCCGCGCCCTTTCGACGATCAAGAGTTATTACGATTACGGCACGTTCGCTCCGATTCAGATCGCGGCGATCATCGCCCTGCGCGACGGCGAAACGGCGGTCCTCGACCAGGCGAAGGTGTATCAAAAACGGCGGGACGTGCTTTGCGACGGGCTGAACCGTTTGGGCTGGCCGGTCGTCCGGCCCAAGGCCTCGATGTTCGTTTGGCAGCAAATTCCGCAGCAGTGGGCGGAAATGGGCTCGATGCAATTCGCGATGAAACTGCTCAAGGAAGCCGATGTCGTCGCCAGCCCCGGGGTCGCGTTCGGCCCGCTTGGGGAAGGGTATTTGCGGCTGGCCCTGGTCGAAAAAGAGGACCGTCTCCGACAGGCGATCCGGCAAATCGCCCGGGCGCTCGGCATCAAACAGTCTTGAAAAACCGGGGCGAGTCGGGTACAAAGTGTAGTGTATCATCAAGCCGTTTAGCCGAGCGGCGCAGACGCCGGCGTCCCAACGGGATACTCGCCGTCATTTCGACCGGAGCAACGCGTAGGGAGAAATCTCACCCTCGCGAAAGGGCTGGGAATTCCGAGTCCTTCGGCGAGGGTGAGATTTCTCGCTTTGCTCGAAATGACACGGCATTGTCCGTTTTCGCGAAGATCAATTCGCTTACACCGTTCTACACTTTGTATAAGGAGTCCCAATGATGCGACGCTTTGTTTGGATCTCGATCTTTTTTGTTTTCGCGACGGTTGCAACCGCTAATGCCCAGTCATTTTACGGCTCGACGAAACAATATGATCCTCGGCCGCAAATCACGGTAACCGGCGAGGCGACCGTTTATGTGAAGCCGGACAAGATCGAGATGCGGTTCGGCATTACGACCGACGACCTGGAGCTGACGAAGGCGAAAAATCAAAACACCGAAATTTTCAAAAAGGCGAGTCAAACGATCAAGGAACTCGGAATCGCCGAAAAAGATGTTTGTACCGACCATCTTTTCGTGGAACCCCGCTGGGAATACCTTAACAACATCGCCCGCAAGGTGTTTCGCGGCTATTTCGTGCGAAACAATTTCGTGATCACGCTTTCCGAGACGGAAAAAATCGAGCCGTTGCTCGACGGGCTGCTGCAAGCCGGGGTCAACAACGTCTACGATATGGAATTTCAAACGTCCGAGTTGAAAAAATATCGGGAAGAGGCCCGTGAGTCGGCCGTTAAGGCCGCCAAGGAAAAAGCGGACAAAATGGCCGCCGTTCTCGGCGAAAAAGTCAAATCCGTGATCGACCTTCAGGAAAATCCGGTCTCCTCAAACTACTATTTTTCAAGCTGGTGGGGCGGTTACGCCCGCAGCGGTTCGAGCATGACGCAAAACTATGTCTCGACGCATTATGATGAAGCCCCCGGAAACTCCGGATCCGACGAGGGAACCGTCGCCGTCGGCAAACTCGCCGTCCGCGCGAAAGTGACAATCACCTTCGAATTGGAAAAGAAAGAATAATAGCGAACATTGATAGGCTTTTTTGAAATAAAGCAATACAAGCACAACACGAACGATAATTCATGAATAATACGCCGTTGATTTTTGAACTCAGTCGGCCGGGACGGACCGCCTGTTCGTTGCCGGAATGCGATGTTTCGCAGGTCGAGCTCGACACGCTGATTCCCGCCGAGCTGCGGCGGAGCGAGCCGCCGGAACTGCCCGAGGTCGATGAGCTGACCGCGGTTCGGCATTTCACGAACCTTTCGCAGCTCAATCACGGGCTCGACGCCGGGTTCTATCCGCTTGGAAGTTGTACTATGAAATACAACCCGAAGCGAAACGAGGCCGTCGCTCGGCTCAACGGGTTCGCGAAGTTGCATCCGTACCAGCCGGACGAATCGACGCAGGGAGCTCTCCGGTTGCTTTACGAACTCGGGACGATGCTCGCCGAAATCACCGGGATGCAACAGGTCTCGCTGCAACCGGCCGCCGGTTCGCAAGGGGAGTTGGCCGGGCTGATGATCATTCAAGCCTATCATCATCACAACGGCGATGCGGCCCGGGATACGATCGTGATCCCGGATTCCGCGCACGGGACAAACCCGGCCTCGGCGGCCGTCGCAGGCTTCAAGACCGTCGAGGTCAAGTCGGACGCCCACGGCGGGGTCGATTTGGAGGCTCTCCGGAAACTGATGGGCCCGCACATCGCCGGGCTGATGCTCACGAATCCGAACACGCTTGGGATTTTCGATCCGAACATCGTCGAAATCGCGAAGATCGTGCACGAGGCCGGCGGGCTGCTGTATTACGACGGGGCGAATGCGAATGCGATTCTCGGGATCACCCGGCCTGGGGATATGGGTTTCGACGTCGTGCATTTGAACTTGCACAAAACTTTTTCGACCCCGCACGGCGGCGGCGGGCCCGGGGCGGGGCCGATCGGCGTTTGCGAAAAGCTGGTCCCGTTCCTGCCGAAACCGGTCGTCGTCGAAAAGGACGGCGTTTACGCTTGGGATTACGACCGGCCGCTTTCGATCGGCCGGGTTAAAAACTTTTTCGGCAACTTTGCCGTGCTGGTTCGGGCCTACGCCTACCTCCGTACGATGGGACCGGACGGGTTGCGGGCGATGTCCGAGGCGGCCGTGCTCAACGCGAATTATGTCGCGGCCCGATTGAAAAACGATTTCGAACCGGCGTCCGACCGGATTCCGATGCACGAATGCGTGCTCTCCGGCAAAAAGCAGAAACAGCTCGGCTTCAGCACGCTCGACATCGCGAAGCGGCTGTTGGATTTCGGGTTTCATCCGCCGACGATTTATTTCCCGCTGATCGTTCCGGAAGCGATCATGATCGAGCCGACGGAAACGGAATCGAAGGAGACGCTCGACGCTTTCGTCGAGGCGATTCAAACGATTTTGCGGGAAGGGGAAGAGAATCCGGAAACCTTGAAAAACGCTCCATATCGCACCAAGGTCCGGCGTTTGGACGAGGCGACGGCAGCCCGAACGCCGATCTTGCGTTGGAAGAAGCAATAACAAGTTTTTCATTACTGGTCCTCACGCAAAAAATCGAACACGTCAAACAGAAGCCCGAAGCGTAAGCGCCGGGTTGACTTCGCATTTCCGTATTGGATAACCGGGCGCTGACGCTTCCGGCTGCTGCCCCGTCCGGAATTTTTTGTAAAGATCAATAATTCCGCATCATGAGTCGCGGCCTGTGGTCGCGGCCCCGATTCATTTTTATCGCCGGCACAAAACTAACGCTAAATCCAACGATCCGTGTATTTTCGGAAACGTTCAATTGCCTTTTGTCGCTTTGAGTAATCGAGTTGATAGACGTCCAGCTCTTCCTGTCGCGATTCCAAGGCGTCGAGCAATCTTTTTTCCGCCCATTGAAACGCGGTCCATTCGTATTTGTCCGACGACGGTGAGACACAGAGCTTCGAAAATTTTTCCGCGAACAGCGCCCAAGCCCCTTCGCGGATGATCGGATCGTCCGAATCCAAAAGCGGCAAAGAGGCGAGATAATCTTCCGCGCTGTTCGGATCTCTCAGAAGAAAAATCGACGGAGCGAGGTCGCCTTGCATGACACGGGAAACGTTGTAATGAGCGATCAGCATGTCGAACGGGAAAACCAGGCCAAGAAACACGACCGCGAACATCGACCAGGCGTAACGTTGAAGCAACCAGTCGATTTTTTTCGAGTGCAAGAACATTCTCACGACCATGACCAGTCCGAGCACGACCGCCGTCGTTCCGAGCAGCCCGATGATCCGAAGACGCGAGAGGCCGTTCAGATCGATATAAATGTAAAGCCGGTTATACACGGAAAACGCGAGCAGAAAATTCAAAATCGACCAGATTACGGCGAGGCGTTTCAATCGGCCGATCCGGGAATCTCGGAGCATACTTTCCTGAAAAATGATGCAGAGGATCACGGTGCTCAAGCCGAGAGCGAACGTCAAATACGCGGCCCCTAAATGCATGTGTCGGGAATAATCGAATCCGGACGGAAAATCGCGGGTCCAATTTTTGTAAAATTCAAACACGAGATAAACGGCGAACAACACGCTCAGGGCCAAGAGCGTGTTGCGGGAGATGAGATAATGCGGCGAATCGACCTTGGCGTTTTCGTCGACGACTTTCTGTGCGACGAAAACCTCTTCCCCCGGAATCGCGGGAACGCTTTGCAGCGAAACGATATCAGGCCAAACGAAGCGGGCAACGCCCAGTAGCGTTTCGGGGAGCGGCCGCAAGAGCCCGATCATGATCCAACCGGCGGCGATCCAAATCGCGATTTGCGGGCCTGTGGGGAGCCAATCGGAAAATCGTCCCAGCCAATCGACGAACGAGTCCCAGGCTTTTTGCAGGGTTTCTTGCAGATCGGGGTTGGCGCCCACGAAAATACCAGCGAACACGACAACCGCGAGAAGTGGTACCAAAACGGCTGCCGGGGAGCGAAGCCGGATGCGTTGGAGCCGTTTCGAGCTCCGAAAATAGTCCGCGAACCCGTACGCCCCGGAAGCGATCAATCGGAGTAAATAGTAAACGAGGTTGAAAAAACGGAACGGAATCCCGCTTTGCGCGGCGGCGAAAAGGAAGAAAATGACGAAACCGAGAAACGCCGTCCAGGCGTTGCCGCACCACAACAGCTTGGCCGCGACGGCCGCCGCACCCACCGCGAAGAGCAGGACGACTCGATTCGTTCGCGGAACGGTGATGCCGGCCCAAAAAAGGAGCGGCAACACGAACAGAAGCAGCGCGAGACCCGCGAATCCCGCCCCGTGATAGACCGTCGTGTCGACAAAAAAAATCGCCAAAAGAACGGCGCAAGGCTCCCGCCAGGAAATCGTTTTTTCCGGCGAAGCGGGCTGTGTTTCGACCGGAGAATCCGGCTGCGTTTCGAGAGGGGTGACATTTTCCGACATCATGATACCGATTGTTTCGAAGAGATTGTACGGACTGGACGAGCTTCGACGCAGGACCTCGAATTGGTCTTCTGCAATGAGGTTAATAGAAAAACAATCGTCCGACAACCTACCCCACGAGGATTGCAAAGTCGAAATTTCAGAAAAATCGCGAATCAGGCAGCAGCCGGAAGCGTCAGCGCCCGGTTGTCCCATGCGGAAATTCGAAGCCAACCTGGCGCTGACGCTTCGGGCTGCCGTTTGCCGCGTCCGCCTTTGCGATCCTCGTACAGCCTACCCCAAAATAGATAACCGCTTATCAAACGGTACTCTTCGTTCGATCGTAACCGTTCACGGCCATGATCCCGGAATCACGAATCGACCTCGTTTCGAATAAAAGCCGGAAAGGAGCCGTACCCAGCGCATTGACGGTGTGTTGGCGTTCAATGCCAACCGGCGCTCCATCTCAACACACCGTCAATGCGCTGCG
>JAVBSX010000409.1:0-9410 GCA_031556455.1 Thermoguttaceae bacterium
CAATACAGGCTGCCGCCCAGATCGGTCGGCCCGTTCTCAAAACGGTAGACCTCTTCGAGAGAAAGTCGGGCACCGTCGAAATGTCCGAGAATATGTCGCCCGCTTGAGGCGCCCATGTCGATCGCGAGATAGGTTTTTTTGGCCATGATTTTGATAGAGGGAAATGAGAAAAGGCGCGAAACAGCTTTTTCAGATATCAGCCCCGCGAAAAATGTATGAGACGATTATTCCCAATGATCGCGTATTTTTCAAGAGACGTGCCCCGCGAGATCGGAAGAAATTCGGGACAAGCTCGACCAACCCCGAGCCAACCGACCGGAAGGCGGTCGGCTGTTTGCCAGGTCCTATTGCGGCAACGAGATCCCGTTGCGGCACCGGCGTCTTCGCCGCTCGGCTAAACGGACGTTTTTCCGACAACCTGGGTTCGGCTGCTGACCGTTTTGTCCTTGTTGACGGCAAAATCGTAGCGATAGAATTCCGCGAGGAGCAAAATCGCTCCAACGGAAATCGCGATCAGTGCAACCCCCAGGAAGACCTCGAAAACGGTGAGCGTTTTATGACCTTTATAAAACAAGAACGGCACGGAGAAAATGATCGCCCCGATCACGTCCAAAATGACGAGAAAGGTGATCGTTCCGGCACTCATCCCGCCGCGGAGAACGACTAGGACATTGATCGCGACGAAAACGACCGCGACCAGGAGACAGGCTCCGAGCGTGAGTATTTGTTCGAACCGGATTCCCGGAGCGTTGGGATCGCGCGGGGCTTTCGGCGGTTTCGGTTTCTTTTCCTTTTTGACTTTCGGCGGCTTCTCTTTTTTGACCTTGGGCTGCTTTTCTTTCTTGGCCTTGGCCGGCTTTTCTTTTTTCGCCTTTCCCTTTTTCCCCTTTTTGCCTTCGTCAACCTCTGCGGCGGACAGAACGGCTTCCGGTTCGGCGAGGTCCGCCGCGTTTTCCTCGTCCAAAGCCGCGGAAAAATCGTCGGATTCGGCGGGCTCCGACTCCCCGACCAAATCGGCGAAATCCGAGAGACCGAAGTCGGAAAGCGAAGGGTCCGAACCGGAGGTATCTTCCGAAAGAGCGTTTTCCGATTCTCCGAGATCGGCGATGTCGTCGGCACCTTCAAGGCCTTCGATTTCTCCAAGGTCACCCAAATCGCCCAATTCGGAGTCCAAATCGTCGATGCCGCCGGAAAGTTCGGCGTCCAAATCGGGAAATTCCTCGCTGTCGTCGGAAGCCCCTTCGACGATTCCGGAAAACTCTTCGCTCAAATCGGGAAACTCCCCGCCGTTTGCGGAAGAATCCTCGGCGATTCCAGAAAATTCTTCGCCCAAATCAGGAAATTCCCCGCCGTTTGCAGGAGAATCTTCGGCGATTCCGGAAAACTCCTCGCTCAAATCGGGGAAATCCCCCTCG
The DNA here is from genome assembly GCA_031556455.1 of Thermoguttaceae bacterium. Lineage (GTDB taxonomy): Bacteria > Planctomycetota > Planctomycetia > Pirellulales > Thermoguttaceae > JAVBSX01. The sequence goes on from JAVBSX010000409.1 coordinate 1,416, forward strand.
TCCGATGATTCAAGATCAAGCGAGAGTTCCTCATCCGGATTGAAATCGGGTTCTTTTTCGTCGGGGTTGGACACGTTTTTTCTCCTTGAAGAGCCGCCTGGGTTCCCAGTAATTCAAAATGAAGCTGGTGCCCCGTCGGGCACCGGCGTCTGCGCCGCTCGGCTAAACAGACAATCCGCAAAACTGGCTTTGGTGATGTCTCGGGCTGCGTCAAAAACAGTCCCTCTTCTCTTTCGTCGGTTGTTCGTCTTTCGACCTTTCAAAAAAAATTGAAACGAGCTTTTTTAACAGTTGAATCGAATAGAGAGAGCAATTTCGATTCCTTATCTTACACAACCCAAGAGCGGACGATCGGCTAACCGCGAAAACAAATGGGCAGGACGATTATACAAGAAAAACGGTGTTTATTCCAGAAAACATCCCTTTTGGGGAGAACGGGAAGATTGGGAAAAAAATTCGAGGGCCGAATTTTACGATCCTACCAGCAATTAGGAACTTTTCGGTTAATAAATTTGCGTAAAACGTCGAAATACTCATTAGACGTATAATAAGCAGAAAATACCCAACAAAACCTCGAAGTTTGCTCAACCAGAATAATCGAAACAATCCGCACACAATTCTTAAGAGTTTCTTAAATAATTTTCGCAAAAAGATTGATTTTTTCGTCTTGCTGCTTAGAATCGAAGAATACTAATGGGTTGTTTTCGAGAAAATGAGGCACACAAGGTTGGTTTTTTCGACAAATTGATTTGCCAAGCTTAGAAGACTGAACGAATGCTGGTCCTTTCAAGAAAAGAAGGCGAACGAGTTTTAATCGGCAAGGATATTCGAATCACCGTGGTTCGAATATCCCCGAAGACGATTCGCCTCGGCATTGAAGCCCCGGCCGGTCAGTCGATCGTTCGCGAAGAAATCCTTCTTTCGGATGATTCCGTTCCCGAAGAAAAAATTCTGGAAAAATCCCCCGGCTCTCTTTAGCCGATACTCCGCGCTAGCCGGTCCCCCACCAATTTTCCGCGATTTGCATCGTCGCTTCGAGCATTTCCTCCGCCCGCTCCCGCGCGTCGGATTCCGTGTAACAGCGAAACTCCGGGGCGTTGCCCGAAGGCCGCAAGTGTATGATGTCGTTTTCGCCGAACATCATTCTCAGCCCGTCGATCGTCTCGAATCGCGTCAACTTTCCGAATCTCCCGAATGTCCGTTCGATCGCGTCCGCCCCGCCGACAACCAATTCGTCCAACTTTCGCTGCGAGCAGGAGGTTGGAAAATTCTTGATCCGGTCACCTCGGGAAAACCGTTGCGGCAAATCTTTCAAGAGTCGGGAAAGCGGCACGCCGCTTTTTTTAGCCGCCCCCAAGACGCCGAGCTGCACGATCGCCGGATCCCGGGTCGGCAGGGCCGAAAGCGGTCGCTTCGCCGATTCGTCGATCGTGAGCGGCGTCAACGTCAAAAAGCCGCCGTTCGCTTCGTACCCGACGATCCGCTCCGCCCCTTCCCGGGCCAGTTGCCGCATCCCTTCAAGAACGTAGGGAGAACCGATCTTCGTTCGGAGGATTCGCGAAAACCATTGACAGCGTTCCAACGCCGAATTGGAGTTGACCGGGGTTACGACACTTCGGGCCGCCAAAAATCGGGCGCAAAGAATGCCGGTCAAATCGCCGCGAACCCATCGGCCGCGTTCGTCGAACACCAGCGGTCGGTCGCCGTCGGCATCGGCCGAAAGAATCGCATTGAACCGCGAAGCGGTCGGGTCCGAAGCCGGGTCGGTCGGGGACGGGCTTGCCCATTCTTCGATTTGTCGCAAGTCCTCGCTTCGCAACGCTTCGGTATCAATCGGAATAAAATCCCCGCTTCGGCCCAGCCGGGTAACCTCGGCTCCGAGTTCGGTATACAGTTCGCAAAGCCAATCGCGGCCGACGCTCGATTGTTCGTAAAATCCGATTCGGAGCCCTTGCAGAAAATCGGGAGGAAAGGCGTCGAGATAACGATCGAAATACAACCGTCTCGCCGACTCCGCCCACGATTCCGGCCGCGAAAAGACTGTTCCGTCTCGAAAAGCTCCCTGCTCGTCGAAAAGCCGTTCCGGAACGGCGACGGTTTCGGCCGCGATCCCGAGTTCGTCGTTCTTCAGAATTTCCCCTTCGGGAAGAAAAAACTTGATTCCGTTGCGATCCTCGGCGATATGACTGCCGGTAACCATGATCGCCGGAATTTTTTCCGAGAGTGCCAACAGCCCGAGGGCGGGCGAAGGGAGCTCGCCGCAATCGAGAACCACACAACCGAAATCGTCGATCGCCTTGGCAACGGCCTTGAGAATCCGGGGGGTGCTCGGTCGCAGATCGCCGCCGAGAGCGACCCGTCGCGGTTTGAGGCCGTCGGATTTTCGCGCGTACTGCAAAAATCCGGTCGCATACAAATAACAGACCAGATCGGTCATCTCCTCGACCCGCCCCCGGACCCCGCTGGTCCCGAATGTAACACCGCGAATTCGATCAATGGAATGGTTCATAAAAGGCGTGGGAAGAAGACAATCGTTTTCAAAGGAACACCGAAAAATTTCCGCATTACGAGCCAGGACCCGCGGTCCCGGTTTCGCTCATTGCGACTCAATCTATCATTCCTCGTCCCAGCGTTGTTCGAGCTCATGTAACGCTTCGGCGGCACGCAGCGGCAAATGATACCGAACTTCGCGGGACAGATCGCTTTCCTGCGGATTGATCTCGACCGTCGGGCGGCCGAGCGCAGCGGCAAGGCGGACCGGTTGCACGATGTAAGGAAACATCGCCGAAGTGCCGACCGCGAACACCAGATCGAATCCGTTGCCGTCGGCGAATTCGTTTTGAAAATTTTCGACCTGATCGAACGGGAGCATTTCCTCGAAAAGCACGATCCGGGGCCGAACGACCGCACCGCAATCCGGGCAGCGCAGCGGCAGGTTTTCGGCCAGTTTCTCAAGTCGCTCCGGCAGGTCGGTCTCCGGATGCAACCGTTCCGACCAGCCGCAGTCGGGGCAGAAGAGCGTCTCGAACGAACCGTGAATTTCGTAGACGTTTCGCGAACCGGCCGTGCGATGATAACCGTCGACGTTTTGCGTCAGGACCACGACCTTGCCGCCGGTTTCTTCGGCTCGCCGTTCCCATTTCGCGATGATCCGATGCGCCTCGTTCGGGCGATGTGCCGCGATCGCGAGGCCGAGCGGCAGCATGTGCTTCCAAGTGATTTCGGGGCGGCGGCGAAACATGGTTCCCGAGAGACATTCTTCGATGGTGTAGCCTTCCTCGGTTCGGCCGTGATTGTACAGACCGCCGACGCCGCGATAGGTCGGCAGCCCGCTGTCGGCCGAAATCCCCGCCCCGGTGATAAAAAGGATTCGGCGGGACCGCCGCAGAAGCTCCGCGACCTCGTCCAGTTTTTTCGCGTTTTGTTCAAGGTTCATTTTCGTTTTTGTTTCGAATCAAAGCCGGAAAGGAACCGTACCCGGCGTATTGACGATGTGTTGGCGTTCAATGCCAATCGGCGTTCAATCTCAACACACCGTCAATGCGCTGCGCTCCTTTCCGGCTTTTGTTGCGGGATGGTTTCGTTGAAACCGCTCACGGGTTTTCGAATGTTTTCGGATATTCGACGGAATTTCGACATTCGCCGCCGCGAAGCCGGATATGGGTCTTGAAACTTCGCTCGCCCGCGGCGTTGAGTTCGATTATTCTCGCTCCGTGCGGGTCTATCGCATAGGTCGTTTTTTTCGTGCCGGAAAATCGGCCGTAGGCCAATGCGATTCCGTGCAAGACGCCGATGTAATCGTTGACATGATCGTGCCCGACGAAAGTTCCCATCACATCGCCGCATTCGAGCATCGCCGCGAACATTCCGCCGTTGACCCCGCCCGGGCATTCGTTTTCGCCTCTCGCGCCGATCAGCTTCAATCGCGGGTTCGCCGAAATCGTCGTCGTCGCCAATTGGTTGTATTCGTTGAGCGGAATATGGAAAAACGCGAGCGCCGGCAGCGGCCTGTCGCCGTTTTTCGTGGTGTAGGCGGCACTTTGTTCCCGATACCAGCGAATCTGGTTGAATTCGAACCAGCCGTATTTGCCGATCCCTTTAACCGGACTGTAAGCATTCGAGTCCAGGCAGTAGATCAGGTATCGCGCGGCCTGATCGTCCCGGGAACGGACTTCCAAAACGTAATTGCCGATTCCTTTGACGTCTTCCGGTCCGTACGAGGCGTAACAGTACGGCTTTTGCATGAGATGCGACATGATCTCCTTGCGCGAGACGTCGTTTTCGTCGTCGTGGTTCCCGAAAACGACGGCCCAGGGAATTTTTCGTTCGACCGCGGGAGCGATGATTTCGTCCCAACCTTGCAGGATCGGCCGTTTTGTGACGATATCGCCGGTGTAGAAGGCCAATTGCGGCTTTTCGGCGTCCAGGGTTTCCTCGATCAAACGGACCGATTCTTTCGCCTCTTCAATTTCAGCACCGTAATGGATATCGGTAAACTGGGCGATTTTAAAGTTCCCGTTTTCGTCGAACGTGAGCGACGGCTTTTCCTGAGCCGCGGCCGGGAGGACAAAAAACGAGACGGTCAACAGGCCGACGAACGACACGCCATACAAAAAGTTTTTCATTATCAGTTTCTTTCTGGGGCAAAGAGGGGAAACGGGAGTGGGAAAGGCCCGGCGGTATCTTGCCGTCAATGCCGGCAGTCCGAGGAATCGGCATTGAATAGGACGATTTTTGACGCTCTCTATAATTTTCGTTTCCTTATTCTTTTATTTCTTGTCCGTTTCTTGATCATAAACCAGCTGGACCAGCGGAACCAACGGGTATCCGGGAAAAAGGACCGTATTGCGGCAAGCCAATGCAACGCACTGATTTCATCGCCAGCCGACATGCGAGATTTCTTTTTCGCACGGATGATTTTTCGTATAGCAACGGCGGCCTTGCGAAAAGACGCAGGAGCTGGAATCTGGTTCATTGCTTCGGCAGCTTTCGGATCATAATCACACAAGGCGACAAAGCCGTTCGTGTTTCCGCTGAAGCGTATAAAGCCATTGGTCGGCATTTTATCCTCATTTATTATCATCTTTTTTTAAAACATCCTCAATACCAGTTCCCGGTTTATGGGCCTTCGACTTTTTCGGATCGTCCGACAACCCGAGCAGGTAGTCCGTCGTTACCCCGAAATGGAGGGCAAGATGTGCGATTTTTTCAGAAGTTGTCATTTTCAAACCGGATTCCATTTCGCTGATTTGAACTTTGCTAACGCCAATGTTTGCACCGGTTTGAGCTTGAGACTCGTCGTTCTCCAATCTCAACTTTTTTAGCCTCTCGGAAAAAATTTCAACTATTTTCACAAAACCCTCTTGACGTTCGCAAAATGCGAACTACTATAAAAGAAGCAATTCGCATTTTGCGAACTAAGTCAAATCAAAATGAACACCATCAACCTCGAAACGATTTGTACAGGCAAGGGCAAGACGGTAATTGATGCGGTGAGCGAGATCGGCGCCCGTTCCACGTCGTCCATTACGGACTGGGAAAAGCGGAACAAGCGACCGCATCCGAAATACCATGACGCCATTTGCCGGTTTTACGGAATCTCCAAGGAAGAAATGCTCGCGTTTTTCTACGGAAATTAGGATATCAGATTCTACCCATTTTGACAAGGAACGAAACATGACAAATTTACCGGCAATTATTTCGAATGATGGTCAAAACATAAGGATAGCGGGAACGCCTGATGCTCCGCTCTTCATGGCCAAGGACGTGGTCGAGGCTGTGGGAGCAACGTGGAAACAGGGACAGACGATCGAACACGTCCCCGCTCAGTGGAGGGGCACGTTTGAAGTGCCCCTGCCCAACGGCACGAAAACAGAGGCTTGGTATTTAACGGAACTTGGTTTGTATTTTTACCTGAACCGCTCCGACAAGCCCGCCGCACTTCCTTGGCAGATTCGCGTTGCAGAGATTTTAAAGGAGGTTCGTCAGGCTGGCTCCTGCTCCTTGGCTGGAAACTCCACCGCCCAGCAAATCAGTGTCGCCGACCGGGTGATCCCGATTCCGGCGGGCCAATCGGTCGCCTCGATTTCGGTCTCGAAGACAGGCTGCGTGACGGTTCGGTTTCAAAATATCACCGCTCCAGCTGCCGCGAGGCGATCCCCGGGCCGGCCAAGAAAGAACGAGCCTCCTTTGGCTGTGCCGCCGCCCGCGATGCTCGGCCCGGCTTTGACCGCCGTTCGTCGGTTCCTTCAGGAAAATTGCGTGTTCGGTTCCGAACAGGAAGTTTATACCAACGATCTCTTGACGGCCTGGAACTGCTGGAGAAAGTCGAACCACGTTAAGCCCCAGGTCAGCAACGGTACCATTTTCGCGGTAATGAAGCAAGTTGCGTCCGAGCATCCGGAAACGAACGCCGGGTCGTTTCCGGTTTCGGCTCTTCCGCGACGTGCGGAACAATCGCCTTGCGAACATCTTCCGGCTTGGCTCCGGCCAACCAATTCGCGATTTGCAGGCCGGTTTCTTCAGTGACCTGAAATGTCCGCGAGCATTCCGGCGCAAAATCGGCGAACAGGTTGGTCCGGTCCTTTGCGGCAATACAGGTGTGATCGTCGTCATTGAAAACAGACGAAGTGGCGGCCGCAAGCCTGTCCATATCATCAAGTTGCGGGAGGATCACCCAGAGTTCACGGAACTGGACGAGGGGTGAGAGACAAGGCTTTTTCTGCTACAATGTTGGTAAAGGGAACTTGAAGAAAAAAGGGAAACTCCGAAAGGAGATCAGGAAATGACCAAGCGAAAATTGCGGCTTTATTTGGACACGTCGGTGATCAGTTGTCTGGAAGTACCGAAGCAGCCTGCCCAAGAAGCCGCAACAAAGGCTTTTTATCATCACGTCAAGGAGAATGCCGACGAAATCGAACTGATCGTATCGCCCGTGTTGCTTTTCGAGTTAGAAAACTGCCCGGAGCCGAAAAGATCGCAACTGTTTTCCTACCTAAAAGGATTGAAATACTTTCAGTTGCCAGAAAGTGACGAAGCAATAATTTTGGCTGATTTGTATGTCGAAGCAGGGGTGCTTTCCGCTCGCCATATCAGGGACCTGACGCACATAGCCTATGCCGTTTTGGCAAAGTGCGATTATATCGTCAGTTGGAACTTCAGCCATTTTACCAACATCCGTACAATCAAACGGGTTAACGACGTAAACCAAGACAACCGATACCCTTCCATCGATATTGTCCCACCACCATTCATTTCAGGAGAAGATGGCTATGACCGTGACGATGATTCCGATTGATGACCCGATGGCGATGATCCAAGCGGTTCGCGAAAAAATCTATGAGGAAACCAGAGACATGAGCCACGAAGTATTCAGTCTCCACCTCCATCAGCAGTGTGATTCCGCTCGTCGGCGGATGGAGCGGCTTGATGCGATACCGATCGAAAAGCCTGTGTTTGTCAAAGCCCCCTCGGACGATCCTGTCAAAGTGGTTCGTGCGATTCGAGAGAAGATTTCTCGGGAAATGGAAGGCTAGAATCGTCGTTATTGAAAATAGAAGACTCGGCGGACGAAGGCAGGTCCACATTATCAAGTTACGAGAGGATCACCCAGAAGCACTGGGCCAGATGAAGTGGATAGCGACATTTTTTGGAAAACTTATGACGCACCTATTGACACTGCGTGGTGTCATGTGTAATATAAAACCATGAAAGGGTATCCTCGGTTATGAGCGAAGATTTATTTGTACGCATTACACAGAGAATTCCACCTGACCTTCACGCCTTTGCCAAGGAAGAGGCATACCGGCAACGGATGTCGTTGAATGAGTATATAAACAGTCTCATCCAACAGGCAAATCGGGTAGGAGGCGGGATTACTCCCGCCGTCCTCCCACACCACCGGACGTACGGTTCCGTATCCGGCGGTTCGTGTGAAAATTAACGTGATAATCGCATGTCCAGCAGCGATACCAAACCAAGATCGCCAAAGAGTTT
>JAVBSX010000374.1:0-6056 GCA_031556455.1 Thermoguttaceae bacterium
TCGGTGTTCGGCACCGGGCTGCGGTCGCACACCGGACTCGCCTACCGGATGTTCAAGACGATGTCGGACGGCGGGATCAACGTCAACATCATCAGCACGAGCGAGATGTGCGTCGAGATTTCGGTCAACGACGCCGACGGAACCAAGGGGCATGACCTTTTGCGAAAAGAATTCGCGAAAGAGATGGTGTTTTAGATCATTTCAAAAATTGTAACCGTTCACGCTAAAACCGGAGCGCGGGCGTCCCGCCCGCACAGTGGGGGGCGAGAAAATCCTTTGCATCGTAGGAATCCGCTTCGCGAAGGAGTCATACGAGAGGGAAAATTATTTTAGGACGAAACCTTTTGCAGGCGAGACGCCTGCAAATCCAGGTGCGGGCGAGACGCCCGCGCTCCAGCGGAAAACCGTGAACGGTTACCAAAAATTCGCGTACTGCTTCAACGCTTCCGTTGATCGCCAGTACAAAATTAAGAAATTACTATTCGCGAAAAGGTGGAAAACTGGTGCATTGGCGGATCGAATTTTTCGAATCCGACCCTTTGCCGGAGTTTCTCATGAAATATGAAGCCGCCATCCTCGAATGGTCCCAAGAAGAAATCGACCTGTTGACCACCATCGATCGCTCCCGAACCGTTGAGGTCGCCCTCCAGGATCGGGCTCGAATCGTCCTCGACGCCGCCGCCGGAACGACCAACCAACGGATCGCCAAGCAACGAAACATCGAAGAGCACCGGGTCGCCCGTTGGAGGAATCGTTGGAAAGAACAGCACGTCCCCTGGAAGAAATCCGATCCGAAATTACGAACGCCGATGTCCGAAAAACTCGTCAAGGAATGAGGACCTGCCGTCTTGTCGTCCGGGCATCTGGAGCTTCCGCTCCGTTGCAAGAATTCGCTCCCGTTGGTCGCTTGCTTTTCGAGCGGAAAGCGTTGTCCCTTCCAAATGCGAGGCGACCAATGGGAGCCGGACCATCCGAAGCCGAAGGTAAATGCCTGGCCGGCAGGTCCTCGATTCGCTCGCATACACTTTCGGTCGCCCTTTGCCGCGGTTTCGGAGGAACCTCGAACCGCACCGCGTCGCAATCGAGTAATCGTTACGCCCCCTTCCAGTTTTTGAAGCGGCAACAGGACCGTGTCTTTCGCGCGATCTGCCATCGAGGCTTCAGCGGACGTTATTTCGCTTCTCGATCTTTCCATGACGAAACAAGCCGAATACGATCCTCGCCGACTACAAACGGGCGGGACTTCGCAGCGTACTGGCCAAAGGCTTGTCGTTCGCTTGGACGGGCGGTTTGACGATATCGGAGGAGGGCGGTTTGGAGAAGTTGGACGAATTCTTTTCGAGCACAACGATGCGTTCCTTGAGCCGGGCGATCTCTTCCAGAGCCGTTTTGAGTAAGGCTTCGAGTTCGGCGATCCGTTTGTCTTTGGCCTCCATTCGCCATGTTGCGCACTTTTTTTCTCATTTCATCAACAGCAATTTACCCGCTTTACGGCTCAAACGCCGTGAACGGTTACCCATTTTTCTTTCTCAAAGATCAATTCAATAACAGACTGTGTCGCAACCTGAAAAAATCTTTTCAAAAGAGTTCAAAAAGAGCCGCAAACGTCGTCGGTATTTCGACACCCCTTTTTTTGGTTCCGCCCATTTACAACTCTGGAGAGGTGCACTACAGTCAACGGTTAAGATACCGGCGTCTGCGCCGCTCGGCTAAACAGGACGATTCACAAAAAACTTTGATCCGCCGAATCCCGGCAATCGTGTTTATGGAAGAAAAATTTCTCAGCATTCTCGATTCTCAAAGCCTTTTGCGCGTTTTCGGCGATTGCGACGAACATCTGCGGACGATCCGCAAGCAACTGAACGTCCAGGTTACGGTCGATGAAACCAGGCTGCTCTTGCGCGGCGAAGCCGAGGCCGTTCGCAAGGCCTCGATCCTGTTCGAGCAGCTTCAGCGACAGGCGAAGGCCGAGGGCACATTGGCCCCGGAAGACATTCAGCGGGCCTTGTCCGAAGTGTCCCTCGGTGAGGAAATCTCGCAGATCCGGCCGATCGACGTGTACGGCGGTCGCCGGGTGCGCCCGAAAACCGCCGGGCAAGCCCGGTACGTCCGGATGCTGCGTTCGAAAGAGATCGTTCTTTGTACCGGCCCGGCAGGGACCGGCAAAACCTACCTCGCCGTCGCCCGGGCCGTCGAATCGCTCAAATCGGAAGGAATCAAGAAAATCGTGCTCGTCCGCCCCGCCGTCGAAGCGGGGGAAAATCTCGGCTTCCTGCCCGGGGATTTGCAGGCGAAGATCAACCCGTATTTGCGGCCGCTGTTCGATGCCCTCGGGGAGATGATCGAACACGATTTGCTCCGGAGGTATATGGACGAAGACCGGATCGAGGTGATTCCGCTCGCCTATATGCGGGGCCGGACGATCAACAATGCTCATATCATTTTGGACGAAGCGCAAAACGCGACCGTCGCGCAAATGAAAATGTTTCTCACCCGGATGGGAGACGGCTCGCGAATCGCGGTCTGCGGCGATGCGAGCCAAACCGATTTGCCCGCCCACAAAAAGAGCGGGCTGGCCGATGCGTTCGTCCGGCTCCGGGAGATCGAGGGAATCGGCTGCATCAAACTCGGCGAGGCCGACATCGTCCGGCACCATTTGGTGCAAAAAATCGTCGTCGCCTACGAACAGCCGAGCCGGTTACATCACGAATCGGAGGAAGAGCAAGGGCGCGAGGACGCCGGCTTCTCCGCCTATTGAGCTCAAGTCAAGCCGGGCATCGCACAGGACGATTGCAAAGTCGAAATATCAGAAAAAATTTCGAATCGGGCAGCAGCCGGAAGCGTCAGCGCCCGGTTTTTCCGTGCGGAAATCCAGGACCAACCCGGCGCTGACGCTTCGGGCTGCTGTTTGCCGTGGTCGACCGGCTCAGGAAACTCCGTCAATCGCGGCTTTGAGCGCGTTTTCTTGTTGGAGCCCGACGAACTTGTCGACCATCTGGCCGTTTTTGAACAAGACCAGCGTCGGGATGCTCGAAACGTCGAAGCTTTTGGCAAGATTCTGGAATTCGTCCGTGTTGACCTTGATGATCTTCACCTTTTCGCCGAGCGATTCCGCGACCGCTTGGAGGACCGGCAGTTGCATCCGGCAAGGGCCGCACCAGGGGGCGAAAAAATCGACCAGCACGACACCGGCTTGCGTTGTCTGTTGAAATTCTTCATCCGATTTGATTTCCGTAATCAGTTCGCTCATGTTTTTTTCCTTTCTTGAACAAAAAAAGGTTATTACCGTCTCCCTACGATTTTATACGGAAATCAAGGAAAAGAAAAGGTGGTCGAGAGGGCAAACCACGAGGATTACAATGTCGTAGAAACGGGTTCCGGGTTTCGACTTTGCGCTTGCGTCCGGCTCAGCGATAAAACAGCGGCGGGTAGGCGTCCAAATCCCCACGCAACCAACGCGCGAAAAGCTGGGCTGCAAAAACGGCAGCATCCCGATTGGAGCTTTTTCGCCCAGGAACGGGTGTTGGATCGTCTCCTTTTTACGGTCCTGCCATTCTTTAATCAGCTCCTTGCGGACATCCTCCTTGATCTCGACCGCGCCGCTTTCGCGACGGACCATATCCTTTCCCTTGACCTGCCCGAGATTGATGAGTTTCAAGACGAACCGGTCGACGATCCAGGAGCGGAACTCTTCCATAAAATCAAGCGCCAACGAAGGCCGCCCCGAGCGGTCCCGAAAAAAGAAATCCCATTTTTGCGAGAGAATCAATTCGTCGAACACGCCGAAATAGGTTTTCGCCGCCTCCCCTTCGATCCCGAGAATCTGCTCCAAACCCGAATGCCGCTTCAGCTTGGTGAGTGAGGCGGCAAGTGCGATGATCGCCTGCGGAATTTTCGTCGGCTCGCCGGACGTGTGGTCCCGTTGAAACCGCAACAGGATCGTCCGGGCGTTCGCGATTTTCGCCGCGACAAACGATCGGGTCGAGCCCAAGCCGGCGTTCGAAGTTGACGCGGCGGCCTGTGTTTTCCAGCTTCGAGAGATGGTGGTTTTTCATTCGCATCCGGTTGCTGAAGACTGTTGCCGGGGTTCCCGAAGCGGCTCCGTAAAACCGGTCGCGGATCATCGCGTAGTGAGGATTATTGGTCTGCGCGGAAAATTTGACCCTGGTTTGTAAAGCGAACACTCGCGATCCCTTGATTTTTGAGACTACGCTTCGCTCCGTCTTGAAAATCAAGGGCCAAATCTCATGAGCGGACTTGTAATAACGCCCGATCCCTCACGGCGCTGCGTTTCATTTCGGGCTGTTATTTTTCGGTCAAATTTTACTATCGGGTCTGTAAACCGCATCGCGGGGATGATGAAATTGCCCACAAGCTTTGACGCCTGTCGGTGATTTTTTAGATTCCGGCCCGGTTGACGGGCAAAAAAATGTGTTTATACTTCTCATCAATGATTATACTGTAGTCGGTCAAGGGCGCTAGGTCTCGCCCTTCTGTCAAACCGCGGCCTCGTTGGGCCGCTGCCGTACTAAAGATGTGAATTATAATCCGGCTTGAGCATATATCTATGTCGTGATATGGTAAGTGCTCAGGTTTTGGCTTGCGGCTTCCCGTGTGACAGATTTTTCAGGTTGAATTCGTTGGGGGATTAGCTCAGTTGGGAGAGCGTCTGGCTGGCAGCCAGAAGGTCATCGGTTCGAGCCCGTTATCCTCCACTCTTAAAGCCTTGCGTAACAACGAGTTATGCAAGGCTTCTTTTTTGGTCAACATTCCCCGAAAATCCCGGCGCAACGCGGGCGCAACGTTTCAAGGGAATCATCGTCAATAAGATTTTGGAAAATCCTCTCGCTATTGCAGGTCAGTCGTGCTTTCAAGAGGCTGCCTACTTTTCTTTTTCAAGGGATATTCTGCCCGACGGTGAAGACGTAAAATCAAAACAAGTTTGATACAGGCTTTACGGAATAATTCCAGCCCATAAGGCTTTCACCATTCCGCCGATTGACCGATACTCCCCCCTGTTATGAAAAAGAAAACAAAAACCGCCAAAGCGTCCAAAAAGGCCAAAGCGAAATCGAAAAAAGCCGTGCCGGACGTGCCGGTTTCCAATACGGGCTGGAAGGTCCTTACCGCACTTTGGAAGCAGGGACCGTGCAAGGCCTCAGAGATCGAAAAAAGCCTGGGGCACAAAATCGGCTGGTCCCGCAGCGTGGTCCGGTCGTTTCTTTCCCGACTCATCAAATACGGCCTCGTCCGACGATATGATGATGAAAAGATCGCCCGATTCGAAGCCGTTTATGACCGCGACACGCTGTTTTTCCGCGAAATCGAGGCCCTGCTCGAAAAATGCGACGCCGACTTCGGCGAGTTGGCCGCCGTCTATCTGGCCAACAAGCGGCTTTCCGCCAAAACGGCCAAGAGTCTGAAAAACCACTTGGCCAAGCATAAGCCGAAAAAATAGCCTGGTCGGAATCTCCTTCGTCGAAAAAGGCAAGATGCAAAATAGCCGTCGTATATTCGGTGTGAGCTGGAGTACGCTCGATAAACTCGAACGCCGATGATCGGGCGAAAACAGCCGCCGGAAGTTGGCCGACGGCTGCTATCCCTTCGCACTGCTCGCTACGGCCGGTAGTTGTAACCGCCGAAGACGTTGCGAGTTGCGTTGTAGCCGCCGCTGCCGGTGCTTGGGGTGTAGCGGTAACCGCCGGGGGTCGTACTCATCGTGCCTTGCAGCCGGCCGGACGAGCCGAATTGGTTATAGCCGCCCGAAGCGCTGCGCTGCGTGTAACCCGCTTGCGAGCCCGAGGGGTTGTACAGCGTTTGACCGCCGAACACGTTCGATCGGGTCGAGCCGAGTTGCTGGCCGGACGCGCTGTAATAATTCTGCCCGCCGAAGACGTTCGACTGCGAATAGCCCTCCGAGCTCCCGTTCGCGTTCGTGTACGTCTGCCCGCCGAAAATGTTCGAGCGGCTCGATTGGGCCGCCGCCGTCGACGCCAACGCGGCGACCAAAATCAGGGAAAGTGTCAACAGAGATGCGGTTTTCATGGGTCTACCTT
>JAVBSX010000371.1:0-8749 GCA_031556455.1 Thermoguttaceae bacterium
GACGTCTTCGCCGTTCGGCTCAACATTCTCCAACCGCCTTTCTCGAACGTGAAACCGAAAGACCGTATTCTCGCCGCCTTGAAACGTGAGGTTCCCGACCGCATTCCGATGTTCGAATGGTTTATCGACTCGACCGTGCTCGAAGCCCTCGCGGGGACGACCGATCCGATCGAGGCGACTGAAATTCTCGATCTCGACGCCGTCAACGTCCGGGCCGATTACGAAAAAAAATGGCTCGACGATACAACGTATCTTGACGAATGGGGGACGCGGCGCAAGCTGACCGGGGACGTGCTCGCGGCGGCCGTCTCGCACCCGATCGAGGATCTCGCCCAACACCGGAATTACGAATTCCCGGACCCGGACAAAAAAGGCCGGTTCCAATCGCTGGAGCGGGCTTTCGCGAAATACGGCGACCGTCGGGCGATCGTTTTCAACCTGCGGGACGGGTTTTCGGATATGCGGGACTTGCTCGGCTACCAAAACGCGCTGATGGGCGTCCTGTTGGACAAAGAGTCGTACGTCGACCTGCTCAAACGATCGATCGAGTACAACCTGCGACTCGCGGAATTGGCGGTCAAGCGGTTCGGTGTCGAAATCGTCGCGACGACCGACGATGTCTGTACGGCCGAGGGGCCGCTCTTTTCCCCCAGGTCGTATAAAGAAGTAATTTATCCCTCGTTTTTCGAGGTGATGCAAGGGTACCGTTCGCTCGGACTTTTGACGATCAAGCATTGCGACGGCGACATCCGGCCGTTCGCCGATCTCTGGATCGCGGCCGGGGTTCATTGCTTAGACCCGATCGACCCGGGAGCCGGACTTGACATGGGCGAAATGAAAGCGAAGTACGGCGATCGGATTTGCCTCAAAGGGAATATCGATTGCACCGGGCATTTGTGCGACGGCATGCCCGAGCAGGTCAAAGAAGAGGTTCGCCTTTGCATCGAGAAAGGCGGCCCTGGCGGGCTGATTGTTTCCTCCAGCAACACGATACATCGCGGCGTCAAGCCGGAAAATTTTCGGGCGATGATCGACGCGGTGAGGGGAAGTAAAATTAAGAATTAAAAATTAAGAATTAAGAATGATGAGTTTGGGAAAAACATTTCTTGTCGGGATCGTATTGGTTTTCGGTTGTGCTTTTGCTCAACACAGTCTTACGCAACATTGTCTTGCACAAGACGAGGTGTTGCGGTTTTATGTTGGGACATATACGGTTCCTTCCTTTCCGGGGAAAGGGATTTATACCGCCGAATTTGATCCGGCCGACGGTTCCTTCTCGGAAGCGAAGCTGCTTTTTGAGACGCCCTTTCCCGCGTTTTTGATCCGACATCCAAAAAAACCGCTGGTCTACGCGATCGGCGAAGTGTGGGATACGCAAATGGGGCCCGTCCACGTTTTTGAAATCGAACCGGCAAGCGGCGGTATGCGGCATCTGCAAACGCAAACCGTTCCGGGGTTGGGGCCGACACATTTGTCCGTCTGTTCCGGGAAGGACGGCGAGTCCCTTGTCGTCGCCTGTTACGGAAGCGGGAATGTCGTCGCCCTGCCGATCCTCCCGGACGGAACCTTGGGCGAGGCCGCGAGCTCACTGCAACCGCAAGGAACAGGTCCGAACAAGGCCCGGCAGGAAGGGCCGCACGCGCACGGGGCGTATTTTGACGGCAAGACCGTTTACGTTCCGGACCTCGGAACCGACAAGGTGATGCTGTACGACATCGATTTGAAAACCGCGACGCTCTCGCCGCATTCCCAGCCGTTCGTCGCGATGCCCCCCGGCTCCGGGCCGCGGCATCTCGATTTCGCGGACGGCGGCAAACGGATCTATGTGATCAACGAACTTGATTCAACCGCTTCGATGCTTACACGGAATGCCGCCGGAAATTGGGAGGTGATTCAAAGCGTTTCGACCTTGCCGAAAGAGGTTCTCGAATCGCCGGAAACGCTCGCGAAGTTGAACAATTCGACGGCCGAAATCGCGGTACACCCGTCCGGTAAATTCGTGTATGCCTCGAATCGGGGACACGACAGCATCGCCGTTTTTTCGGTCGAGGAACGTTCCGGAAAAATCACGTTGATTCAAACCGAATCGACCCGGGGCAAAACGCCGCGACATTTCGCGATCGCCCCGGGCGGCCGCTGGTTGTTGGCCGCGAACCAGGATTCCGGCTCGATTTTCGCCTATCGGATCGACCCGGAATCCGGCCGTTTAACCCCGGTCGGCGACGGTCTCGCGGTCGGCGGAGCCGTTTGCATTTTGTTTTAGCCGGCTCTCACGCAAAAAATCGAACGCGACAAACAGCAGCCCGAAGCGTCAGCGCCGGGTTGGCCTCGCGTTTTCGTATTGGATAACCGGGCGCTGACGCTTCCGGCTGCTGCCCGATTCGAATTTTTTGAAAATCAGTAACGAGGTTTTTATGAACAACATCGCCTTCTCCCAAGTGCGTCCGTCCCGGACGAAAATCGTCGCGACCCTCGGCCCGGCGAGCGAAAGCGAAAAAACGCTTTTCTCGCTGATTCAAGCCGGTGTCGATGTTTTTCGCTTGAATATGGCTCATGCCGGTCCCGAGGACGCCCAGCCGCGATTGAACCGCATTCGCGATGTCGCCGCGAAAATCGGCGTGCCGATCGCCGTTCTCGTCGATCTGGCCGGGCCGAAAATGCGGCTCGGGGAGTTGCCCGGCGACGAATACAAGTGTGAGCCCGAAACGCCGATCCGGATTGTTCACGGAAAATCGACGACCGAACCGAACACGTTTACGACGACGTATGATCCGCTTGTCGATGAGTTGGAGATCGGCAACCGGATCATGTTGGCCGACGGGACCGTCGGTTTGGAAGTGATCGAAAAGGACGCCGATTCCGTCCTGTGCCGTGTCGTGCTCAGCGGGACGGTTCGCTCGCGGCAAGGGGTCAACCTGCCCGGGGCGAAGTTGAGCGTCAAGACGTTGCAGCCTGTCGATATTGAAAATGCCCGTTGGGCCGTTCGGGCCGGGATCGATTTTCTCGGCCTGAGTTTCGTCCGATCACCGGACGATTTGAACGAGCTGCGCACGATCCTGCTCGAAACCGCCGACGGGGACCGGAGCAAGATTCCCCATATCATCGCGAAGATCGAAAAACCGGAAGCCCTCGAACGGATCGAAGAGATCGTCGATGCCGCCGACGGGATCATGGTCGCCCGGGGGGATTTGGGGGTCGAGGTCGATATCGCCCAAATCGCCGTTACCCAAAAGCGAATCATCCGAATCTGCCGCGAAAAGTGCAAACCGGTGATCGTCGCGACGCAGATGCTTGAAAGCATGCACCATTTGACGGTTCCGACCCGGGCCGAGGCGACCGATGTCGCCAACGCGATTCTCGACGGGGCCGATGCTTGCATGCTCTCGGGCGAAACCGCCGTCGGGGAGCACCCGGTTCTTGTCGTCCAGATGATGCACCGGATCGCCGTCGCGACGGAAAAAGCGGGCCGCGACAACGGCATCTCGAATTGCAGCTCGCCGAAATGCGTTTGCGGAGCGGAAATTTCGGACGACGACCTGACCGATGCGGTTTGCGAGGCGGGCATCCGGTTGGCCGATGACCTGGACGCCGCGGTTTTGTTGGTTACTTCCCATTCGGGTCGGACCGCGAGACAGCTTTCCGGCAAGCGGTGTTTGACAATGACCCTGGGCATGAGCAAGGACGAGCGAGCCTTACGGCGGATGTGTCTTTATTGGGGGGTGGTCCCGGTTCTCAACGCGCCCGATTCGAACCGGGAGAAACTGGAGCGGATCGTCGCGTCCGGAGAGGCGGCCGGATTCCTGGAGAAGGGGGACCGGATCGTGCATCTTTGCCGCTTGAACGAACAATCGGGGGCACAAAACCTTTTGTACGTGCATGTGGTTAAATGACATTTTGGCCGTCGTCGGGACCGCAGGTCCCGGCTCGTTATTATTTCGTTAAAAAGGTTCGTTTGAATTCGTTTTGATGATCAGGAATTGAAATACATGAAAATAATCACTTCAATCGCGTTTTGTTTTCTTTTTCTCGCGAGTTCGGTTTTCTCGCAACAGTGCTCGGTTCGGCCGGAACGCTTGCAATGCGAATCGCTCGTCAACCCGCTCGGGATTGACGTCGCTTCGCCCCGTTTGAGTTGGATTCTCGCGGCGGAAGATCCGGCGGATTATGGGCAACGGCAGACGGCCGCCCGAATTCTCGTTCGACGCAACCTTGAGGAGTTCTGGGACAGCGGTTGGATCGAATCGCCGGAGATGCGGGTCGAGTATTCCGGGCCGGAACTCGAATCGGACCGGAAATATTCCTGGTCGGTCCAGGTCCGGGACGAAAACGGCAACGTTTCCGATTGGAGTGCGCCCGCGTTTTGGAGCACCGGTCTGTACCCGCCGGCGGAATGGGCCGCGAAATGGCTCGGGAGCGACCAACTGTTCGACCGCGAGGCGGGCATCAAAAAAACCGACAATAATATCGACGATCCCTGGTTTCGCAAAACGTTCGAGTTGAAAGAGAAGCCGACGCAGGCCTTTCTCTTCCTCGCTTCGGTCGGGTATCACGAACTGTATGTCAACGGCGAACGGATCGGCGAGGGGGTGCTCGCGCCCTGCGTCAGCGATCAGTCCCGGCGAGCGAGGTACATCGCCTACGATATTGCCGAAGCGTTGCGGCCAGGTCGGAACGTGATCGGCGTTTGGCTCGGCACCTCTTGGTCGATTTATGCTCCGTATGCGACGGACGATAAACCGCGCACGCCGATCTTCCTCGCCCAAGTCGATTGCCGTTTCGCCGACGGGAAAACCGTCCGAATCGCGACCGACGGAACCTGGAAGACAGCTCCCTCGCCGAACCGGCTGCTCGGGACCTGGGATTTCGGCAACATGGGGGGGGAATTGTACGACGCCGGCAAAGAGGTTGCCGATTGGAGCGGCTTGGGGTTCGACGATTCCGGTTGGAAGGGGGCGAGCATTTACTCGCCGAAACTGGCCCTTTCGGCTCAAATGGTGCAGCAAAACCGGCTGTTCGAGGAGATCAAGGCGGTCGCGATCGAGAAAAAAGAGAACGGCGATTATCGGGTCGATATGGGTCGAAATTTCGTCGGTTGGTTGCAATTCGACCTTCGCGGAGAGCCGGGGAAAAAGATCGAACTGCTTTCGTCCGAAAGCGAGTCGTTGCCGAACACGTTCCGAATCCGCAACGCTTATATTCTCGGACCGAGCGGCAAAGGGACGTTTTGCAACCGCTTCAACTATCATTCCGGACGTTGGGTTTTGGTCAAAGGATTGACCGAAGAACCGCGGCTTGAAGATTTTCGCGCCCGGATGATCCGGACCGATTTTCCGCGAAGCACCTCGTTTGTCTGTTCCTCGGATTTGCAAAACTGGTTGTACGAAACCATTTGTTGGACGTTCGAAAACCTCGCCCTCGGGGGGTACGTCGTCGATTGCCCGCAACGCGAACGGATGGGATACGGCGGGGATGCGCACGCGACCTCGGAAACCGGCATGTTCAATTACGATTTGGAGGCGTTTTACTGCAAATGGTTGCAGGATTGGCGCGACGTGCAGGGACACGAAGGGCTTTGGAAAAACCTGAACGATCCGAAGGTGATCGGAACGGTCGGTTCAATGCGCGAGCTGGGGGGCGGCATCTTACCGCAGACGGCTCCGACCTATTTCGGCGGCGGCGGGCCGGCCTGGGGCGGCATTTGCGTAACGCTCCCCTGGTTCTTGTACCGACATTACGAAAACGTCCGCGTTCTCGAAGAGAATTTCGAGATGATCGAAAAATGGCTCGCGTTTCTCGAATCCCATACGAAGGACGATTTGCTGCAACGATACGGCGGGGAATGGGATTTTCTCGGCGATTGGCTTTGGCCCGGAGCCTATGAGATGAATAACGATTCCCCGGAAACACTTTGTCTGAACAATTCCTATTTCGTCTTCAACCTGCAAACGGCGGCGAAAATCGCGACGGTTCTGGGCAAGACGGAGCAGGCCGCGAAATGGGCCGGCCGGGCCGATACCGTTCGCAAGGCGATACACGCCCGGTTTTTCGACCCGGAAAAATCGAGCTATTCCGACGGGAGTATGGCCAATCTCGCGGCCGCCCTGCTCGCCGAAGTGCCGCCGGTCGAGGTCCGGGACAAGGTGATCCGCAGTTTGGAAGAGGAAATTCTCGTGCATCGCAAAGGGCACAACTTCGCGGGCATCACCGGCGGGGCGCTCCTGTTCAAATACCTGCGGGAAACCGACCGGCACGATTTGATCAATACGATGGTTTCGCAAGAAGATTACCCGAGTTGGGGTTTTATGCGAAATAACGGAGCGACGACGCTCTGGGAGGCTTGGGAAAAAGACCGGCCCGGGCATTCACTTTTGCACAGCTCCTATTTGTATCCGGGTGCCTGGCACATCGAAGGGCTGGCCGGGATCAAACGCGATCCGGACTCGCCCGGCTTTCGCCGGTTCGTCGTTCGAGTCCCGAATTTGAAGGAATCCGAAATGTCCCGGGCGAAAGCGAGTTTCGATTCCCCGACCGGGACGATCGTCTCCGATTGGAAGCGGGAAAACGGTCAGTTGACCCTTTCGGTTCTCGTCCCGCCGAACTGCACGGCGACGGTTTGCCTTCCGGCCGCCGAAGAGGCCGAAATCACGGTAGAACCGAACCGGGCGAAATTCTTACGACACGAGAACGGCTATTCCCTCTTCGAGGTCGATGCGGGGCAATATACTTTCAACGCGCCGTAAGAAGCAGCGAGCACAAAGTTCATACAACGACTTTCGACATCCCCGCGTAACTTAACGAGCCGGGACCTGCGGTCTCGACTGCTCGAACAAGTACGCGGTTTGCTGATAAGGGAAACAGTCGGGAGCACAGCTCCCGGCTCGTTGTTCCGCGATTACACTCGCGGGATTTCGAAGCCCTTGCGAACTTCGCGGGCGAGGAAACCCGCGGCCTGCTCGTCGCCGAGAATTTTTTCCGCTTTCGGATCCCATTTGATCTCGCGGTTCAATCGGGCGGCGATCGCCGAAAGGTGACACGAATTCATGGTCTGGACGTGCGAGAACACGTCGGAAACCGGGAGCCCGCCTTCTTTGATGCACTGGACGAAATTTTCCTTGTGCCCGCCGAATTTCTTGCCGTTGTAAAGCGACGTAAAATCGTCTTCGGTCAACTTGTTTTGCAGCCCGTCTTCGATCGGTTTGCCTTTGATCCGCTCGCGATTGACGTGCATGCGGCCTTCGGTCCCTTCGATCAGGATGCCGTTGCCGTTTTCGGAATGACTGCAAACGAGCATTTCGACGCCGCTCGGGAACTTGCAGGAAATTTCAAACTTGTGGGCCGTGTTGTAGCAATCATCGACCGTCGGATAGCCGTCTTTGAACGGGACGGGATGCTCGACGAGGATCGGCTTGAAGCTGATCGGGCCGCAGCCTTCCCTGGTTTCCCCGAGCGCCCAATGCACGAAATCGATGTGATGCGCCCCCCAGTCGGTAAACTTTCCGCCGCCGTATTCGTACCACCAACGAAATTGGTAATGACACTTTTCCTTGATGTATTCGACCGCCGGACACTGGCCCAACCAGAGGTCCCAATCAAGCGACGCGGGCGGGGCTTCTTTTTTGAAAGGGCCGCCGACATCGCCGCCGCCGATATCGACGGTCATTTTTTTGATCGTTCCGAGCATCCCTTTGCGGACCATGAGGCAGGCGGTCGCGAACTGGTCCCGCTGGGAACGTTGCTGCGTCCCGACTTGAAAGACGAGGTTGTCGTATTTTTTGCAGGCATTGCGGATCAGTTGGTTTTCTTCAACGGTCAACGTCAACGGCTTTTGGCAAAAAACGTGCTTGCCGGCCTGCAAGGCTTCGATCGCGATTTTGACATGCCAAGGGTCGGTTGTAACCACGGAAACGACGTCGATGTCCTTGCGTTCGAGGACTTTCCGATAATCCTTGCAACCTTCCGGTTTGCCGATTTTTTTGCCGTCGAGGAATTTTCCGATCCGTTCATTGTCCTGGGCTTTGGCGATCCCGTATTCGGAATCGACGTCGCAAACGACGACGACATCCCCGAGGTAGGAGAAATGGGCGGCATCGCCTTGGCCCATGCTCCCGACGCCGACGCAGCCGATTTGCAACCGGTCGTTCGCCGATTGGGCTCGCAGCGGCCGGGCGCTCGAAAGAATGTAAGGGGTCAACACCGCTCCGGCGGCGAGCGCGGAGGTGTTTTTCAAAAACTCGCGTCGGTTGGTTTTCGTCATATTTGCGGCCTTTCTTGAAAAGAAAAAAGAAGGAATTGAGGATCAATCGCCTGTCATAAAAATCCGATCTGCTACTTGCCGTTTGATCCGGCTCGGGTCTATGCACAAGACGGAATTCGGTCGAAACAGGTTACCGACCTTTCCAAGGATTGTCGCATTTTCCCATTTTCGATGCAATCGGCCTTCCGAAAAAACACTGGGGTCGAACGTATTACTGAAATTTCGAATCGGGCAGCAGCCGGAAGCGTCAGCGCCCGGTTTTTGAACACGGAAACGCAGGACAAACCCCGCGCTGACGCTTGGGGCTGCTGTTCAAACCGTCGGGCTGTACTTTGAATGCCGAGCGCTTATAATAGGACGGTTGAGAGCGGGCCGGACGGTCGCCGGTCGTTATTTCAAGACGACGGGAGGAAAGTCCGGGCTTCTTCGGACCATTGTGGTGGGTAACGCCCACCGGTCGAAAGATCAGGGAAAGTGCAACAGAAAGTAAACCGC
>JAVBSX010000217.1:0-14281 GCA_031556455.1 Thermoguttaceae bacterium
CGATCACGCTTTGCCAGCCATCCTCGTTGCCCAATCGGCAGGCGAGAATCCATTGTTCGGCGATCGTGCTCATTTTCGGGACGGATTCCGCGACGGTCGGCTGAGGAAGCCGCAACGTCCGTGCCTGAATCCTGGCGTAGGCGCCGATCATACCGAGCAGGAAAGCGGCGAGCAGGGAAAAGAGGACCAGCCGCGACCAACGCCGCCGTTTCAAGGCCTCCAGTTGCATCGTTTTTTCGAGCCGTTGCTTGACCTCGAACAAGGCGGTGCTGGAACGGGTCAAGGTCGCGAAACGAACATTATCCCAATCGGACATCAATTGCCCCGAACCGCCTCCGCTTTGCATCAGGGCATGCAGTTTCTTCAAATCGTCCAGCAATTCAGGGATCGTTTGATACCGTTTGGCCGGCGATTTTTCGATCATTTTGTGGACGATCTCCGCGAGCAGAGGCGGGACGTCCGGGCAGAGTTTCAAGATCGGCTCCGGCGGTTTGTTCAAATGCTGCAACGCGGTCGCGATCGCGGTTTCCGCTTGAAAGGGAGGGCGTCCCGCCAGTAAGTGATAAGCGGTGATTCCGAGAGAATAGATGTCGCTCCGGTGGTCAAGCACCTTTCCTTCGGCCTGTTCCGGACTCATATAAAGCGGGGTACCGAGGGTCATTCCGAATTTCGTCAAATGATGTACCTTCCCTTCGGATTCCTTGACGACCTGGGCCAGGCCGAAGTCGGCGACCTTCATTTCCCCTTCGTCGCTCACCAGAATGTTGTCCGGCTTGATGTCGCGATGCACGATCCCGATCAGGGCGGCCCGATTGAGTGCGGAAGCGACCTGCCAAAGAATGACACCGACCTGCTGGGGCGCGAGAGCCCCTTCCCGTTGCAGGAGCGCCCGCAGATTCGAGCCTTGCACGTATTCCTGGGCGATGTACCAATACCCCTCGATACAGTTGACTTCGTAAATGTGAACGATGTTCTGGTGTACGAGGCTGCCCGCCGATTGGGCTTCCTGAACGAACCGCTTGACGCAATTTTCATCTTCGGCGAGCTCCGGGCGGAGGACCTTGAGGGCGACCCGGCGGGAAAGCGAGCGCTGCTGGGCGAGATAAACCTCGGCCATTGCTCCGGAACCGATTTGACGAATCACGTGATAATCGCCGAACAATTTGTTCGTCAAATCGTGTTCGTAAAGGGCCAGCAAAGAATCGCTCTGATCGGTATTCATCAAAAAATTATAACGTCTAAAATATTGCGAAAACCGCGAAAGAACCAATATCTTACCACAAATCACGGATTGCCGCTTCCCCCGGCGTTCGATTTTTCGGTTCTTGAAAAGCCGCAAAACGCCGGCGTCTTCGCCGCTCGGCTAAACAGGGTATTTTCAACCAAGGACTACGGCCCCAGGGGAACTTTTTGCAGAAGAGGCAGAACTTGACCGGCATCGCTTCGTTCGGTCCGATTTTCGTCCGATTCCGGAACCGATTTGAAGGCCGGATTGTTTTCCCGTTGTGAAATCGCCAAATCCCCGGGGACCATCGTATTGATCAGCTTCTGTTCCGGAAGATAGGATTGAAAAAAATCGTTTCCGACCGTCGGATCGCAACGCCATTTCGCTTTCCAATCCTCGAGCGAGATTTCCAACGGATAAGCCGAAGGAGTTTGTTTGATTTCCGCTCCGGAATTGACGTCCTGTAGGAAAATCGACTCGCATTGCCAATCGAAAAGGGAAAAGGCTTCATCCCGGTTTGTAAAGCCGAAAAATTCGGCGATCGGTTTTTTATTCAACCGAAGAATCGAAAACCGTGTCGTCCATTTCACGAAACCGGGATAGGCGTCCGTTTCCTTCTCTTTGATTTGTCGGGACAAGGCCGCTTTTCCAAAGAGCGAGACATGATCCAAAACGATTTGAACGCTCCCCTCTTTCGACGTGTTTTTTTTCACTTCCTTGGCGACCAAAAACGGCAGGGCAATCGCGACAAAGGCATCCGAAAGTTCCAGTTTCGTCGGTCGATGCGTTTCGCAGAGCAGGACGGTTGCTTCCCCCCGGAGAATGCTATCCTTGATGCCGATTCGAACCGTTTGTCCCTCCTCCGCTCCCAATGGTCGCTCGAATGCCGCGATTCCCCGGCTGTCCGATCGATTTCCGTCTCCCGGCCCGGAAACGGTGTTGAGCGTCGCTCCTTTCTGTCGGAGAGAGAGCGAGTCGGGGGAGGAGTAATCTCCTCCTTCGGTTCGGCCCGATTCCGAAACGGTGCCGGAAATCGTCGAAGCCCCAGAGGTGGTCGGAGAGACGTTTGACGAACCGGAAACGGCTTGACCTCCCGAAACGGACGATTCCGAACTGCTGGAAAGAACGTTGCGGAAAAAGGCGACATCGGAGATGTAAACAAGGTTGCTCTCAGCCGAGGTCGTATTGCGAATTGTCAGCGAGCATTCGGAAAAACTCATTTGCGTCGGCCCGAGAATATCGAAAACCGACCACTGACTTGCCAGGACTTTCGAAGAAACGTCCATTTCGAAAGCGATCCGGTTGAACTTCAGTTCGCCTCCGTTGACGATAAAGAAATAAATTTTGCCGCTTTTGACGAAAGACGGATCCTTGGGAGCAAACGACAGGATCGGGGAATATCCCTTGCCCGCTTGAATCGTCAGTTGGCGTCCCGCCAGGGAAAGGGGGACCGTTTTTCCGGATTCCTGCTCCCGACCATTAAAACGCAACTCGATCGTTGCGTTTTTTCCGGATGCGGCGACGGCCGCCGCCAGTGTCGAAAAACTCCCTTCTTCCGACGAAGAGGCAGAGGGATCGACAATCAGAAGGGAAGAGGTTCGGCTTTCTTGCAGATCCGCCGGAATTGCTTCTTGTCCCTTTCTAAGCGGGTTCAACGAAGCGTTCAAGGATGACCGGGTTTGTTTCGGAGAACGAAAAATAATGGAACTGGAAACGGATCGGCTTCCAAGACTGAAACCTCGCGCAAAAAATCGCAAGTCTCCGGAAGTGAAGGCCGTTTCGTCGATTCTTTCGACCGCAACCGCATTCGTATCCCGGCCTCCGGTTTCCCGGAGCACCGGCACGAATTCGTCCTGTTCCTTCTCCCCGCGTTGATTGACGGCGGATTGCTGGGAAGACGACTCCTTTTTGGAATCAGGCAAAGCCCCGGGATTCGACACGGTCCCGATCGGCTCTTCGGACGATGTCAACGGAGGAAGGGAAAGTTGCTCATTTTTCCAGTATAGGCTGAGTCCGAAAACGCAAACCAAAAGCAAAACGACGCCGGAAACCCAAGGAAGATGCCTCAGGAAAAACGAAGGCTTCGATGTCGGCTGCAACACCCAAACGGTGTTGCCCGGCCCCGTAGGGCGAAGCCCCAGCATCCCGGCAACCTCCGTCAACGCCCGCAAGAGTGCTCCGGGCGTCTGGAATCGATGTCGCGGATCTTTCGCCATCATTTTTTGGACGAGCTGGGCGATTTCGGCGGGAACACCCGGCTGAAATTCCCGAACATCCGGCGGTTCGTCTCCTTGGTGCTGAAGCAATTTTTGCAGGACGGTCCCTTCCGGAAACGGCGGCTGGCCCGTCAGCATAAAAAACAACGTGCAACCGAGCGAATAAATATCACTCCGAATATCGGCGTTTCGCGGGTCTCTCGCCTGTTCCGGAGAAATATAATCGAACGTTCCGAGGGTAACCCCGCTCGCCGTCAAATCATCACCAGGATCGGTCGGCTTGAGCAACCGGGCCAAGCCCATGTCGATCAATTTCGCCCGGCCTTCTTTGGTGATCAGAATATTCGAAGGCTTGACATCCCGGTGTATGACTCCGTGCAACGCGGCATGATTAAGAGCATGGGCGATTTGAATCATGTAGGTGATCGCTTGAGAAACAGGGAATATCCCATATTTCTCAACCATCAACCGGATATTGGTCCCTTCGACATATTCGAAAGCGATGAACGGAATATCATCCTGTTGGCCGGCAAAGTAAACCTGCGCGATATGCTCGTGATTCAATCGGGCCGCCGATCGGGCTTCGTTCATAAACCGTGCGGCCGAAGACTGATCTTGGGCTCGCTGTTTTTGCAAAACCTTGATCGCGACTTTCCGGTCGAGCGATTTGTCGATCCCGAGATAAACGCTCCCCATTCCGCCGCCGCCGATATACTTGCTGACGGAAAAATGACCGAGCATCGTTCCCGGCGGCAGGGCATTGCTGTCGAGTATGGGAGGCCCCCCGGGCATTGTTTCGGGAGAGGCTTCCGTCGAAGCGGCGGAAACGGCCGAGGAAAGCGAATCGGCCAGTTCGGAAATCGGATCGTTATTTTCTTCGGGAATCGAAGACGAAACCGGCGCAGCGCTAAACGGCCGCGAATCCCGGGGACCCTCGGAATAAGACTGTGTTTCGGGATGCAGTTCGCTAGACATAAGGAGTATCGAACAGTCCCCGAGCTTTCACACCGGAATCTCGAAGAGGGGAAAAATCAGCCGGAAACGATCTCGTTGATTTTAACGAGAGTATAAATCTGCCGGTGTCCGGTTTTACGTTTGGAGTTTTTTCGGCGCCGAAGTTTTCCAATCGTCAATTTCGGCCCTTGGGCGTCTTTCAGAACTTCCCCCAAAACTTTGGCTCCTTCGACGGCCGGTTGGCCAATGGTCACGGACTCTTCTCCGCTGAGGGCAAGGACTTTGACAAATTCGACCACTTCGCCGGGAGTCAGCTTCTCGCGGTAATCGATCATAATTTGCTTGCCGGGTTCAACCTTGAATTGACGACCACCGTCTTCAATAATTGCGTACATTTTTCTTGTCTGGAATTAACGGTTATTGGGGCGAATGAAACGACGATGATTATCGGAGCCTTCCTGGAAAAAACGTCTGGCGGCCGAAACATGTCCTAAATAGACCATGAGACTTCTTTCACGAACTATCGATAACTCACGTTTATTGTAATCATTTTGGCGGGGTCTTCAAGCCCTCCCCGACAAAAGAGGGAGGATTGCAAAGTCGGATTTTTTATACAAACGCGGCGGTTTTCAATCAACCTTCA
Source organism: Thermoguttaceae bacterium (assembly GCA_031556455.1). GTDB lineage: Bacteria > Planctomycetota > Planctomycetia > Pirellulales > Thermoguttaceae > JAVBSX01. The sequence continues at coordinate 5,039 of JAVBSX010000217.1, forward strand.
ACCACCCAAGCGTCATTTCGAGCGGAGCGAGAAATCTCACCCTCGCCGAAAAAGCCGGAATTCCTCCCCTCATGCGAGGGTGAGATTTCTCCTTGCGCTACGCTTCAGTCGAAATGACGGCCTCGTTCTTGCGAGGCCGACGGATTACAACGACTTTGCGCCTTTTTCCAAGGAGGATTTGACGAACGGGGGAAGATAGCGTACATTGGCGGGAGCGTTGTCTTTGTCGTCCTCGAATTTGATTTCTATCGTTCTCGAAAACATGGCTTTTTTGCAGACGTCCAAAACCGAAACAACCCCGGAGGAAACCTTTCCTCTGGTTTGCGATTCGACGATTATCGGCCGACACCCTTGTTGCGAAATCGTGCTCGATCATGGAGCGGTCAGCCGCGAACATGCGAGAATCGTTCACGAACCGGGCGGCTATTTTATCGAAGACCTGCACAGCCGCAACGGAACGATGCTGAACGGTCGGCTGATCGATTCCCGGACCCGCATGTTCGACGGTGACATCATTCGGGTCTGCGATGCCGAGTTTCGTTTCGTCGCCGATACGAGTGACACCAAATCGGACATCTCGGGGCAATTCGGGGGACCGCAAAATCAGGTTGTCGTCGAAGAAAGTCCGGAAATCGACGAGCCGATCAATATTATCTCCCAAATCAATCTCGCCCCGCAAAAAGGGCATATCAATCCGGCCAATGCCGAATTGAAGCTCAAGGCCCTGATCGATATCGGTCGGAATCTCAGCGGAGAACTCAGCCAAATCTTGCCGCAACTTCTGGATAATCTCCTCCGAATTTTCCGGCAGGCGGATTGCGCGTGCATCTTGCTCTTCGACGATCAGACCAAGCGGCTGGAAGTGAAAGCCTACTTGCACCGGAATCCGCAGACCCAGGATTCGTTCCGGGTCAGCCGCTCGATCCTCGAACGGATCGTTGCTTCGAAATCCGCGATTCTCTCCGACAACGCGGGGGAGGACTCCCGTTTCGATCCGACCGAGAGCATCGTCAACTACCATATTTTTTCGGTCATGGCCGTCCCGATCATGGATTCGGAGCAAAACGAATGCATGGGGGTGATTCAGGTCGATTCCCGTTCGGGCGGCAAAAAGTTCACATACAACGATTTGGACCTGCTCGTGAGCGTCGCCTATCAAATCGCGATCGCGATCGAAAACGCGAAACTGCACGATGTGAAACTCAAAGAACGGATCATGGAAGGCGAAATGAACATCGCCCACAAGGTCCAACGCGGCTTCTTGCCCATTGCGCACCCGAAAATCGAGCATTACGAGTTTTTCGATTATTATCAGCCCGCCAAATTTCTGGGAGGGGATTATTACGATTACATTCCGCTCCCGAACGATTTGATCGCGATCGCCGTCGGCGACGTGTCCGGCAAAGGGGTTTCGGCGGCCTTGCTGATGGCGAAGCTTTCGGCGGACGTGCGGTACTGCCTGCTCATGGAGCCGACATTCGAGGCGGCGATGAAACGGCTCAACAATTCGTTTTGCGAGAGCCGTTGGGACGACCGGTTTATCACTTTTTTGCTCGCGATCCTGAATCCGAAGACGAACCGTGTCCGATTTTTCAATGCCGGGCACATTCCGCCGATCTTGAACGATCCGAAAAAACAAACCAAATCGATTATGACCGAAACCGGCGGGCTGCCGCTCGGGATCGTTCCCGACACGGAATACGAGGTCTTCGAATACGAAATCGAGAAAGATCAGTCGTTCACTTTGATGAGCGATGGTCTGACCGATGCGATGAACGCGGCCGGGGAATTTTATTCCCTACAAGGGGTGATCGACAATCTTAACATGCACCGGACTGCTTCCGTCAGCCAAATGGGGCGCAATCTGATCGCTTCGGTTCGCAGTTTCGCCGGACGAACATCGCAAACCGACGACCAATGTCTCGTTCTTTTCGGCCGGACGGAGTGAGAGGAGTGAAGGTGCTTCAGAAGCCGTCGTAAAACACCGTCTTTTCCGCCGCCTCCCGTTGATTGTGAAGCGGATTCGGCTGGGAATCCGCGGCGGGATAACCGAGCGGCAAAACGGCGACGGGAATGTAATTTTCCGGCAGTTGGAACACGCTGCGGATTTTCTTCGGGTCGAAATGACCGACCCAGGTCGAACCGATCCCCAGTTCGAACGCCTGGAGCATCATCTGCGTCGTAACGATGCTCGCATCGACCGTACCGCTGTCGTCGCCGTCGAAGCCGCGTTTCCAACTGGCCGTTTTGTCGTAACAGACGAGCAGGGCGAGCGGGGCGTTGAAATGATGCGCGGTGCACTCTTTCAATTTGGTCCGTGCCGCGTCGGTTTCGATCACGAGAATCCGTTGCGGTTGATTATTACAGGCTGTCGGAGCAATCCGACCCGCTTCGAGAATGAGAGCGAGCTTGTCCTTCTCGATCGGTTTGTCGTTGAATTTCCGGACGGAGTAACGGTCTTTGGCAAGTTGGAGGAATGTCACAAAAGGCTCCTTGATCGGTTTTTACCGAAGTCGGCAGGGAAGACAAAATCGTGCTGAGTATTATATCGATTGCGGGCGTCTTTGCCAAGTCTTCGTGACATCTCACTCGTTTTTCGACGCCTCGGCGCGGAGTGGCAAATCCGATAGAATGGACATGCTCCCATTCTTTCGATGTCGCTCTCAAATCACTCCAAACCCTGGAGTGCCATGAATCGACCAAGGAGCAATAACGATTCCCACGGAATCGGGACAATCCAACAAGGACATGCGAGGTATGACGATTTCCACTCACGCTAAAGAACGGGCTTTCGAGCGGTACGGCGTTCGTTTTTCGAGCAGACGCTGGGAATCTTTCGAGCGAACGATCGACAATCCGAAATTCGCGATCCGGCTGCAAGGGGAGCGGCTGGCCTGTTATTTTGAAAAACAATGGTTTCTCGTGATCCGCAAGGAAAACGGCGCGGTGTTGACGTTTTTGGCCCCGGAAGACCTGAGCGATGAGGAACGGCGATTGTTGAGACACGACGAGCGATACCTCCGAGCGAACCGCGATACGTTTCGTGCCTTGGAGCGGAACTCGACCTCGGGTCCGGAACCGCGGACCGTTTGCCCGGCGAAGCGACCGATCGGTTTGCCGACAACGTTGACGGAAAAAGAGTTGCCGCCCGAAATGCTCGATTCGGCGGAAAATTTGATGAATAAACTGTGCAAACGGAGCTCGCAATCGTCAAAACGACTTTCGTGAAAAGATCGCCTTGCCAATAGACCGTAGCCGGTAGAGCAAGGACCTGCCGTTCGGTCCGTTTTCGCTGGAGCATGTCGCTTGCAAGCCGACAACGAGCCGCGGCCTATGGTCGCGGTTTCGCTCACAGCGAAAAAACGCAACCTCGCGAAAGGGACGCCGGCGTCTGCGCCGCTCGGCTAAACGGGTCGCGACTCTAGGGTTGGCGTACTTTGCAAGCGTAACCGTAGGCCAAGGCGACGAAAACGCCGCCGCCGAGAATATTGCCCAAGGTGACCGGCAGCAGATTGGCGAGAAAGAAATTCGTCCAGCTCAACGAGGCCAGCGTTTCCGGCGGCAGATTGACCGCCGCGAGCCAGGCCGGATTCGATCGGGCCAGCAATCCCGCCGCGATGTAATACATGTTGGCGACGGAATGTTCGAAGCCCGAAGTGATGAAAAGCCAGATCGGGAAAAATATCGCGAAGATTTTTCCGGTTACGTCTTTCGCTCCCGCCGCCATCCAAACGGCGAGGCAGACGAGCCAGTTGCACAAGATGCCGAGCGAAACCGCTTCGAGGAACGAGAGCCGGCACTTCGCCGCCGCGATCTTGATCGTGACGCCCCCCAGCAGATGATCGCCGCCGTTCAGTTGGCCGGAAGAATAAATCAACCAGGCGACGAAAACCGAACCGACGAAATTGCCGCAATAAACGATGCACCAATTCCGCAGCAAACCGCCGAGGCCGATCCTGCGCTGGGCCAACGGTAGGAGCATCATCGTATTGCCGGTAAACAGTTCGCCGCCTGCGATCACGACGAGCATCAAGCCGCCGGGAAAAATCGCTCCGGCCAGACAGCGGCCGAGCCCGTAGGTCGACGGATCGGCCAGCAGGTTGAACGCCGCCATCGTCGAACCTTCCGAGGCGAAGGCGATGTAAACCCCGGCCAGAATTCCGAGAACGAATAATCGACCAAACGACGCCGATGCCTTGGCGATTCCCGAATCCGAAACGGCTTGGGCGATTTCAGGAGGAGAAAGGAACGTTCGGTGAGAATCGGTCATGATCTGGAGCGGATTACCGCACATTGCTATTGCTGTACTTCGCACGAAATTTTGAAATCCCTTTCCGTCATTTTCGTCCTATTGTGCCGGTGATAAAAAGTGAACCGAGCGATATTTTGTACGAAGTGTAACGAAGTTCAAAATATCGCGGACCATGTCAAATCGCGGCACGGACAACGGGTCAAATTTTATCGCCTTGTCAATAAAACCCATTCGAGCGGAAAACTCAAAAAAGAGATCGTCTGGTACGGGTCTTTCAGGCCGATTTCGCAGAGGATGCCGACCCGGTTGTCCGACAAAGCGACCAAATTGGAGTACGCCGCCGGCCCGTCGAAAACGACCTTGGGCTCCGACCAGGATTGGCCGTCGTCTTGGCTTGCCCAGACGGCCAGTTTGGCCCGGTTCTTTCCCCAGGGACTGGTAAAAAGAATCGTCCCCGGCTCGTCCCCCCTTGCCCACGAATACCGGAGAATGCTCGCTTGGCACACCGGCGTTTGAAGGGCATGGTCGAGATAAGCATCACCGTCAACGGTTCCGTCGTCGCGATTCCGTTCGGGATACGAGGTGCCGCCGTCCCGGGAAACGGCGACCGCGCGGCAACCTTGCCCATGATAGGAACGCATGTTCTGCATGATGCCGCCGTCTTCCAATTCGACGACGGTTGACTCGTTGGTTAACGGCCCGGCGACCGCGCCGAGCTCCCACGTCTTGCCGTGATCGTCGGAATAGATGAGATGGGAATGATATCTTTCCGCCCCCTTGTCCCCTTCGTTCCGCACGGAATGATTCGCCGGGACGACGAGCCGTCCTTTGCAGGGGCCGCGGGTCAATTGAATCGCGTTGCACGGGCCTGTCGCGTACCAGGCCCAGTCGTCTTTTCGCAAATGCGACATCGGTTCCGGCCTGCTCCAGGTTTTGCCGTCGTCGTCCGATTTCAGGACGTGCGGAATTCGCGGAAACTCACTTTTGCCGTCCAAAATTTTCGACTCATGGTCGGCTCCGAGGTTCCAGGTTCCGAAAAGCCAAATGTTCCCTGTTGCATCGTCGCAAACGGGCGTCGGATTGCCGCACGTATTTTCCGCGTCGGCCCAAATCTTTTGGATCGCCCCCCAGGTTTGACCGCCGTCGTCGCTGCGGCGCAGGATCATTTCGATTTTCCCGGCATCGCCGCCGGTACGCCCTTCGGCAAACGCGAGCAAGGCCCCCGTTTTCGTCGTGCAAAGGGACGGAATGCGGATGTTGTTGTATCCGTCTTCTTGCCGTCGAAACAGGACTTGGTGCTCGACGCCCGGCGGGAACACCATCCCCTCGACGGCGAGGAGCGAAGAGACCGACACGAAAAAGAAGAGGCTTGTTAATGATAATCGCGAGATTTTCATGAGGATGAACGCTTCGAAACGGGAGGAATTGTTCTCCGCGAAAAATTTGAAACGGAGTTTCGAGCTCGACACTCACGGTTTCGCGGCTTTATTGGTCTGTGCATAAAATTTTCAAGACGTAGCGGAGCGCAGTCTCAAAAATCAAGGGATCGCGAGTGTTCGCGTTTGCCGATCGGATCAAAATTTTCGCGCAGATCAGTAAACGCTTTGTTCGGGAAGTTTCCGGATTCATTTTTTCGCGGTACGTTACTGATTTTCATATCTGCTTTGCGAAGACAAAAAAACGACTTTTCCCATATTCCATTTGTAAGCGTTCACGGTTTTTTCCTTGAACCGCGGACAAGATATCCGCGGTCCAAGGTTCGTGAACGCTTACTCTTATTTGACCCCGACGACCGCTTCGGCGACGTTCTGTGAATGTTCCCGGACGCGGCGGTAGGCGTTCAATTGCGTGTTGATCGCCATAATCACCTGCGGGTCGACCCGTTCTTCCGACATTTGCTTCAGGAACATGTCCCGGATAGTCTTGACCCGGACCGTGATGCTCCGTCCCTGGGCATGAACCTCGGTCATCAATTCGACACTGTCTTTTCGGGCCGCGTAATACCGCTGGATCATCAGCATGTACGCTTCGATATGATCGTGCAGGCTTTCGATCTGCGATTTGATCGGTTCCGGAATCGCCAATCCCGATTTGCGGAGTTTCAGGTTCGATTTGAGGATCACGATCAGGTAATCGCTGATCGATTCAATCTCATCGGCCATTCGCAATTGGCTGCGGGCGATTTCGGCGACGTCGTGCGAGACGTTCCCGGCCAAAAGATCGGCCATAAACTCGATGATCTCGTCCTGCAAAGTGTCGAGCACCTCTTCCTGCCGGAACGATTGCTCGATCAGCTTTTCGTCGAGGGTCTCCGATTTTTCGATTTGCTCGACCCAGCCGGCCAGGTCGGCACATGCGTTCCCCATCCGGAGCACTTCGACGCGCGAACGTTCGATCGAAATCGCGGAGGTTTCCAGCAGTCGGACATGCAAGCCGGTCAGGTACGATTTCTTTTCCTTCTCCTCCCGTTCCGGGACGACCCGTATGAGCCCCCAGGCGATAACGTTGGTAAACGGAATGAAAAGGATGGTGTTGACGACGTTGAAAACCGTATGGGTCAGAGCGATTCCCTTGGTGGTATTGAGGAGCGTCCCATCCTCGTTGACTCCGACCCAGGATTTGATTAAAGGAACCATGACCGAAAGAAAAATCAGGGAAACCCAACAGACCCCGACCACGTTGAAAAACGTGTGAAAATAGGCGGCGCGCCGGGCGTTCGTAGTCGATCCGATCGAGGCAAGGATCGCCGTGATCGTCGTCCCGATATTCTCGCCGAGGACGAGCGCCCCGGCCGTCTCGAACGGGATCACCCCGATCGCGGCGAGCGACATCGTGATCGCGAGGGTCGCCGAGGACGACTGGACGATCAAGGTCACGATACAGCCGATCCCGACACATTTCAGGACGCCGAAATAACTATCGGCGTGAAACGAGTTCATCCAGGCGGTGAAACTCGGCAAATCGCGCAGGAAGGAAAAGCCTTTCTGCATCAATTCGAGGCCGAAAAAGACGAAGCCGAGGCCCATGACGGCCATTGCGATGAACCGGGTTCGGTCATGTTTGGAAAAAAGATAGACGAACCCGGCCAAACCGAGGATCGGCAGCCCGTATTTCCCGATGTCGAGCACGAGAATCCAGCCGGTGACCGTCGTGCCGATGTTCGCGCCCATGATCACACCGATCCCTTGGGAAAGGGTCATGATCTGGCTGTTGATGAAGCCGACGACCATCACGGTCGTCACGCTGCTCGATTGGATGAGGGCCGTCGTCAAAACGCCGACGCCGATCGCCAAAAAGCGGTTGTCGGTCACCATCGCGATCATTCGGCGGAGCCCCGACCCGGCCACGGTTTGGAGCCCTTCGGAGAGATATTTCATTCCGAGGAGAAAAATGCCGACCCCGCCGACGACGGCGAAAAACATTTTCCAGTAATCCGGCGCCCAGGTTTCGGCCCGGATTTTGTCGTAAACCGTAAAGCCGGTTTCCGGATTTTTCGCTTCGAGCGTGATTTCGCTCGTCCCGATCCCTTTCCAATGCAACGTAAGAAAATCCCCGTCGAGCACCGGCTCGACGATTTGCGTTTTGCCCGGCTCCGCGATCCGGAGGATCGGTTTGATCCCATGAAATTCCTCGATTTCGGAGAATGTTTGACTCAGATCCCATCGGGCCGGCGGCGGCGGGACGGAATCGAAAAGGATGCTCGGATTGGTGATGAGGTTGAAAAACCGGGTGTTATCCTCCTCTTTGCGTTCTTGACTTTGCGTCACGGAACCGCTCAGGGGCGTACTCAACGCGGTCGTTTTTTCCGACTGCGGGAAGATTTCCAATTCTTCGCTTTTGGAAAACGGAAGAGTCCAGATCCCAAGGACGGTTAACGCGATAAGCACCGCGAAAAAAGAACCGAATCGGCGAGACCGAATCAACTTCATAACAACAAGCATCCGTAACTGAGAGTAACATTGAGGAAAAACAATCTGGCGTGATTATCTCCGCAGTTTGACGGCAATGCAAGAGGCGCTGTCATTTTCAAGAAAGAATATCGTTACATCGTACGATTGCCTCATTTGTTGGAGCGGACTCGGGAGGCTCCGGAAATGTTCTGCCTCGTGATTTTCGGCGCTCCGCGATAATCGATGCGGCTGGCCCCGGAAGCGGCGAAAGAAAGCTCGGCGACATTTCCGACCGAGATCGACGAAGCTCCGGAAGCGGTGAGGGAAAGCCGTTCGCCAACGTCTCCGATCGAGATCGACGAAGCTCCGGAAGCCTGTAGGTCCCCTCTTTCGAGCTTCAGGCCGCCGACTTTGATTGACGAGGAGCCGCTCGCCCGGAGCGTTGCCTGTTCCGCTTTTCCGGACAGATCGATCCGGCTCACTCCGCTCGCTTCGCAGAAAAGGTTTTTCGTATCGACATCGAGCCTGACTCGTGAGACCGACCGTACGCGGAGCTGCAGAGAATCGCAGCGAATCGTCGATTGCCCTTCGAGCCGGGCGACATTGGCGAGCCGAATGTCGTTCAATTCGCGAACGGTGAGATAGACGTTGAGCCTGTCAATGTTGTTGTATTGTCCGAGAAAACGAATCTCCAAGGTCCCGTGCCCGATTTCGGTTTTCAGCTCGGGGAGCAAATCCTCATGCGTCTCGACGGTGATCGCCTCTTTTTCTCCCTGGGTGAGAAACAGCCGAATCGGGCCGTTGAGGTCGATTTTTGAAAAAGGAGCCGCCTCGCGTTCCCTTTTGACAACCGGCAGTTCGGGCGAAGGGGCAAACCAAGACGTATTTGTCCGACCGGGAGAAATTGAAATCGGAGAAAATCGGCATTGGCTTTGCAGCAGGGCAAACGCCAAAACGGCGACGAGAATGCCGATAAGAACGGGAATAATTTTTTTCATGGTAGGTGAGCGGATAGCAGTTACTGGTCCACCAAAAATTTTTGATCTGATAATAACAGCCCGAAATGAAACGCAACGGAGTGAGGGATATGACATTTTCAAC
>JAVBSX010000190.1:0-3635 GCA_031556455.1 Thermoguttaceae bacterium
TTAATTCTCCGCGAAGGTTTTTCAGGAAAGGGATTCCCAAGGAAATCAAACGAAACCGTTGTGCAAAAATCTTTCTCTCCCGCAGTGGGAACAGGATTTCGACCGGGCGAGAAAATTGCGCCGATATCAACCATTGGCGTCTTTATACCGGAAACGGGAAGGAAATGCAAATCCCCGAAAGAAAAAAAACGAAATATTTCCGTGTGTTCCGTTCCCGATGACCTTCGGATCGAATATTTCCGTCAGCTCGTCGATCAGATTTCGTTTTGGATCATTTGGACGAAGTTTTGCCGACGGCGGATCAAATTTGCTTTGCCGGCGTCGATCAACACCTCGGCGGCCAACGGCTTCGAATTGTAGTTCGAGCCCATCACCGAACCGTAGGCGCCCGCGATTTCGAGAATGAGGTAATCGCCGACCTCGGCCTTGGGGAGCCGTCTTTTAACGACGAAACCGCCGTCCTCCTGCGTAAAAATGTCCCCCGATTCGCAAAGCGGCCCGCCGATGATCGCCTCGACCTCTTCCGGGCCTTCTTTCCGATCTTCTTGTCTCGCGACGGAAATCGGGTGATACGCCCCGTACAGGATCGGCCGGGCGAGGTTGTTGAAGCCCGCATCGACCAGGTAAAACAGGTTGTCCCCCTGGTGTTTGATCGCCCGAATTTCCGAAACGAGATAACCGCTTTCGGCGACGAGGTATCGGCCCGGCTCGATTTCGAGAGTGATTTTGTGTCCGAATGTCTCTTCGAGCGACCGCCGGGTTTCGTCCCAGAGCCGGAAATAGCGGTCGATATCGATCTCGGTCTCTTCGGGTCGGTACGGGATCGGCAAGCCGCCGCCGGTGCTGAGCATCCGGATGCCTGGCCCGAATTCGAGGGCGATCTTCCCCAAGGCCCCGCAGACCTGACTCAGGTGTTCGAAATCGCAGCCGCTGCCGATATGCGTGTGCAGGCCGGTGATCTCCAATTTGTAACGGGCTGCGGTCGCCTTACACGCCTCGATCTGCTCGAACCAGATGCCGTGCTTCGACTGATCGCCGCCGGTGTTCGTCTTGCGGGAATGCCCATGTCCGAAACCGGGGTTGATCCGGACCGTAATTTCCCGGCCCGGGGCACGACGGCCCAACTGTTCGATCATGTCGATCGAGCCGCAGTTGACCGGAATGTCCTTTTCAACGACCAAATCAAGGGTTTCCCGGTCGAAAATGTCGGCCGTGTAAACGCACGGTTCGACGTTTGTTTTCGGGTCGCGTTCGAACGAAAATCCGGCGGCGATCGCCCGATGCAGTTCGTTGGCGCTGACCGAATCGACGGCGGCCCCTTCTTCCCGGAGCAGCCGGAGGATCGCGAGGTTGGAGCACGCTTTTTGCGCGTACCGGACGACGTCGAATTGGAGCAGTTCGCGGTACCGCTTGCGGATCGACGCGGCGTCGTACACGAACAGCGGCGTACCGAATTCCTCGGCGAGCCGGTTGACCGGAATGTGAACGATTTCTGATCTGAGCATGGGAGTAGAGGACAGAGGACAGAGGATAGAGAGCCGCGACCTACGGTCGCGAAGTCGCGTTTTTAATTCGCAATTTCGTAATTTGTTCGTCATTTCGAGCGGAGCGAGAAATCTCACCCTCGCCGAATGAGCCGGAGTTCCTTCCCGTTCGCGAGGGTGAGATTTCTCCTTACGCTACGCTTCAATCGAAATGACGAAAACATCATTCGGCGGAAGTGTTACGTTTCGCCTTCGTTTTCTTCTTGGTCTTGGAGCATGGGGAGGACGCTGCGCAATCGGGCGGCGGCCGTTTCCGGGGAAATCGGGTTGATGTGCATGCCGGCACCCCATTCGAATCCGGCGGCCTTCGCCAAACTCGGCAGGATCACGATATGAAAATGATACACCCGTTCGTAGGAATAATCGAGCCGCTGGAGCCAAAACGCGGAATCCGAGAGATCCGAGGCGTTCATCGGCCCGCTGTAAACGAACGGACCGGACTTGACGATCATGTTATAGGACAGTCGGTCCTTGTGCCAATCGACCGCTTTGTCCAATAGCCGGATCGTCCGGCGGACCATTCGGGCACATTCTTGGAGCTCGGATTCCTTGAGCATCTCGAAATGCGAAATATGTCTTTTCGGATAAATGACCGTTTCCGCCGGAAAGCGACTGACATAGGGGCAAAGCGAAACGAAATGCTCCCCTTCTTCGATGATCCGGGAGCCGTCCTTGATCTCATGGGCGAGGTGCGTGCACCAAAAACATTCGTCCATTTCCCGGCGGAAGGCGATCGCCCGTTGCAGCTCGCGTTGAATCGGCGGCGAGAGAAACGGGATCGCCAACAACTGGGTATGTGTGTGGTAAAGCGAGGCTCCGGATGCGCTGCCGACGTTCTTGAAGATCAGGGCGTGGGCGTACCGCTTTTCGCTGCCGAGGGCGAGCAGCCGTTGACGGTACATCCGGAACGTTTTGACGACCTCCTGGTCGGTCAAATCGGAGAGGCAAAGGACGTGCCGTGGGGAATCGACGATCAGTTCGTGCATGCCAGCCCCGGGAATCGGCGTTGAAAAGGTTTCTTCGTACCGGGACAGGGGATAATCGACATCGAGCATGGCCCCGTACCGAATTTGGAACGATCTGTGGTCCGGAAATTCCTCGTACCGTTGAACGGCCGGATACAGGTTCGGGACGACGCGGACCGACCATTCGTTCGCGGAGCCGAACCGGTCGATTTCGTCCGGGGTCTTGTCTTCGTTGCCGGGGCAAAACGGACAAGGGATCGACGATTCCGCGTCTTGAGAATCGCTGTCGATGTCGAATTGGTTGGGCCGGTTAATCCGTTCTTCGGCAACGATCACCCAACGGCCGGTGAGGGGATCTTTTCGAAATTGGGGCATGGGACTTCGCGGGAAAATTTTTTCGGATGGTACCGATTTTAACCGATAACCGAAGCACCGAAAAGGTGAGGTCAAGACGGGAACGGCGAGGTGGGACGAAAAAAACCGGTGTGATCCCAGATGCGATTTGTTCTCGTCATTTCGAGCGCAGCGAGAAATCTCACCCTTGCCGAAAAGGCGGGAATTCCGGCCCTCGCGCGAGGATGAGATTTCTCCTTGCGCTACGCTTCAGTCGAAATGACGGGACTTTGCAGCTCTCTTGCACACTCCGAAGGGAAAATAACGGGTTGGATTTATTGTCTTTTCAATAATCATCATTTATGATACGCTAAAGCGAGTCGCCGACCAACTTTGTTACCAACCCCCGGCTTTCCTTTTCGTTCTCACCCTTTTTTCGATTTTCAACAATGAAAGACAAACTTGCTTCGCTGATCGCAAACAAAAAGGCCAAAATCGGCGTTATCGGCCTCGGATACGTCGGGCTGCCGCTCATCCGGGCATTTATCAAGGCGGGCTTCAAAACGATCGGGTACGACGTCGACCAGAAAAAGGTCGACCGGCTCAAAAAAGGGAAAAGTTATATCGCTCACATTTCGTCCGATTGGATCAAACAATGTGTCGGAGACGGGACGTTCGAGCCGACGGCCGATCCCAAAAAGCTCCGGCAGGCCGATGCAATTTTGATCGCCGTACCGACTCCGCTCAACGACAGCCGCGATCCGGACCTCTTTTACGTCGAATCGACCTGCCG
>JAVBSX010000208.1:0-2532 GCA_031556455.1 Thermoguttaceae bacterium
TTCTATGAGAACAACTTGTCCGCGTTTTTCAATATTCCAGGGAAAGGTACTCACTTTCCCGATGAACCACAAAAAATATCGAGTCGAGCAGCAGCCGGAAGTGTAAGCGCCCGGTTTTCGACGCGGGAACACGGGACAAACCCGGCGTTTACGCTTCGGGCTGCTGTTTGCAGAGTTCGGTTTTTTACATGAAGATCATTAACTTGTATCAACAGGTGTTGCGAATATGCGAATCGATCAAAGAGAAGCGAACGAACTGCGGCCGATCTCCGTTCAACGGGGGTTCGCGGCCGCCGCGAACGGCAGCGTGCTGATCTCGGCGGGGAAGACCACGATTTTGTGTGCGGCGAGCATCGTCGAAGAGCTCCCGAAATGGTTGCCGAAAGACTCGAAACAGGGTTGGATCACCGCCGAGTATCGGATGCTCCCGGGGAGCACCAGCCCGAGGTCGCCGCGAGGGGACCGGCCCGACGGGCGGGCGACCGAGATTCAACGGCTGATCGGTCGTTCGCTTCGGGCGGTCGCCGATTTGGACGCCCTCGGCCCTCGGACGGTGTACCTCGATTGCGATGTGATCCGGGCCGACGGCGGGACCCGAACGCTCGCGATCACCGGCTCGCTGATCGCGCTGGTCGATGCGTTGCAATCGATTCGGGAGAAGCTCCCCGAGCCGAACCGCTTTCCGCTCGTCGATTCCGTCGCCGCGGTCAGCGTCGGCCTTTTCGAAGGCGAGCCGTTGTTGGACCTTTGCTACCTCGAAGATGTCGACGCCGCCGTCGATATGAACCTGGTGATGACCGGCCGGGGACGCTTTATCGAAATTCAAGGGACCGGGGAAGAGGCGACGTTTTCGGAATCGGAGTTGACCGAATTGATCCGTTTCGGCAAATCGGGGATCGCCGAATTGACGGAGATGCAACGTCGGGTGCTTGGAGATAATTGGGTGTTTTAGCGGACACACGACGTTGGAGTTTTTGCGTGTGCGATTCGCGATTTGCGTCATTTCGACTGAAGCGCAGCGTAAGGAGAAATCTCGGTTGTGTTTTCGATTTTAACACGTTTTGAGATTGAGCGCACAACCGAGATTTCTCGCTTCGCTCGAAATGACATGGTGGGGCGGGACGATGAGACAGGCGACTTTTCCTCAATTATTTTAACGGCGAAATCATTATCATTTTTTCAATGCAACTTCAATTTCTCGGTTGGGATCGACCGCTTTTGGAAATCGCCGCAACGCATCTTCTTGAGCGGTTCGTCGAAAACGGTCGGCTCGACTTGCGGTCGGTCGTACTCGCCCTGCCGGGCTCGCGGGCCGTGCAGCGGCTCGAAGAACTGTTGCTCGAAAAGGTCGAAGCCGCAATCGAACAAGGGCGAATCGATCCCGCCTGGTTTCCGCCCCGGATTTTGACGGTTGGGGAATTGCCCGAACTGCTGTATCCGCTTCAAAAACCGCTCGCCGATGATTTGACGCAGCAACTGGCCTGGGTCGCGACGCTCGACCGGATGCAAAAGGAGTCGCCCGACATTCTTGCCCGGGTTTTGCCGCACCCGCCGGACGAAAGCGACCTGCCGGCCCGGCTGTCGCTCGGGAAACTTTTTGCCGGGCTGCATCGAGAGTTGGCCGCCGATGTGCTCGATTTCCGGGACGTCGCCGAAAAATGTCGCTCGCTCGGGATCGCGAACGAAGCGATGCGCTGGGACACTCTCGCCCTGCTCCAGGAAAATTATCTCGCCCGGATCGATGCCCTGGGACTTTGGGATGTACAGACCGCCCGAATTTTCGCGATTCGGAACCGGGAGCCGAAAACGGACAAGACCCTGGTTTTGGTCGGGACCGTCGATATGAACCTCGCCCAGAAGCGGATTCTCGATCTCGTTTCCGGGAACGTGATTTCGCTTGTCTTCGCCCCGGAATCGTTAAAAGATCGATTCGACAAATACGGTTGCGTCGTTCCCCGATTCTGGAAAGACGCGACGATCCCGATTGCCGAGGAGCGGATCGAGGTCGTCGATACGCCGACCGATCAGGCCAACGCCCTCGCCCTTTGGCTCGCGAAAACGGTCGGCGGCAAATACACGGCCGAGGAGATCGTGCTCGGCGTGCCGGGGGAAGAGTTGGTCCCGCACGTTCAGCGGCAAGTGCGGCAGGCCGGAATCCGGACACGGTATGTCGCCGGAATCCCGATTACGCGGACCAGCCCGTATCGTTTTTTGGAAATCGTCCGGGATTGGCTTCGGTTTCGACGTTTTTCCGATTTCGCCGATTTGCTCCGACACCCGCAAGTCCCGGCGTTTTTGGAACGGAAAAGGGAGATTGACCCTGCCTCGCAACCGATCAACGCTGCCCGGCTGTTGATCGAGGCCGACCGGTATCACACGCTCTTTTTGCCGATGTCGCTCGAAGGGGATTGGCGGGAATTTCTCGATCCGACCTTGCCGGAAAAAAGCGAAAAGTTCGAGTCGTTGAAACAGGCCAAGCTCAAGCTCGAAGCCCTTTTGCAGCCGCTTTTTCCGGCGGAAAAAAAACGGTCG
>JAVBSX010000198.1:0-21118 GCA_031556455.1 Thermoguttaceae bacterium
CCTGGTCCGGACGGTTGCTGAGCAACCGGGCCGTCGCCCCTTGCAAAATCGCCGTCTGCGCAACCATGGGGAACCGAATCGCTTTGATGAAGTAATCTCCCGCCGATTCCAAAAAACCGTTGTCGGCCTCGATCTTCGCCATGTTGATAAGGGCCTCTCCTTCCAGTCGCGAGAGCATCGTCGCTCCGGCCGTATCGTAGTCGTTCGGCGACATCGATTCCATCACTTTTTCGATCAGGCCCCGCGCCGCCGCCTTGTTCGTTTCCGCGGCCGTGGTCAATTCCGCGAGCTTCAGTTCGTTCTCCTTGATTTTCGCGACATCACCGCTCTTTTGGACCGCATCCAGATTCTGCAACATCGCGTTGCGCTCGAGTGTCGTGTCGATCGCCTTCGCGAAATACAATTTCCCGCGAATCAAATCGATCGTCCGCTCCAAATCAAGCGCGACCGCACGGTCGATCCGCGTACTGTTATTCAGGAAAAAACGGCGCATCGTCTCGATCACTTCATTCGCCGCATCGAAATTTTTCCGCTCGACGTAAAGAACCGCCAGGCGAGAAAGCATTTCCATGCTCGCACCCGGCGGTACTTTTTTCCGGCCTTCTTCCCAAATCTCGACCGTTTTATCAGGCTCCCCTTCCTGAGCGTAAATTTCTCCCAAAAAGATGTACCCGTTGACGTTGGCCGGGTCTTTGTCGATGGTCTTCTTGAAAAACGCCGTCGCTTCCGCCCAACGCTCATCGGATAAAGCCGTGTTCCCTTCCCGACGTGCCGTGAGAGAGATCCGCGAAGATTGAATCCCGGCCTGCAGCAAGGCTCCCGGGAAATCCGGATTCAGCTCCAGGGCTTTCGAAAGATCGGGATCGAGCACCGTCACGTTTTTATCCAACAAATTGTTGTTTGCTCGGAAAAGATAGCGCTCAAGGTAAGCCTGTGGGTTGTCCGTGTTTCGCGACACCATGTTGTTGATCAGGTCGATCGAATCGGCATCGCGCGAACGCGTGTCCCGTTCGCGAATCGTCGAACTCGCGTATTTCTGGTACTGCGGATCCGTCCCCACTCTGCGGTTGAAATAGGCCAGCGCAACCGTCAGATCGATGTCGGCCGGATTCCGGTTCAACGCATCCTGCAGCAGTTGGTCGACCGGAGGATCTTCCGATTTTTGCGGGACGTTCAAGGGAATTTGACGATACCACCCGAGGGCGAGGATCCGCAAGGCTTTCGGGTTGTCACGCCAGGTCTTCAGGAGATTCTTCGCATCGACAATGACCGTGGGAATCGACGTCGGTTCATATCGGGCCATCTCCCATTCCATATCGAGAATCCGCTCCTGAACCCCTTGACTTTCATCCTCGGCGATACGCCCCAACGCGAATTTTTGCTGCCGAACCGCTTCCTTCATTTGGTTCGGATTCTGGAACAGTCTTTCTTTGTACAGTCGTTCCCAAAGTTCGCATTGGCGGCTCCAAACATCCGAATGCGCCGGCTCGGCCACCAAAAACGCCCCCAAGACATCGACCGCTTCCCGGAGCCGTCCTTCTTTTTCCAGCGTTTCCGAAAGATCGATGAACTGCGAGGACATGCGGGAGAAACGCAGAGTCCTCAAACCGTAAACGCCCCCGATCAGGACGGCAAGAATGAGAATGCCGCTAATACACCAGCCGAAAGAAAAAACGTAGCTTTGTGTCGCTTCCTTGACCAGCCGCTGGGAAATCGCCTTCTTCGGCGTCTGGTTCTGTTGCGTTCCCATCAACGTCGTAAATGTCGTCGCCATGTATGTTTATCCTGTCGCAAAAATGACTATTGAACCGGCACCGAGGGCTTGATCGAATGATACACTTCACACCTCACACCCTACCTCTACACTTCTTCCGTATGCTGCAGCAAATGCGCCAGCCGAATCTGCTCGATCTTGTCGCTGAAACCACCGTCTTTCCCGGCCATTTGATAGTATGGAATGTCTTTGACCACGACTCCATCGACATGCGAACCGGTGTTGATCAGTTTCCGGTACACATCTTCCATCGCCGCCAGTACCGTTGTCCCCTGACGGACACAAAGGATCACCGAATCGACGCTCGCCGCCATCATCAGCGCCTCGGCCGCATGGGCGACCGGCGGCACGACGACCATGATCATCGCATAATGTGTCGCGAGCGTGTC
The DNA here is from genome assembly GCA_031556455.1 of Thermoguttaceae bacterium. Classification (GTDB taxonomy): domain Bacteria; phylum Planctomycetota; class Planctomycetia; order Pirellulales; family Thermoguttaceae; genus JAVBSX01. The sequence continues at coordinate 2,164 of JAVBSX010000198.1, forward strand.
AAGCAATTCCCGGAAACGACCGTCGCCGAGAAGTTCATACGGCGAAACGTCCAGTTCCCCGGCCGAAAGCAGATGCAGGTTCGGCTCTTTTTCGTTCAGCACGATCGCCTCGCCGATCCCTTTCCGGAACGAAAGGACGTCGGCCAACCCCGGCCCCGGTTCTTCGTTCCCGAAAAGAAGGTGCAACCGACCGACCCGCATGTCGCCGTCGATCAGCAAAACCGGCCCGCTTTTCATCTGCGCCATCGCCGCGGCGACCTGTATCGCCAAAAACGTTTTCCCATCGTCACCCGCGACGCTCGCGACCGCCAGGGTTTGGCATTGACGGAACGGATCCGCCAGGAGCAAATGCGTACACCAGTTGTGAACGCTCTCCCGATACCGTGCCAGCCGCCGCCGGAAATTGGCCCCTTGGACCCAGGCCACCGGCGGTTCCATGATCTCGCCGATGATGATCCCCGGAATCGCCTTGCGGATTTGCGAAACGTGATACAATCGCGGTTTGAGGCGTTCAACCACGATCCCGAAGAAGAAGGGGGTCAGGAACAAACCGCCGCCGACCACCAACGCCATCGGAATCCGCATTTTCGTGTTCGGTTCGACCGGTCGGGTCGGGTCCGTCAACCTCCGGATGCGCGTCGGAGCCCGTTGCTCCGTCTCGACCGCGACCAAACGTTCCGAAAGCATGTCCAAAATCTTCGATTCCCGTGCCAATTCCGCCGACATCGAAGCGATTCTCGCCGTATCTTCGGTGCGATCTTGCACGTTGGTGGTTTGCGAGTCCGCTTCTTCTTTCAATTTTTTAACGAAAATCTCCTGGGCTTGAAGCATGTTCTCTTTCGCCCAAATATCCTTTTGAACTTCCAACTTGAGCCGCTCCGCGATTTCCTGGCGTTTGCCGCTTTCCAACTGCTTGTAATACAAAGCGGCTTCCGCCTCCATATTCCTGAGATCGTTTTCCATGCCGACCAAGGTCATGTCGTTCTGTTGGATCACTTTTCGCTTGGTCTCGATCTTCGCACGCAACAACTGGATGTCCGTCAGGTATCGGCCATACATCGGGTCATTGGCAATCGCATCGCGAATCAGGACATCGGGAATGTCTTGATCTTCCGGCCGAAAGCTCTTGGCCGCATCCAGTTCCGCCTGCAGGGATCGCAATTTCGCATTGGCGAGAATGTAATCCTTGTTGATCGATTCTTCCGGATTGAAGCCCCCCATCATGGTTGTCTGGGAAAAGCTCCCTCCTTTCGAGGCCGCGGACTTCATCAGTTTGTTGATTTCCGTTTCGAGTCGCTTCACCGATTCACTCCGACGACCTTTTTCTTCCGAGAGCAGTTTGTGCATCGAGATCCCCTGGGACTGGAGCCTCGCCTCATACTTCGCGAAATAAACCTCCAATACCGTCTTGACGACGGCCAGGGCCCGATCGGCGTTTTCATCTTGAAAGGAAATCGTAAAGTAGTCGGATTTCCCTCTTTGGGTCAGTCGGATATTTTTGGAAAGCCAGGCGACCTTGTCCAGTTCCTTTTGCATCCGGGAAATTTGCGCAACCTCGCTGTTCCGCAAAACCTCGGTGATGATTTCGGGGCTCCGGATCAACTCGAATTGCGTCGCGACAAGGGCTTCGTAGGCGTTTTGGCGTTCCACTTCCTGGAAAAGAAAACGGTCGGCGGTCGATTTGACCTCGACCATCGCGGTCGCTTCATACCGAATCGGAAAGAAGACGTACACGACCGCCGCGCCGATAAAGGCCAGAATCAAACCGAAAAAAAGCGCCCATTTCCAGCAACGCTTGATCGCCGCGCTCAGCAAAAGCGCCAGCACCTGCGGCGTCAAAGCCGCCGACTGCGACGCGTCCATGATCGGGGCCGCCTTCGGCGAAGGTCGTTCTTGATAAGGGGCCTCGCGATAGCCGAGTTCCTCGGCGTTTTCGACCAGCATGTTATCGTTTGACATGGGAATACCTTTTTGCGATGCTTCAGCCGTTTGGCGTTTCGAAAGGAGCCCGACATGTCGACGGCGGGTTGGACCACCACATCGTTCAAAAATCGGGCGATAACGCTTTCGGCTGCTTTTTTTCAATGATTTTGACTTGTTAATAGTTCTTCTTTTGCGGATATCACACGCCGGAATACTTGACTTTTCGGAATACGCGCGTCAGGTACCACACGAAAACCGCGAAAAGGAAAAAAGCCAGCGAGATCGCGAAATAGCCGGCGATGTTATCCGCGAGGACTCCCACCGATTGATGAGGTCCCGTAAAGCGTTCCAGGAAACTCGATTGATGGGCGATCAGCAGCGAGGTAACCACGATTCGGCAGGCGTTGACAAAAAGCGCAATCGGAATCACTCCGGCGAACAAAACGATGTTTTGCCACCAGGGCCGCCGCAACAACAGCGCCGTTCCGAACGCGATCGCCAAAAAGCTGATCATGAAACGAATGCCGGAACAGGCGGCCTCGACGCCGATTTCATTGATTCCCAAGCGGATCGTCGTTTTGATATTAACCGCCGGTTCGCCCAGGGCCTGCAACAAAAACGCCGCGAAATTGGCTGCGACCTCTTGAAGCATTCGCCGAAATTGAATCTCTATGGTAAAGGGAAGGGGGAATAAAAAGCAAAGGAATAAAAGCGAAGGCAAAGCCCAAAGGAACGATCTGTTGCCGTAAAACAACCAAACGACACCAAGCACCCAGAGCAAAATCGACCATTGCTCGACCGCGTCCATGTATTGCTTTGAAGCAAAATAGCGTGCCGCACACGACATTAATATCAGGATCAGTGCCGTCCATTCCAGTTTTTTGCTTGTTCCGGGATAGGTGTCGATTCGAACCCAGAGGAAATAAACGACCAGCGGGAGGACGAGAAAACCGTGAGTATAATCCTGGACTTTGTACCAAGTATTGACGATCGCAAGGAGCGAAGGCCAATAGGCGAAAAGCAAAACCGGGATACAGATGCAGCAGACCAGGAGGAGCCGCATTTTCTCGAAAGCGACGTCGATCACCGGTCCTTCGCCGATCCGCCGCCATTCCTCGGTCTCCGCCAACGGACGTTCCCCGCGACGCTGCTCGGTCCGTTCTCCCGTCACCCCGGTCGGAAGCGTCGCACCGGCGAAGGTTCCTTTCTCGGAAGAAGGTCGCTTCGTTCCCGTCGGCACATCGCCCGAAAAAGTATGCCCCCGTTGAACTTTTTTCGTTTGCGAAGTGAAAAAGTCGGGCTTCGGGTCGGTTCCGCCTGCGGGAGCCGACTCTTCGGGTCTGGGAGTTTTATTTTCGTCCGTCATCCTTACTATTGTGCTGGTAATAAAAAATGTCGCGGCCCATGCCAAATTGTGAAAATAGCATCGGGTCGAATTTTATTGCTTTGTTAATAAATTCCTTGGGTCAATCGTCTGGTACAGTAAACCGACATAAAGGTATTTACCCCTATAACCGGCACATTGCGTTTTTTCAATACTTTCCGTCATTCGGACCACAAAATACGCCCACTTCGTGCAAGACGAGGCGTAAAAACACCGTCAAAGGCACGGCGAGGAGGGGGCTATTCCTTTGGAACGTTCAATAATAGCTTACGGTATTACACGCCCAAAACAATATTACCGAAATATTTTAACTATTTTTCATGTCACGGAAAATCGCCGCCGAACCGTTTCTTCAACCTCTCGGAGCCAAGCGGTTCGTTCTTCCGGCGTGCTCATGATAATCGACTCGAAGTTCCTGCGTTCAAAGGACTTACAGCCGCAAAGACCGAAGACAATGGTTTTCCAAAAGGATTCCAAAGGATCATTATATACCTTGATTTCGACCTCGCGTGGGGTGTTGCTGGTCGAAAATACTTGTACGGTTTTTTCTCCGAATAAGGGGACCGGACCGGTTTTTCCGAAACGATAGGCAAATCCGTTACGAAAAACACGATCCAACCAACCCCGCAACATTGCCGGCGGGCCGCCCCACCAATTCGGGTGAATGAGGATCAGTCCTTCGGACTCGGCGATCTCTTGCTGGTGCGTTCGAACCGGTTCGGGCAGGGCATTGTCGAGGAGGTTGATCTCCTCGTCCGTCAGAACGGGGTCGAACCCTTCTTCGTACAAATCGTGAAACCGGACCGTATGCCCGATTTCCCGGAGCGTCCGGGTCACGACATCGGCGATCGCGTGATTAAAACTCCCTTTCTTTTGGTGTCCGAGGACGACGATAACGTTCATGTGTATAGACTTTAGACTTTAGACTTTAGACTTTAGGCTGTAGGCTGTAGGCTGTAGGGCTCGTTTTCAATACGTTCCCTGCGGTAAGCCGAATCAGTCAAACTTGATCTGTTCCGGGACGGTGACGAACGATTCGGTGATCGGGTCCGGAATTTTGGTCGCCCGACCGGTCGCGGTGTTGACCATTACCCAGTTTGTTTCCGCATTGGCGATAATCTTGCCGTCCGTTTCCCTCAAAAAGCGGTAATATCTCCGCGAGGTGAGTTTTTTCCAGTCGCCGATCCAGGTTCGAATGATGATCTTTTCCCCTTCCAGGGCGGGAATGAGATATTCGACGGTATGCCGTCGGGCAACCCAGGCGACACCCAGTTCATTGCACTTCGAGCCGGGCCAACCGTTGGCGGTCGCGTGCGCGATCGCGGCCTCCTGCATCCAGCGAACGTAGGAAACATTATTGGCGTGGTGATTTTCGTCAATATCATCGCGTCGAACGAAAATCACATGCTCGAATATTGGAATGGGACCGGAAACCGATCCGTCCTTCTGAGACATAGACTTCGCGAAGCCAAAAAACTTGGCTTTTCCAAATTTTCAATTGTATTCGAGTTCGAACCCATAAGTGCCAAATACACAACAAATGAGCAGCCCAACGAGGCTGCGGACCAAATGAGGCCGAAGGCTTTCCGCAATACCGCGACGGTATTGATTACGAGGTGCGTCTCTCGCTAAAACCGATTTCAATGGCGAGAGAACCGAAATCGGATTCGAAAGGGATGGTGATCGGCTGGCTGGTTTCCGGAAAACGGACTTCGGTCCCTTCGCCCGAAATCACGTTCGGCAAACTCAGGCTGAGTTTGTATTCCTCCAATTGAGCTTTGGCGTTTCCGGCGATCATATTGGTCAGTTCTCCGACGGCGTCGAGAACATCGGCGTTGATCGCGGTCAGCTCTTCCATTAACATGACCGAGGCAGCCTTAACGGCGACCGATTCCGAGAGGGTGAGGATCACGGTCCCAGCGATGCTGCCGGAAAGACCGATGATCCCGGTTACCGGATAGAGGGGGTGAGGATTCTGTTTAAGGACGGGGGCCGAACGACGCAACGAAAACCCCACCATCGTCTCGAACGTTTTGTTGACGGCGGTGATAAAAGGGTTGATAAACTCAACACGAATGACGGAAGACATAGGGAAAGGGGGAAAATTCGGACGAAAACCAAAAAGACGACAATAACATTTGCGGTTCGCAAAACCAGCGGAATCGCGAGCGTGGGTGGGGGGGGGTGAGGGCATTACAGATCGTACTCAAGTCTTTCGTGTCGTACGGGAAACACGAAAAACGAATTCCGAGGGTTTCCTTATTATATCGGAGTCGGGGTCGATTGCAACATGGTCACAAACCGGGGCAGGACGATTTCAAAGTCGAACACGTCAAACAGCAGCCCGATTCGATATTTTTTCTGAGATTCCGACTTTGCAATCCTCATGCAAGCCGGGTTTGTCCCTCATCTGTAATCACCTCTCATTTCGCGATCTTGTCTCTCGGGGCACCGGCTCGTTTTCGACGGCGTAAAGAAAACCGTCCCCCGCGACGTACAGCGTGTCGGCCCGGGCGGCTGCCGGGGCGAAAACCCGGTCGGGCATTTTGATTTCGGACAAGATTTCCGGCGTCCGACCGCTCCGCAAAACGTAGAACAGCCGCCGGTCGGTCCCGACGTAAATCCTGCCGTCAGCCAACAGCGGTGCCGCCCACATATCGCCCCGGAGAGAAAGGGACCACACCTTTTCGCCCGTTTTGACGTCGTAACAATAAAAATTCCCCTTCCGGTCGCCGAAATAGAGCAGCCCGTCCGCCAATGCCGGCGGAGTGATCGCGCCCCCTTCGATATTCGGCGTTCCCCAGGCGAGGGCCGTTTGCGTGATGTCCCCGCTCGCGTTGCCGTCCGCCCCACCGAATTGAAACGCCGCCAACCAACCGCGAAACGGCCTCGCGCCGTTCCAGGCGTCGTGCCCGAAGAGCATCAGCACCCGATCGGTGTCCGGGTCGTAACACGCCGGCGGCAGGCAGGTGTAGGACGGGCTCCCCATTCCCATCACGAACGGCGGGACCGGCTCCTTGCTCTCAGGCCGGGCTCGCGGGTCGCCGCGAAATTTCCAAAGCACCGGCAACCGGGGGAGCGTTCGATTGTCGTAAGTTTTGCCGTGCTTTCGCCGGGCATCGAGAAGCCGCTGTCGGTCCGGCGTTTCCGTGCAGTAGAGCACGCCGTTGCCGCCGCCGTACAGGATGTAGGATTTGCCGTTGCGTTGGACCAGCGTCGGGTTGCACCATTGCCCGTGAGAAATGTCGCTGCCGATGTCGAAATCGTCGCGCGCCAACGGCTCGCCGGTTTCCAGATCGCAAATGAGCAGCGACGGTGCTTCCGGGTTCGTGAGGTGAACGTGCGTCTGGTCCGGGGCGTTCCCCGTTTTGACGTACAGCAACCCCTCGTGGGCGATCAGGTTCGAGTTGTTCGTATCGTGCGGTCGGCAGCGAAAGGCTTTGAACATGTCGAAGAGCCAGATCACATCAGCGTCGGTTTTGCCCAGCGGCTTTGGCGTTTCGCGGTCGAAGGCGAACAGGGCCGCCTCGTCCCGAAACGGCCCGTCGTTGCCGTCGGCGAGCCCGTTCATATCGAGGCAGAGCACCTCGCCGCTGTTGGCCGTCAAGTACGCCCGGTTCCCCAAAACCAGCGGTGTCGAAGAGATGCCGACGCAGTACGAATCGAAATAGGGGAGCGTGTGATTCTTGGGCATCGGCAGTTGCCAAAGCAGCGTCCCGTCCCGATCGTCGAAGCAATAGAGGACGCTGCGACTGCCGCCGCGGTTGGGATCGTACTCGAAATTGTTGAGCGTACCGATCAGGACCTTGCCGTCGGCGGGGACCGGGGCGGCGTAGGTCGGCATTCCGATCGGGACCGCCCAGCGGACATTCGGGCCGGCGCCGACGATCCGCTCGGTCGCCGGATCACGCCGACCCGGATCGAACGCGACCGGCAGGGCGGCGGCGGCAACCTGACATTGTCCAAGGCAAGTGATAACAAAAATAATCCATTGATATCGGGTCGAACTCGAAGATGTCATTAGGCAACCTCAAAAATTCCATTGACCTGTTGGAACCTATGGTTCCGGCGGCTGCACCGGCGGTCCCCGCTCAAAGCCCCGATCATTCCTTACGGAATGCGGTATAGCTCGATCTCGTCGAACCAACAGATGTCGTCGGCCGATTCCTGGTTGCGGACGGCGATTTGGACGACGAGCTTCTCGGCCTTGGCCGGAACGACGACGACCCCTTCGGCTTTCCCGTCCAAAAAGTCGAACCGGCGGTCGGCCTCGACGCGAACCCAGCTCCCGTCCGCCGCTTGCCAACGAATCACGAAATACGGATAACCGTATCCGACGGATTTGGCTTGGGCGGAAACGTAATACCGCTCCCCCTCTTTCGCCGGGACCGGTTGCAGAAAACAACCCCAGGCGATGCCGCTCAATTTGGTGGAGCCGTTGCCGAAACTGCCGTCCCACGTTCCTTGGCCGGAGGACGTTTTGTCGTCTTGCCAAAACGCCCAACCGTCCGGATACGACGAAGAGTCCGACTTCTTTTCAAACGACGGGTTGTGCAGCAAGTTGACCGCCGTTCCGGCTTGTTTCTCCCGGTCGAGAACCGTTCGGGCCGCTCCGACCGGGTCCTTGATCTGACGGAGCGTTTCCGTCAGGCCGGGGATCGCGGTTTCCCAAGGCGTTCCGGGCCCCCACCAGCATTGGTGTTCGCCGTACACCCAGACGTATTGGTCGGCGGCGGCCAGCGCCGCGGAAAGATTCTCGCGAAGCCGGTCCAATCGCGTGCCCCCGTCCTTCGGCCCGCGATAATGCTGGTGTCCCTCCGGATTGGAGAACATGTCGAGATAAAACCCGAACCCCGCCTGCCCCTGCGAGCGGTATTTCAGGCGATTTTCCGGGGCGATCAGCCGCATCGCCGGACCGGTCCAGGAAATCATCTCGACGGCCGTTTGAAAGTACTCCGACTCGCCGTTGAGGTAATACCCGTTTTCGCAGCCGTCGACCAACACCATCTCCGGCGGGGCGGCGTCGAACATCCCGTTGATGAACGCCGGCAGCAGCCCGTAATGATCGATCGAAAGGATCACGGTCGGGTTTTCGCTCCGCCCGGCCCGAAAATTGATGCTGTTCAACCAGAGCGAAAGAACGACCGCCTCCGGAAATTCCCGGGCGAAGGCGGCGAGAAATTCCCGGCCCCGCTGCCTTGCCAAGCGTTCGGTTTCCGCGAACGAAAGGCCCGATTTCGGGTCGTACCGGAACATTTCCGCCCCGTAGGATTCGAAATCGGGGGCGAGACCTTTCATTCCCACCTGTTTCAGGAACCGGCCGCACATCGCCGTTTTCTCGCAGAGGATTTTCCAACCGGCGTCATCGTTCCAGGCGATCGTGCCCGGGGTCGCGTTGAGCCTTAAAAAATTCTCGTCAAAGCTCGTCCACTCACACGCTTTCAGGTCGGCGAGCGGCCCTTCGAACCATTCCGGCTTCCAAGGGGTCGTGTCCCAAAAATGGTTGGTCGAATGCGTCTTTCCCTCGCCGTCGAGCACGCGGACCTCGAACATCGTCCCGTCGAACGGCGTCGTCGCCTGCATCGAGCGATGATGCTCTTTCAGAAACCGCGTCGTCGGCATATCCCAACCGAGTTGGATCAGTTTTTTCGAGAGCCCGTCCGGTTCGGCAGCGAAAGCGGTCGCGGGGAACAGGATAGCAAAAACGCTCAAAATGTAAAAGGAGATTTTTCGTGTCATTGTATGGTGATTTGTTGAGTTAATGAGCTGCGCAAATAATTCCAAACCCGGGCAGCAGCCGGAAGTGTAAGTGCCCGGTTATCCAAACACCAACGCGGGCCAACCCGGCGCTGACGCTTCGGGCTGCTGTCATTGTTTTTTAAAATCATGATTTACGGAATGCGGTACAGCTCGGCGTTGTCGAACCAGCAGGCGTCGACTTCCGATTCCTGGTTGCGGGCGGTCAGCTCGATGTACATCCGATCCGGGCCGGACGGTACGACGACGACCCCTTCCGCCCTGCCGTCGCGAAACTCGAACCGCCGGATCGCGTCGATCCGGGTCCGCATGTCGTTCCCCTTTTGCCACCGAACCTCGATGGTCGGGTACCCTTTCCCTTCCGTTTTGATTTCGGCGGCAACATAAAATCGCTCCCCTTCCTCGACCGGAAGCGATTGGGCGAAGTCCGCGCGCTTCGCACCGCAAATTTTCGCGGAGCCGTTGCCAACCGTTTCGTCCCAGGAGCCTTTTCCGAGCGGTTCCCGATTTGGCTGCCAAAACGACCAGCCCTCGGGCGAGTCGGATGTGCCGGACAGTTTCTCGAACGAAGGATTTTCGAGCAGGTTGACCGTTGTCCCGAGCCGTTTTTCGTCGGCGAGGAATGTCCGGGCCGATTCGAGCGGGTGTCTGATTCGCCGAATCGTCTGGGTCACCCCCGGAATCCCGGTTTCCCAGGGCGTACCCGGCCCCCACCAGCTGAAATGTTCGCCGTACACCCACACGTACTGATCGGCGGCGGCCAATGCGGCCGAAAGGTTTTCCGAGAGCCGGTCCAACCGCGTACCATCCTTTTTGGGACCGCGATAATACTTGTGCCCTTCCGGATTGGAAAACATGTCGAGATAAAACCCGAATCCGGCTTGAACCTGCTGCCGGTATTTCGCGCGGTTCTCCGGGGCGACGAGCCGCATCATCGGACCGGTCCAGGAAATCATTTGGTTGGCGACCCGATCGTACTCGATTTCGCCGTTGAGGAAATATCCGTTTTCGCAGCCGTCGACCAACACCATTTCCGGCGGGGCGGCATCGAGCATCCCGTCGATAAACGCCGGCAACAAACCGTAAGGCTCGATTTCGAGGCTGCTCGCCGGATCCTCGCACTCTCCGGCCCTGTAATTGACGCTGTTCAGCCAAAGACACAAAATCACCGCCTCGGGAAATTCTTTCGCGATCGCCGCGAGAAACTCCTTGCCGCGTTGTCGGGCCAGCCGTTCGGTTTCCGCGAACGAAAGGCCAGTCTTCGAATCGTATTGAAACATCTCGGAGCCGTAGGATTCGAAATCGGGGGCGAAGCCTTTCATGCCCGCCCGCTTCAGGAATCGGGCACAAAATTCTGTCTTTTCGCAAAGGATTTTCCAACCGGCATCGTCCCCCCAGGCGATCGTGCCCGGGGTCGCATTAAGCCGCAAGAAATTGTCGGTAAACGTTGTCCAATGACACGCCTTCAAATCGGCGAGCGGCCCTTCGAACCATTCCGCTTTCCAAGGGGTCGCATCCCAGAAACTGCTGCTCGAATACGTGATTCCCTCGCCGAGGTCGATCCGGACTTCGAACATCGTCCCGTCGAACGGCGTCGTTTCCTGCATCGAACGATGGTGCTCTTTCAGGAAGTGCGTTGTGGGCATATCCCAGCCGAGTTGGACCAGCTTTTTCGTCAGCCCTTGCCGTTCGGCGGCTAAAACGACCGTCGGGAGCAGAATCGCGAAAACACATGAAAGTAAAAGAATTTTTCGGGTCATGGTACGGACGATTCTGTTGAGTGTTCAGCGGTCCGGGAGAAAATGGCAAGTCAACGACTTCTCGATTCGCGGATTATACCTTATAATGAAAGCGATTGTAAAGAATACGAAATGCGGCTCCGCGAGGATTGCAAAGCCGTTGTGATTTGACAGACATGCAAAAAACAAGGCGGTCATTTCGACCGGAGCGCAGCGCAGAGAGAAATCTCACCCTCGCGCGAGGGTCGGAATTCCGGCTTTTTCGGCAAGGGTGAGATTTCTCGCTCCGCTCGAAATGACGCGTCGGCGGCCGAAGGTTGATTGATTATCACCAAGCCGGTGTAAATTTCCGACTTTGCAACCCTCGCGAATGTAGCCCTTATTTATTGCTCCGAAAGGCAATATTCCCATCCTCTTTGCCGCAATTTTTGACGATGAAAATAGGTTACTTGGACTGTGCTTCCGGAATCAGCGGCGACATGACGCTCGGCGCTTTGGTCGACGCCGGGGTTCCGCTGTCTCTTTTGGAGGAAGCCGTTCGTTCCCTCGACATTCCGGGGCTCTCCCTTTCCTCGGAAATCGTCAAACGACAGGGATTTCGGGCTTGCAAGGTCAACGTCCGCTGCCCGGAGGAGCACGCGCATCGCGGGCTCAGGGATATTTCCGAAATCATCGACCGCGGTTCGGTTTTGACCGACAGTCAAAAACGGCTCATCGGCCGCCTCTTCGCCAAGATCGCGGAGGTCGAGGCGAAGGTGCACGGCATTCCGATCGAAAAGGTTCATTTTCATGAAGTCGGCGCGGCCGATTCGATCGCCGATCTCGTCGGAGCCGTCGTCGGGTTGGAATACCTCGATTTGGACGCGATCGTCGCCTCGCCTGTCGCCCTCGGCTGCGGCACGACACGAATCGCCCACGGCCTTTGCCCGATTCCCGCCCCGGCAACCGCCGAGCTCCTGTTCGGCGTACCGATCGCACCCTCGCAGGTGCCGTTCGAATTGACGACCCCGACCGGAGCGGCGATTCTTTCCGTTTTCGTCCGGGAGTACGGTCCGATCCCAAGCCTCAAACTCCAAAAAATCGGGTACGGGGCCGGAACCCGCGATTTGAAAGAACAGCCGAACGTCCTCCGCCTGCTGATCGGAGAAGCCGAGACGCTGTCCTTCGAATCGGAAAAAGCCGCCGTCGATCACGCTCATCACCATCATCACGAACACGATCACGAAGCGGGACTCGCCCATTCGCACGGACATTCGCATTCCCACGACCATTCGCATGAGCATCGGCACGATCACGGGGCGGCCAACTCCGAACGCGGCGGTGCCCGGGAAGAAAAACTTTGGGTTCTCGAGACCAATCTCGACGATACGACCGGAGAAATGCTCGGTTATTGCATCGAAAAACTTTGGAACGCCGGGGCCTTGGATGTAACCACGACGCCAATTTTTATGAAAAAGAATCGCCCGGCGGTTACGTTGACGGTTCTCTGCCGGGAAGAGATGTTGGCCGAGGCCCAGCGGATCGTTTTTCGGGAAACATCGACGCTCGGCATCCGGCGGTATCCCGTCGTTCGGGCGTTCCTTGAACGCAAGTCGCATTCCGTCCCGACCCCTTGGGGAACGGTCGCGGGCAAAACGGCGATCCTGCCCGAGGGGGAGGTCCGCTTTACCCCCGAATTCGAGTCCGCTAAAAAGATCGCGGAGCAAAACGACATCCCGCTCAAAACGGTTTACGAAAACGCGATTAAGCGGTTTGACGAGACCTATAGGCGATAGGCTGCAGGGCCCGCTTCCCAACCATTCCCTACAGCCTACGGTCTATAGCCTACAGCCTTATCCAAAATCATGTCCCCTTCCCTGCACTGTCCGGTTTGCGATATTACCTTTTCGACGGAAAAGGAGGGTGTCGAATTGCCGTTCTGCTCCAAACGCTGCAAGTTGATCGACCGCGCCCGCTGGGTCAACGAAGAATACGGCCTCCCGTTCGAATCGGAAGATGCCCCGCCGTCGGACGCAGATCGCGAACGGGCCGATTGACGGCTAAGCCCGTTATTACTAGCGCCAAGCGTTAGCGCGGAGGGATATTGACTCGCACTGTTTTTATCACCCCGCGCTTACGCTTGGGGCTAGTATTACTGATCTTTGCAAAAAATTTGAACCTCACCTTTCGTCATTCCCGCGCAGGCGGGGATCCATAGGGAACGGTTTCTCTATAAATTCCCGCCTATGCGGGAATGACGGAAATCTTTTATCAAAAAACAGTAAACTTTGTGGAGAGGGCAAAATTTTTGCACAGACCTATAAATTCCCCGTCTTCAGCACGGCCACGAGAAAAAAATTCATTTTTATCCGGGGCTCAATAACCCACTCGCACAACCGATCCTATGATCACAATGAAATTCCGCAACCTTCTTTTATTCGTTATCGCCGCCTTGTCAATTTCTAGTGCTCGCGCCGCGGATGTCGTTTTCCTGGAGTTGAAAGACGCTTGGACGCTTCGTGCCGAATTCGGTGAGGTTGCCGCCGAACTGGCGGTGTCGCCGCCGGACATCATCACCGTTAAGGCGGAAGAATATCCCGAGCTGCCGCTGTTCAATCCGAACGCCGCTCCCTGGTTGAAAGGGCGGCCGCTCCGCGGCGTCCAGGCCCAGGAATGTTCGACGACCGGCGTTCTCCAACCGGATTCCGTCGTCGTTCGCGAATCGGAATCGCCGAACGCAACCGTTTACGAAATTGGCCGAGATTATCAACTCGACCCGTTTTGGGGAAGTCTCGGCCGGCTCGACGGCGGCCGCATCGCCGAAAAGCAAGCGGTGTTCGTCGATTACGTTTACGCACGAAAACGGATCGATTCCGTCGTCCGGACGAAAGACGGCAAACTCGCTCTGCGAAAGGGAACGCCGCACGTTACGAATCCGGGACAGCCTGTTTTGCCGGACGGCGAGGTCCGTTTGGCGAACGTTTTCCTCAACGGTCGAATCGAAAAGCTGACGCCGGACCTTTTGTTTCCGATCACGGAGACCGCGTACCCCGAAGCCCCGCGAACCGGGCCGACGGTCGCCCGGCGTCTCTTACCCAAAACCATGCAAAAGCTCGACGCGGGAGAAAAAATCCGGATTCTCGCCTGGGGGGACAGTGTAACCGACGCCGGTTACCTTCCCGACCCGAAAACGGAGCGTTGGCAGGAACAGTTTCTCGCCCGGCTCCGGGAGAAATATCCGAAGGCGGAAATCGAGCTGTTGACCGAAGCGTGGGGGGGCCGAAATTCCGACACCTACCGTAACGAGCCGCCGGGCAGCCCGAAGAATTACAGGGAAAAGATCCTCGCCCTGAAACCCGACCTGATTGTCTCCGAGTTCGTCAACGACTCCGGAATGCAGGGAGAATACCTCGAGAAACGCTATTCCGAAATCCTCGCCGACTTCCGGGAAATCGATGCCGAATGGGTGATCCTGACGCCGCATTACGTCCGTGCCGATTGGATGGGACTCTCATCGGAGAAGGACATCGACGAGGATCCGCGGCCGTACACGAAATCGGTTCGCGAGTTTTGCGCGAAAAACAACGTCGCTTTCGCCGATGCGGCGAAGCGTTACGGCCGGCTCTGGCGCCAAGGCATTCCGTATTCGACGTTGATGTTAAACGACATCAACCATCCGAACAAAGAGGGCATGAAACTCTTCGCCGATGCCCTCATGGGACTCTTCTGAAGAAATATTCAAATTTGTAACCGTTCACGAACATTGTGACCGTGGGGCGAAGCCAAGAATAAAAGCCGGAAAGGAGCCATACTCGGCGCATTGACGGTGGGTTGACGTTCAATGTCAACCGGCATTCAATCTCAACACACCGTCAATGCGCTGCGCTCCTTTCCGGCTTTTGTCCGAAACGAGACCGGTTCGCGATTCCGGGATCATGGCCGTGAACGGTTACGCGATTCTCAACGCCGAGCAAGATTGAGGAGTAATAAACCATGCCTACGATACCGACAAAACTCTGTGAAGCCTTCGAAAAAATTCGGCTCGGCAAGGTCGATGAGGGGACCCGCCTGTTCGACCGCGTCGACGGGTGTGAGCCGATCAAATCCTTCGCCCTGGCCGAACTGGCCTATTTCCGGCACGACTGGAAACGCGGCATGGCGTTTGCCCGAGACTTTTTCGAGAGCGACCAGGACTGGGAGACTGTTCGCCACATCATAACGCGCTATAAAGATCTTCACATCGATTTGTTTCTCGTCGGAACATGCCGGCTCGGCTGTTGGAAGGAAACAAGGGTTTTTCTCCGGGAAATCAAGAAACGCGAGCCAACGTTCGACAAACGCTACAACAACAACGACAAATATCAACAGGCGATCGCCTTGCTCTCCGACCCCGAAAATACGGCTCGCCGATTGACGGAAACCAGACCACACCTGCGAACCGAGGGCGAGAAAACTTTCGAGAACCTGGAGCGGATTTTTAGCGAAGCCCGACGAGACAAAAAGGCGTTCATCACATCACATTACAAACAGCTTCTTCACAAAGCACGAAAACAGGTTTCCTCCGAAGACCATGCTCGTTTTTATGAAAAGTATGCCGACCGTTTGGAAACAGCACTCGACCACTCGGAAGCCGCGAAAACATTCATCGCCCTTAATGAACAGCCTAAGGCCAAGAGTGCCGTACACCGCTACATGTCCTTCTGGGAACACAAAGAGCCCTACCAGGTCGCCCCGATCGTCTTGTTCGCGGATTACGAACTTTGGCCGATCATGTCCGACCAGCATTTTACCGAGTCGCTGCTATCAATCCCGCATAACCGGGAGGCGTAGCACGTGGGCCGGTCGCGATCTTTTGTGCAACCGGCCGAAACGATTTTTTGAGTCGGCACCGCATTTTCATTTCAGGGTGATGACCGAGATCGTATGCGGGGCGTCGTGCTTCTTGTTGACCATCATGTTGCCCGTCGAATCGAAGTTCGCGACATAGAGCTTGTTGCCGACGACCATCGGCTCGCAGGGGGAGTCCAGCAGCCCATCGGCGCCGTCGGTGTCGCCGTTCGCCCAAACCGTTTCGAAAACGACCTCCTTGCCCGGCTCCCAGCGGGAAATCGCGTGAACCGCGTTAAGCTGCGAATCTGCGATGTAACTCCGGTCGGTCCGGGCGTCGTAGAACATGCCGTCGCAGCAGGAAATCCTTTCGTCATGGAAAATCTTCCGACACGTCGACTTGTTCGTCTTGTCAAAGGTCATCGCATAGACCGCTCCGTCGCCGAAGTTGCAAAAATAGACGACGCCGTTCTTATCGACGGTCAGCCCGTCCGCGCCGCCGGAAATGCCCCAAGGCGTTTTCTTGACGTCCTCGATCACGATCAGTCGCGGGTCGGTTCCGTTCGGCTTGAGCCGGATCGTCGGATGACCGTCTTTTCCGGCATTGAGCGCTTCGTCCTTCGTAAACATCCAGACGCCGCCGGCCCCGTACTTGCCCGGTAGTTCGAGGTACGTGTCGGTCACGAGCATCTTGTCCTCAAGCCAAAGGACCGCGTTGGAAACCTTGGTCCCCGTCGCGACGATTTCGATCTTGCCGGTCGGGAGGCCGTCTTTCATAATGACTCGCAAAATGCGGGATTTGTGGTCCTGGTTGTGGAACCATTGCGTGTCGCAAACATACAGATTTCCATCGGGGCCGAATGTGAGGCCCATCGGCCCGGTTTGGCCGGTCTCTTCGAGGATCGGATATTCGAGCACGACCTCGAACTTCGCGGTTTCCGGGTCGATCCGAACGAGGTAGCCCCCTTCGTGATGACCTTTTTTCAGGTCCGCGCCCATGTTGTTGAAGTTCGGGAAGTTGACGAAGATTTTCTTCGTTTTCGGACAGTAGGTCATTCCGTCCGGATTATGCAGGTGGTCCGGGAACGAGGCGAACAGTTTCGGCCGGTTCTGTTCCGGATAGGTTCCCGGATCGGTCAGCGTGGGAACCGATTGAGCGGCGGCGGAGAGGCAACCGACAATCGCGAAGACCGTTGATACGAAAACGATGCGAAAAGTTTTTGTCATGAAAGGATTCCTCATTAATAAATTTTTGTTCTTGAGATAGACCGCAGCCTCGCCGGGCCACGACCGTACTGAAGACGGGAATTTTCAACCGGCTTGAGTCTCAAACGGCAGGGTGCTAAAATTAACCCGGTCTCAACGAGCCCGGGCTCTTTGCCCAAATGGGCATGGCCCGCGCTCTATTTCAAGCTTCGTTACACTTTTATCGTCGAGAAATCAATATACGCGATTTTTTGATTTTTGAAAAGATCCGTTGAAAAGATGAGACTCGACCGTAGCCGGTATTCGCGGCGGGCTTCGCCCTCAACCCTAGCGGCTACGGTATCGCAACGGGTCAAATTCTATCGCCTTGTCAATAACTTGAAACCCTATCGGTTCGGAGGTTCCATGACACGCGTTCTTTTCTCATTTGTCGCCGTACTCTTTTTCGTGACGGCCGTGTTGGAAACGCTTGACGCCCAAGTCACATTTCAAGCCGGGGCGGACGGCAAGGCCGAATTCGCCGCCGGGAGCGGGTTGACCGTCGTCTTGCCCGGCGGGACTCGTTGGGGGGACTCCGCCGAGCCCGGATTTTTGCTCCGGACGAAAACCGGCAACATCCCGGCCGTTTCCGTGCGGCAGCCGGCGTCCGACCGTTTGGACGTCGGGTTCGGCGACGGAACGACCGCCTCGTTCCGGACGAAAACCGGTAACGGTTTCGTCCTTTTTCAATTGGAAAAATTCGTTCCCGCAGCGCCGGAGGTCGAAATCGTCGAATTCGAAATGGGGCGAATCGCCCTATCGCTTGATCTCAGGATCGACGGAACCCTGGGACGCGCGACGGATGATCAAAACTTCGTCGCGTTGAGCACGGCGTCGTTGCAAGTCCGGCCGCAACATTCCCGCTCGGGCGCTTCGTCTTCGAATCGGGCCGGCTGCTCCCACACGTTTACGCAAACCGAAGGTCGTACGCCCGAATCCCAAGCGGCGACGTATACGGCATCCTGTAACGAACAGAACAACGGTTGGAGTTGCCGGGGAATCCGCTTCAACGAGCCGAAGGATTTGACCGGCCTGCAGACGATCCGGGCCGTGATTTACGGCGACGGCCAAGGGGAGTCGTTCAAAATTCAACCGATCGACGATACGGGGGCAGCACGGGATACGTACATTCCGATCAATTTCGCCGGCTGGAAAGAATGCTCCGTCGCCGAAGCGCTGTACGATAAAATCGTGCATCCCGATAAAATCATCGGCCTGAACCTTTATTATAACGGACTGCCCGCGAACAAAACGGTCGAATGCCGAATCGAACGGATCGAAGCCGTTTGCCGACGAGACGGGGCGGAAAAAATCGTGTTGCTTGAAGATTTTCAAGACTCGCAATCCGCCTGGTGGTCGCGCAACACGACGGTCTTGCGAGCGGACGCCGCCGCCCGGCACGGTTTGGACGGCAGCGCCTTCGGCATTCTTCTTGGCGAGGCGGGCCGATTCCTCGAAATCATGCCGGACTTCGAGGTCGCGGCCGGTTTGCCGTCCTCCCGATTCTACGGCGTTTGGAACAAGCTCTCGCCCGATGTCCGGCGTTCCTATTTCTTCCTGACGAATTTCAACGTTTCGGAATTCGATGACGCCCTGGCGATCGCGAAGCGGGGCGGCTTCGACCGGATCCTGATCCTCCAAAATTCCTGGACCCGGGCTCCGGGGCATTACGAGGTCAATACGAAGTCGTTTCCCGGCGGGCTCCCGCAATTGGTCGACACCGTCAAGCAATTCAAGGATGCCGGATTCAAGACGGGTTTCCATTTCCTGGCCGCCTCGATCGATCCGCCGGATTCCTATTTGACGCCGGTTCCCGAAGAGCGGCTCGTGTACGGCGTGGAAACGAAACTCGCCGAAACAATCGCCGCCGACGCGACTTTTTTGCCGACCGCCGAATCGCCCGACGCCTTTCCGAAAGAAGACGGAGGCTACACGGGCCACGGCTGTGTCTTGCGCATCGGCGACGAATTGATAACATACGAAAATATCAGAACGGACGCCCCTTTCGGTTTCGAAGGCTGCCAACGAGGGCATCTTGGAACCAAAGCAACCGAGCATTTGAAAGACGCCAATGGAGGAATTGTTTTGAATCAAGTCGTCG
>JAVBSX010000156.1:0-4746 GCA_031556455.1 Thermoguttaceae bacterium
CATAGGAATGGTCGTTTTGCCGCCGAAATCCTTGTCGATTACGGTGATGCCGGCATACAGGGTCAGCTGGTTCCCCGATTCGATAAAATCGTATTCCCCCGCCTCGGCGAACTTTTCGACTTGGAACAACCAAACATTCGAATCGTCTTCGCCCACCTGTTCGAAGAGATAATCGAACGCCGATTCTTTCGCGTTGATCAGGCGTTCGACGTTTTCGATCAGGGTTTGCATTTCGGCGTCGGTCCCGGCGAGGTTCTTGGCCTGGGTTTTCGTGATCGTCGCCTCCTCGCCGATTTTCCATTCCCAATTGGAGACCGTGATCGATTGCGAGAATTCGAACCAATCGGTCGAAGCCCGCTCGTAATCGTTCAAATCGCCGACCGTGATTTGCATTTCGACGGTCGAGGCTTGCGAGATCACGAATTCCCAAGGGGCGTTCGCCGCAAGCGGCTCCCCGTCGTCGATCGTCGTCGTCGTTTCAACCGACGGCGGCCGGACGTATCGGATCGTGAGCGGAACTTCGACGGTCAACGGTTCGCTCGACCCGGCCTTTGTCGCCGCGAGCGTGATTTTGTAATAACGGAAATCCTGGTCCGATTCCCCCAATTGTTGGTGCAACGACGCCAATTTGAGCCGATCGACATCAATCGACCCGTCGGCGTTGACGATCAAAAGGCCGCTCGCGTCTTCGGCATACGTCCCGTCCTGCGATGTCGCGGAAACGATCGATTGGGCGCTGAACGTGTAACCGCTCGCCGCTGCGCCGTTGACCTCGTAGGTCGGGGAAACCGTGATCCGGTCGGGCATCTCCGAGACGCTCGAATAGGTGTTGACGAGGAGCGGATCGCCCGAGACGGTCAATTCCTCTTCCTCCGGTTCCGGCTCCGCGTCCTTGCCCGTGATGAGCACCTCGAAGGTACCCGTTTTCGAAATTTCGGGATTGAACGTGTCTTTGAGCAGGAACGTGAAGGTCAACGTCGCGGTTTGCCCTTCGCTCAGGAAGTCGAATTTTCCGTTCGGCTTGAAAGAGAACCGGATGCCCAATTGCCCGGTTTCCGTGTTCGCAACGAAAATCTCATATTTGTAATCTTCTCCCGCGACCAAATTCGGTTTTTCGTGGGCTTCGCCGTCGCTAACCTCATAGGTCATTTCGTAATCGTTGTCGATCGCGATACTGTACAAAGATTTGTTTTCCTGTTCGAGTCCGCCGGAAATCAGCGACGGCTCCCCGGATTGCACCCAATCGGTCGCATCGGCGCCCAATTCAACCGTCGATTCGCCGACGGCGAGCAACGTGCTCTTTTGGAACTGGATATAAATCGTATTCGATGTAACGCTTTCCGTCGAAAGATCGACATTGATCACCTTGATTTTGAACGAGATGTCGATCAATTCTCCCTCATCGAGCCCTTCCAGGAATTGGATCGCGGCCGCGGAAAGTTGCCCCCTGTCGAAAACGATTTTTCCGTCGGCTTTGTCGGTTCCTGAAAGAATCAGCGCGTCCTTTAAAGATTGAACGACGGCCGAGGGAATATCAGGCGAGCCCTCCCCGCTGAGCGTCCATTCGACATATTCGTAGGTCAGCACCTTTTCGGCGGCAGCGTGATTGATCGCGAAAAAGGTCGAAAGCGGGATGTCCGTTTTGGCCGTCGCGGTGTCCGAAGCGAGCTTGATCTTCGAGGTGCCGCTCGCGGTCAGCGAAAGGTCGACTTCGGCGTCGGTTTTTCCCTTGACCTGGAACGAAACGGAGACCGCCGTCGATTCCGACTTCTTATCGCCGCCGGAAACATCCGTTGTGATCTCCCGATTGTCCTTGACCGTAAACGTAAAGGTCAATTTTTCCGAAAGGGTTCCGTTTTCCAACGATTTGAAGAAGCTGTCGGTCGAGTTCCCCTCGGTTTTGTAAATGAGCGTTTTGCCGTCGGAGCTGAGTGTGATCCGTCCGACGATTTTCGGCGTATCGCCCGAGGTTTTGAGCAGCCAACCGTTGGTCCCGTCGGCGACGGCCGTTCCCGCCGGGAACCCGATCGTCGCGAATTGGAAGGTGTCCCCGACGTCCGGATCGGTGATCGTCGCGACCACCTTCGAGCCGAGTTTGATCTCTTTTCCTTCGATCACGAGCGAGAAGGTGTCCGGGCAGGTAACCGGGGTTTCGCCCGAATCGTCGGTCCAGGCGACGGCCCAAAGATCGACCGGACTGTCCGTCGAACCTGGCGTCAAATCGGCTTCGGTTTTGTCGGTCGTCGGCGTGTCGTTCGCCCCGGTGATCACGACGGTGATCGTTCCCGTCCCTTTGAGGGACGTGTTCGTCTTGTCCGTAACCGTGTAGGTCAACGTCAACGTCGCGGAGGTTCCCTTGGGAACGAAATTGAACTTGCCGTTCGGATTGAAATAAAATTTGCCGTCCTCGAACTTGTAGTCGGTTCCGGAAACCAGGCTCGGCAATTGAATCCCCGAAAGGTCGGCTCCGCTCCCGCCGCTGATCGTATAGGTCGAAGAGAGCGCGGTCGTGTAGTCTTTCAAACTCGTCGAACTCCCCCCGCTGACCGTGATCGCGGCGGTCGCCGTCCCGAACGCCGTCGATTTTTCCGTAACGGTGAGCGAGGCCGCCGAAATGGTGAGCGATTGGGCCGGTTCCGTCTTCGTAATTTTGGCCGTCACCTTTCCGGAAGCGGCCGCTCCGTCGAGAATCCGGGCGTTGAGCAAACTGTCGCCGGTGTTGGCGGAAATTCCCCAATCGGAGTTCGCCGCGAGAATGTCGGAGGAGTAACTCTTGCCGAGCAGGGTTTTGTAAACCGATTCCAAACCCGGACTCCAATTCGTCGAATTCTGGTGCATTCCGGCTTGAATCAAAAGCGACGTGTTAGAGGCGATCTGGTCGGGCGAATCCTTGGTCCCGCCCGGGACGAACACGTTGACGCTGAACGCCCCGGTCGTGCTGTTGTCGCCGCCGATGACGACCTGATAGTTTCCGGCCGGGACCGTAAAGATGATCGAACTCGATTTCTCGCCGTCCGATTGCGTAAAAATCGCCCAGCTCGGGAGCGTGGTGTAGGAACTCGAACCGCTCGTCTGGTACTTGATCTCGATTTTCGAGGGGTTAAGCGAGGAATTGCTCGCGGCATCGACTTGCAGCCCGACGGTCACCCAGTTGTTGGTTCCGAGGCTCGATTTCAAATCGAGGTACATCGCCGCCGTCGATCCGGCCGTCGAGATCGTATCCGTGTACGCTTCGGAAAGAATGCCGTTGATCGAGAGCATTTCCCGCTGCTCCAGCACTTCGAAATGCGGCCGTTTGCCGGTTTGCCGTTGGGGAGAATTTTTCTTTTTTCCGATATTCGCGAAGAGATAATCAAAAATCGACATGAGGAAGGATGTGCAAAATGATGTGCTTGAGCTTTTGATGATTCAGCCGGTGATCCAAGATCGGCCCGGATGAGGCTGTTGCCGTCGAGCCGTTTGTCTTACGAATCGGCTAGCGAAACAAATCGACTTGACCGCTTCGACAAAAATAGCATATTTGACGTGTTCCGAACGGGCTGGTTTTTCCTTGGGAAGTGTTTCGGCGGGAAAAAACGCCGAGAAAGTCGGGATTTTCCCTGATTTTCCGATTATATCGGATGTTTGGAAAACATAAAATGTCCTGCTTAGCTTTAGGAGGCCCGAAAAACAAGAGAAGTTCCCGAAATTTCCGGATAATTTTCGGTCGGAAAATTTGAAGCGTCGTCCAAGAATAACAGCCGGAAAGGAGCGCAGCGCATTGACGGACCATTCGACGAAATCGAGCCAACATACCGTCAATACGCCGAGTACGGCTCCTTTCCGGCTTTTATTTCGAAATAGGGGCGACCCACAAAAACTGCCGGTTACCAAAAAAGAAGCGCGAGCCGTTACCCCAAACGCAAATCCGTTATAATATCCGAACATAGCACTGAAACAACAGCCGGAAGCGTCAGCGACCGGTTTTTGACGCAGGAGCACGGGGCAAACCCGGCGCTTACGCTTCGGGCTGCTGTTTGCCGTGTTCGATTTTTTTCTTGAAGATCAATAATTGTACTGTCTAAGATACCGAAATCGAAATTCGGGTAAAGGCTGTAGACTATAGACCGTAGGCTGTAGGGCCCGAATTCCAACCGTTCCCTACAGTCTACAGCCTACAGCCTTGCTGCGGTTTCAGGCTTCAATTGATAAACAAGGCAACGCATCTTAGACAGTCCAAATAATAACGGACCACCGACTTATGCTTCCGAAAAATATTTGGATTATCGTGCTTTGCGGACTGTTTTGCGTCTATTGTTCGACGCGAACGACCTACCGGGATCAGGTTTTGCTGCACACGATGCGGCAGGTCGAGGCGAAAGCGCTCGCCCGACCTTCGGGGCAGTTGCTTTTCGAAGGGGCGATGGGGGGCATGCTCGAAAAGATGGGGGACGAGCTGGGGGACGTCTATTCGGAGTACGTTCCCCCGAGCCTGGAGCAAGAGCATCGCGATCTGCTCGATTCGCGGGTCGAGGGGATCGGCGTCCGGTTCGATTCGACCGCCGAAGAGGGGACCTTCAAGATTTTGTTCCCGATTATCGATTCCCCGGCCGAGAAGGCGGGCATCCAAGCGGGCGATGTCGTCCTCAAAGTCGACGGCGAAGAAACCAAGGACTTATCGCCGCTCGAAATCTCGAAAAGAATTCGCGGAACCGCCGTCGAACTGACGGTGCTGCATCCCGGGGAACAGGAGCCGGTCGACATTTC
>JAVBSX010000065.1:0-3528 GCA_031556455.1 Thermoguttaceae bacterium
TCCGGGCAACGATGTGATCGTCGCCACGGACTATTCCCCCCCTGGGATATATTGTTTGAGCGACTTTTTTCCTGTCGGTCGCTCACTCTTTTTTGTTTTCTTCGCAATCCCTTGCGATAACCCATTGATCGGCATTGTTGCGGAAAAACCTTTCGAGATTCTTTTTATTTTCTTTGCCGAGTGAGAGAATATTTGGCAAACTCTAACGGTTGTAGGACCGAGTGCCCGTCAGTTTTTCGGTTGCGAAAGATGGGAAACTTCAAATGCAATAACAATAAAATCAGGGATGATTTCAGGTCTCGATCAAACGGATAATTGCGTAGTCTGGGGCGTTTGTAGAAAACCGGTGTTTGCCTAATTTTCGCGAATTTTGCCGATGATTGAAAAAATCCGGCTGGACGAATTGCGGGTTTTTTCGTACTATCCGCGCTGTTTCTCTTTTTCTTTGTTTTAATTCGGGAGCATTCCCTTGAAAACCATGATTCAGCGCATCGCCAAATCTCCTCTCCTCTGGGGATGTTTAATCACATTCATCTTCTATACGTTTTTGGATCAGGGGATTATTCGAAGCGACACCCTCAAGCGGTATCTCGCGATGCACCCCGTCGAATACATCGAAACGGGGATGTTTTTCGTCGGGATCGCGGCCCTGCTGCTGAAATTTTTCGATGTGCTCCGCCAACGCGCGGCCGTCGAGTCGGGACCGATCCTGCCCGGCATCCGGGAGCAGCGGGTCGATACCCGCGCTTGCGAGTCGTATTTAAAATTGATCGGCCAATGGGTTGCAAAGCAAGGGGAATCCGTTTACTCCAAACGCATGCACCGGGCGGTCCAATATGTCCGGCAATGCGAATCGGCGGAGCAGCTCGACCAGGAACTCCGGTTTTTGGCCGACGACGACGCGATGCAGGCCGAATCCGATTACGGTTTCGTCCAATTGATTATCTGGGCGATTCCGATTCTCGGCTTTTTGGGCACCGTCGTCGGGATCGCCCTCGCGATGGGCAATCTCGTTCCCGAGGAACTCGAAACCTCCCTCCCCCTGGTAATGGACGGCCTCACGGTCGCATTCGATACGACGGCGATCGCGCTCGCGTTCAGCATTGTGCTGTATTTCAGCAAATTCGCGATTTCCAAGCAGGAAAACCAGGTCCTTTGGAAACTGGACCGTCTCGTCGATGAGGAATTACGGGGCCGGTTCGAGCTTCAAGGCCCGGCGGTCGACAATTCCCAGGTGCTCGCCGTCCGAAAAATGCTCGAATCGGTCGTCGGCTCGATAGAAGAATTGATCGAAAAGCAGACGGCCGTTTGGGACCAGTCGATCGAATTGGCCAACAGCCGTTACTCCAAATTGACAGCGGAGAGCGCCGTCAACTTAAAGTCGGCGCTCACCGTCGTGCTCCGGGAAAATATCGAACAACATGCCGCCGCCCTGGGCCGCTCGGAAGAGCATCTCTTGAAGCGGACCGAAACGACCATGCTCGCCTTGAACGAATCGATGCGGGAAAACCTCAAGGGGATCTCGGTTTTGCAGGATCACGTCGCCCGGCAGGTCGATGTGTTCCGGAACGTGATCGACGCGACCGGGCAGTTGGCGAGGTTGGAGGATCGACTCAACCAAAACCTCGCCGCGCTCGGGGAAAGCAAGAATTTCGGCGACATTCTCGACAGTCTCGCGGCCGCGATTCATTTGCTTAATACCAAAAACATGTCCGGACCGGCTGAAATGCCGGCGGTTCAGTTGCAGCGTAACCGGGGGAAAGGGCAAGCCGCATGAGCCGGGCATTAACGTTTCGGAGAAGGGGAGGCTCCGCTCAAGCGGCGAAAGTCTCGCTGTTCCCGTTTCTCGCGGTCCTAATCTGTACGATGGGGGTGTTGATTTTGCTCCTGGTCGTGATCGCGAGAAATATGCGCCTCAGTGCCGCCGTCCAAGCCCCGGCCGCAACGGTGCAAAATCGATTCGATTTGGCCGGTTTCGACCTTCCCGAATCGGCGAAAGACGAAGAGGTGTTGGAAAAACTCCGGGAAGAATCGAGCAATTACGATTGGCTGACGGAAGAAATGCAAACTTCCAAGGAAAAAACCGCCGAACAGCTCAACGAAATCCGCGCCCGGGTCGGCGTGTTGGACGACAGCATCGAAAAACTGGTGCAGGATGTCAACAAAATGACCAAGACGATGCAGGCCTTGGCCGAAAAGAATCAACAACCGGCCGGCGACCTTCAGCAATTGCAAAGGCGGCTCCAGGAAAAACTGGACGAAAAACAGAAAGCGGAAGACGAATTGCGGACATTGCAGGACGAACAGGCGAAAAAGGAACGATCTTACGCGATCGTTCCGTATCGGGGGCCGAACGGAACGTTTCGTCGACCGATTTATATCGAGTGCCGGAGCGATTCGGTCGTGATCCAACCGGAAGGCGTCGTGCTCAACTCCCGGGATTTCCTGACGCCCGACCGGCGGGATAATCCTATGGAAATGGCCGTCCGAACGGTACGGCAGTATTTTGTCGAAACGCAGCAATTGGCAAGGGACACCGAGCCGTATCCGCTTTTTTTGGTCCGTCCGAGCGGCATTTACGCCTATGAGGCGGCCCGGGCCTCGCTCGGTTCCTGGAAAGAGGATTTCGGGTACGAACTTTTGGAAGAAGGTTGGAACCTCGAATTCCCGCAACCGAGCGAAGAGCTCCGGCAGCGGCTTGGTTCGCAAATCGAGATCGCCCGGAGCCGGCAAGGGGCCTACGTCGAGTCCGTGCTCGCGGCCGGCGGTCCGAAACGGCAATACCGGGCCAGTTCCCGCGGCGGCGTCGAGCAAATCGGTCGCGGCAGCAGCGGCGGCCTGCCGGATTCGATCCGCGGAATGCAGGGCGCCGGACAGGGGAGCGGGCAGATTTCCGGTCAAGGGGCAGGACCTGGGATCGGACAAGGAGTCGGACAGAGCGTCGCCCAAGGCGGCAGCGGCACGGCTTCGGGCGGGAACGGTTTGGCCGGGAGCGGTTTGGCCGGGACCGGTCGTTTCGGGCAGCCCGGTGCGGAGCAAGGGGAGCAGGGGACTTTCGGGGCGGGGTTCGCGGCCGGGAGCCCTTCGGTCGTTGGGAACGGAACGCGGACGGACGAATTCGGACAATCGGAATACCAGGATCCTTATACCCTGCAACAGGGAGCGACGGCCCAAGGAGGGCTGCCGCAGGGAGTCGCCGGTTCGGAATCCCGGCAAGGGGAAATCGGGGGCTCGTCCGAAAACGCTCAAACAGGAACCTCAGACAACGGAACGGCCGAAGCGAAGTTCGCCGCGAACACGAAAAATCGACAAAACGCCGGACAGCCCGGTACTTCCGGTTCCGCTTCGAGTTCCGGCGATCCGGACGCGGCCCCCAGCGGTCCGGGGATGCCGTCCTTTTCGAAAGTGTTCGGGGGAGAAACTCAAAACAAACAGAAGAACTGGGCGCTCAAGGGAGCCGAACAACGAGCGGCCCGAGCGGTCAGCCGGGTCGTCAAGGTCCGGTGCGAGCAAGACAAATTAACCCTT
>JAVBSX010000248.1:0-3017 GCA_031556455.1 Thermoguttaceae bacterium
GAAGAGGGAAGCTTTCTTCTTCCTCGAAATTCGCCCCCTCGACCGTTTTCGAGAGCAGGATCGCACATTTGACAAGCAACGTCGTC
The DNA here is from genome assembly GCA_031556455.1 of Thermoguttaceae bacterium. Classification (GTDB taxonomy): domain Bacteria; phylum Planctomycetota; class Planctomycetia; order Pirellulales; family Thermoguttaceae; genus JAVBSX01. Next base: position 87 of record JAVBSX010000248.1, read on the forward strand.
GAGGGATTGGACGGGCTTTCCGGGGTGTCCCCCCAGCCGCCGTCCTGGTTTTGATCGGCGATCAACCAATCGGCTCCCGCCTTGATCCGGAGAGGGATGTCGGCGAAATCGGCCGGAAGCAGCTCGTTGCGGTCCGTCCGATTTTTCCAATAAATCGACAGGGCGCTGACCGCCGTCGCCGTCGAAAGCGCCGAATCCGAAAGTCGACCGGTCCAATGCCCGCTCGCACCTCGCCGTTCGAGCAAAACGTCGCGGGCCGTTTCGTAGGCGGATCGGACTTTTTGAAAAGAAAGATCGGAAACGAAAGGACGGGGCTGTTTTTCCAACATGTCGTTTTTTTTCTCAAAAATACAGGGGATTCCCCCATTTAGCCGGTACTCCGCGCTTGAGACATCTCCGCGTTATCAATCTTCGTCCAAAAGAATTTCCAGAAATCGTTGTTTCGACAGCTCGGGAAAAACCCGGCGAATCGTTGCCTCGTCCAAACGCTCCTCAAGCACGTTGTGCTCGAAGGGAATACCGAGCAACCGCTCTCGCAGCAGCTCCGGGCTTTCCGGCGAAAAGAAATCCCCGTAAAAACCGCAGTCCCGAATGATCCCGCCGCTCACTTGCAGGCGAACTTCCAACGTCCCCCAATCGAACCGCCGCGGGCCGCCGCCGATTGTCTCGCCGAGCGAAAAATCCCCCTCGTTCCAACGCCGCGAACGGTATTTCTCGTCCCGCAAGGTTTCGATTTCGCGAATTTCGTCCTCGGATAACGTTTTCAAGGCGACGGGATATTCCGAGCGAATGTCTTTCCAAAGTTCTTCCTGAAACTCTTCGATCGTCATTTTTTCGCTCAGAAAATCGGCGATGTTGCCGACCCGGGAACGAACGGAGGGGACCGATTTTTTCAAGGCGTATTTTTGCGGAGAGACCCGGAGCACTTCGGCCAACCGGCCCAGTTCGCTCTCGAACAAAATCGTCCCGTGATGCAAAACCCGCCCCCGCTGCTTGTATTGGGCGTTGCCGGAAATTTTTTTCCCCGCGACGAGGACGTCGTTTCTGCCATTATCCTCCGCCGGAAGCCCCAGCCGCCGCAAGGTCCGAACCAGCGGTCGTGTAAACCTCGCGAAATCGAATCCGACGGACGTATCCCCGGTCAAAAAGGAAAAATTCAAATTCCCCGAATCGTGGTACACGGCCCCGCCGCCGGAAATTCGGCGAACGAGTCGAATTGCATGTCGTTCGAGCGACTCGCGGTTGATCTCGGATTCCGCGCACTGGTTGCGACCAAGAACCACCGTCGGCTCGTTTTGCCAAAACCAAACAAAATTTTCCTCGCGCCGGACGAGCAAAAATTCTTCCAACGCCAGGTTGGAGGCCGGATCCGTCGAGCAGATTTCAATCGTCAAGAACATCGCAGTAATCCGCTCCCACCCCCATTTAGCCGGTACCCCGGCACACACAATTCTCAATCTTTCCGCTGGACCTCGATTAAAAAATCGGCGAACTCGGCGGCGACGTCGATCGCTCCGGGCACTTCCCAACCGATATTCATACATCCGAGCCCGTAATCGGCGAGGTTTTTCGAGGCCGGGAGATACCCCCGTTCCCAGGCGGATTCAACCGCGTCCCTCAAAAGCGGCAAAATGTCCCGATCGACCGTGATCCAATTCCCGTCGAGCGCGCTTTCCTGAAAATACTCCTTGCCCGCCGGGTTACAGATAAACTTTCCGGTTCCTTGCTTTTCCTCCGTCGAAAAATCGAGCGCTTTGTATTCCGGAGTATGCCGGTATCGGGCATCGTACATCGGAACGCCGAACCAGAGGTAATCGCCGTAACCCGGACTTTTTTCGTTGAGATTATTGATCGTCAAATAACACTGAAACTGGGCCGTGTGCAGCGCGTCGTTCCAACCTTCGCGGTCGATCTTTTTCTGCTCCGCGATCCGAAAACGAATCCGGAACCGGACCGATTCCAAATCGCTAAGCCGCGGCTTTTCAATAAATTGCCTTTCCAAAAGAAGGTGCGGCCAAGCGCTGCCCGGCTTCGGGAAATCGTTTTGGTACTCGACGATGCCGCGCAACTCCATTCTCATGTCCGGCCGTCGGTTTTTTTCCCAGGAGTCCGCCGGTTCCCGCGTCCGATCAGGAAAGAAGACGACCGCTTTCGCGGCATCGGCGAACCGAACGGAACCGTCGGGCTGCTCTTCCCGCTTCGCGTCGATCAGGCTGAAACGGCTCGACCACTGGTCGACATCCCAAAGCGGCTCAGGCTGTTTTTCCCCGGCAAACGGGACCAACTTCCCCTGTACGACCCGGGTCGGCTGGTCGGGGGCGATCACCCAAAACCCTCGTTGAAAGGTCGTATCATCGATCAGTGGAATCGGCTTTTCGGCGGCTTGGGCGACGACGAGACAGAGATTGAAACAGAAAAACAGTCCCAGAGACAAACGATATATTTGCGACATGATTTTTTGGGGGAGACAAAAGAAGGGAAAATCGATCTTCGAGGAAAAGATTGAATATACCCTAATCCCCCGATTTTTCAAAGGAGCCGGTTCGGTCGATCACGAGGATTGTAAAGTTGGAAATATTGCACCGATATGGCGATTCTCAATTAACCTTCGACAGCCGAAACGTCATTTCGAGCAAAGCGAGAAATCTCACCCTCGCCGAAAAAGCCGAAATTCCGGCCCTCGCGCGAGGGTGAGATTTCTCCCTGCGCTACGCTTTGGTCGAAATGACCGCCTTGTTTTTTTGCATGCCGCCAAATCCAACGACTTTGCAATCGCCCTGTCCGCCTGCAAACGGCAAGTAGCGCAATTTTCGAGACACTCGCGACAAAGAATCATTCGAGCCATTCCAAGGGAACGGTCGAATGAAAGCCGGAGAAAATCACTTCCAATATGAAAATGAATCGCTCTTGAAAACAGAGCATCGCCGTGCC
>JAVBSX010000128.1:0-2957 GCA_031556455.1 Thermoguttaceae bacterium
CTTCTTTCCGGTTGCCAAGCGTTCGAGCGTGCGCGCAAGCCCAGCCGTGCTCTTTTGGATCCCGAGCCGCGCGATCGATTCCAAAGAATTGTGCAAAACGGAAAGAACCATACAACCGGCAAATTATTCCTGAAGCGGACATTTTGTCTATCTTCGTTATTATCCCTTTTGTTTTCAGATAAATGATCATTCGCAGCATGCAAATTGAAAGAAAACGCAAGAATAATGGTCATTTGCCTGCTATATTTCATACAATCATCCCGATCGAACGATATTATTGATCTTTACACAAAAAATCGAACACGGCAAACAGCAGCCCGAAGCGTCAGCGCCGGATTAGCCTCTCGTTTTCGTTTTGGAAAACCGGGCGCTGACGCTTCCGGCTGCTGCCCCTATCCGAAATTTTTTGTAAAGATCAGTATTGGTGTTGGAGAAGAACTGGGAAATGTTTGTGTGTTGGAAATCCTCGCCAATCACCACACAAGGTCGCGCTTGTCGGGTGCCCCTTGTTTTTTGATCAGAACCATACAAGAAATGAAAAAAGCGGCGCACCGGCCGAAAGATTGACCAACCGTAAGATGTCGCGCTCAAGTCCGCTTTCTGTCCTCCGTCCTCTGTCCTTTGTCCTCTTTCTTTTGCACCCTCTCTTCCCCCCGAATCGCCCGTTGGTAATTCGGGTTTTCGGCTTGGCCCGTGATTTCGTAAAGGAACCGGCTCGGGATCGTCGGTCGCATCTTGCCCCATTTCATTCGCGAGAGAGCCAAGGTCAACGTCAACCGCCGCTGCGCCCGCGTGATCCCGACATAACACAGGCGGCGTTCCTCATCGACGGCGAGAACGTCGTCCGAGCCGACGCTCCGGTGATGCGGCAAAGTTCCCTCTTCAAGTCCGACCATGTACACTTCCTTGAATTCCAGCCCTTTGGCGGCGTGCAGGGTCATTAAAACGACGGCGTTGCGTTGCAATTCCTTTTTGTTGTCGGCCCCGATTTCCGGCCCGTCGAGCGACATGCTGTCCAAAAATTCGCGAAGGTTCGGCTTGCCCTTTTCTCCGGATTCTTCCTTGTCCTTGATGTAGACGGCTGCGGCGTTAACCACTTCCCCGACCGATTCCCAACGGGAATTCCGCTCTTCCGGTTTCTGGTACAGCCGGTTGATTTCGTTTTGGTAGTCGATCATCGCCAAAAATTCCTTCAGGTTCCCGACGCTGAATTCGTTGCGGAACATCGCCGAGAGCCGTTCGAACAGATGTCGGAAATTTTGGAGCGACTCCCGGGTTTTAACCGGAAACGATTCCGAGGCCGAAGCATCGTTGCAAAGGGTCTCCCAAATCGGCCGGCCTTGCGAAACGGCGGTCTGCGTCAGTTTCTGAATGCTGTTCTGCCCGATTCCGCGCGGCGGAGTGTTGATGATCCGAAGCAGGGAAACCTCGTCCTGCGGTCGCTGCACGGCCCGAAGATAGGCGAGAACGTCCCGAACCTCTTTCTTATCGAAAAACGACTGCCCCCCGATCAAAACGTAAGGGAGCTTCGCAAGCTGCATCTCGATTTCGAACGCCCGGGTCTGCTCGTTCGTTCGGAACAGGATCGCGAAATCGCGCGGCTGCCGGGCCGTTTCGGCGATCCGGCTTTTGATCTGCTCGACGACCGATTTCGCCTCGGTCTCGCCGTCTTGAAACTGCAGGATGCGCGGCGGTTCTCCCGAAACCGTGCAGTGCAGCTTTTTCGGGTGCCGCTGCTTGTTGAAAACGATGATCCGGTTGGCCCAATCGATGATTTGCGAAGTGCTTCGGTAATTCGCCTCCAACCGGACGACCTTCGCGTCGGGCCAATCCTTTTGAAAATTAAGAATGTGGGTTACTTCCGCGCCCCGCCAACCGTAAATCGCCTGGTCGTCGTCGCCGACCACGCAAAGGTTGCGATGCTTCAAGGCCAAGCCTTTGACGATCCGGTATTGGCTCATGTTCGTATCCTGGTACTCGTCGACCAAAAGATGATCGAATCGGGCCGCCTCCTTGGCGAGCACCTCGGGAAATTGGGCGAACAGATCCTCGGTACAGAGAAGCAGGTCGTCGAAATCGACCGCTCCGAGGGTTTTGAGGGTGTTTTGGTAACGACCGTAACCGAGGGCGGCGAGGTGATCTTTCGCGTTCCAGGCATCGGCCGCCGCCTGCTCGGGCCGGACGGCGGCACATTTCCAGGAACTGATTTTCCAAAGCAAATCGCCCGGCTTCAAGGCCGAATCGGAAATCCGGACTTCCCGGAGAACCTGCCGGGCGATCGATTCCTGGTCGCCGCGATCATAAATCGCGAACTGGTTCGGGTATCCGAGATGATGAATGTGCCGCCGCAAAATCCGGACGCAAAGGGAATGAAAGGTCGAAATCTCCGGCTTGTCCTTCGATTGGCCCGTTTTGGTTTTCGCGAGGAGTTCGGTGATACGCGACTGCATCTCTTTGGCCGCCTTGTTCGTAAACGTAACGGCGAGAATGCGGCTCGGCCGAGTGCCGCTCCGGATCAGCCGGGCGATTCGAAATGTGACGACGCGGGTTTTGCCGGTCCCCGCCCCGGCCAAAACGAGGAGTGGTCCCCGGAGCGTTTCGACGGCGGCGTTTTGAGCGGGATTGAGCGACATGCGGCAAGGAGAAAATCGAAATGGTCAAAAAATATTGCCGCGATTGTACAGCGAATCCCGAAAAACGCAATCTCCCGCCCTACTCCGCGACGAGGATTGCAAAGTCGAATGCGGCAAACAGCAGCCCGAAGCGTCAGCGCCGGGTTCGCCCTGAATTTCCGCATTGGATAACCGGGCGCTGACGCTTCCGGCTGCTGTCCGATTCGAAATTTTTTCTGAAATTTCGACTTTGCAATCGTCCTGCCTACTCCGCCCGGAGCGTTTGCAAATCGAACGGGTCGATCGTCAATGTACTCGCGATTTTCTCAAGCCGATCCTCCCACG
>JAVBSX010000135.1:0-3079 GCA_031556455.1 Thermoguttaceae bacterium
CCCAGCCGAAAGCGAAGGACATCGTCGATGATTGGAAGGAACACACGCTGGTCTGGACGCCGCTTTATTCGCAAACCAAGGGGATACGGACGCGAATCAGCCGCAGCGATATGAATATTGCCTTGCGTTGGGCGACGCTCGGGATTCCGGCCGCGATTTACAACGACGGGGACAACCTTATCCCGATCCGTCTGCGCGGCACGCCCGAGGAACGGAACGATTTGACGAACATCGAAAATATTCCCGTCTGGGGGCTTTCGACGTATTCCGTACCGCTGGCCCATGTGATTTCCGAAGGGAAACTTCAATGGCAACCGTCGCAAATCCGACGCCGGGACGGCGTCGCGACGATCACGATCGGCTGCAACCCCGAGGACGATATCGCCTGGAACGATCTTTTCGCGATGGTGCAAAAAGACATTGAAGGGATCGAGCTTCCTCCCGGCTACGAAATGGAATGGGGCGGGCAACAGGAAAAATCAATGGAAGCCGAACAGACGCTTTTGGGCCAACTGCCGATCGCACTGGTCCTGATGTCGGTGATCGTCGTCGCCCTGTTCAATTCCCTGCGGCAGCCGCTGATCATCCTCTGCACGTTCCCGCTGCTGCTGATCGGGATCACGGTCGGTTTGTTGGTCACCGGTCTGCCGTTCGGGTTTATGGCGTTGGTCGGGGCGATGTCGCTCCTCGGGATGAGCGTTCGCAACGGCGTCGTGCTGATGAGCCAGATCGACGTTGAAATGGCGAAAGGGGAATCTCCCTACGAAGCGATCGTCGCCGCTTCGGTCGAGAGGATGCGGCCCGTTACCGTCGCGGCAATGACCGTCGTCGTCGGGATGATCCCGCTTTTGCGCGACCCGTTGTTCAATTCAATGGCCGCGGCGATCATGTTCGGCCTCATTTTCGCGACCGGCCTGACACTGTTGATCGTCCCGGCGCTTTACATGATTTTCTTCCGCGTCAAGTTGCCTTGATTCCTTTGTACGACGAGCCGGGGGCTGTGCCCCCGACTGTCACAAATTCGATTTGTCCTCTTTTTTCGTGAGCGATGCAGTCGGGACCGCAGGTCCCGGCTCGTTGTTTGCGATTTGTTTTCCTATGAGATTGATTTTACCGACCGTCGTTCTCACGTTTTTCGCCTCTCTCGGTTTGGGTGCGGAGATATTCTATCCGAAAACGCCGCTGCAACGCGATCCGCTCGAAAACGGGCAATCCCTGTACCCGGGTACCCTTGAGGCCCCCCTCGCGAGCGGCAACGCGGTTCGGGTCGATTACATTCCCGGTGAAAAGACGGCCGACCCCGACTCGGCGTTCGGCGGGTTCGCCCGAACCGGGACGAGCGAGAAGAACACATTGACGATCCAAAACGGGCATGTCGTTCGTTTCGCCTTCGGCGGTTGTTCGCTCAAAGGGGATGTCAATGCGAACGAGGTCGTTTTCTCCGACGGGATCACCGCCGATGCCGCGATCGGCAAACTTTGCGGCGGTCAAACGCAAGACGGCGATTTGAACGACAATTCCGTAACGATCACCGGCGGCCGGATCGTCGGCGACGTGTACGGCGGTGATGCCGACGCCGACGGCAGCGCGACAGGCAACCGGGTCGAGATTCGCGGCGGGACACTCTCGGGTTTCGTCAACGGCGGCGGGGTGAGCGGCGTCGGAATCGCACGAAAAAACAGCGTCCGCATTTCCGGCGGAACGATCGGCATGGGCGTTGCCGGCGGCTTCGCTCATTTCGCGAGCGGTTCGTCCTCTCAATCGGTTAAAAGTGAAAACGAAACGCCCGGGGAAAAGACGAGTTCGGTCCTCGAAAACGCGGTGTCCGTTTCCGGCAACGCGGAAATCGGCGGCAACGTCTCGGGCGGCTTTATTCTGGATTCGGACGGCTCGGCCAATCGGAACTCGCTTGAAATTTCCGGCGGGACGATCCGGGGAACCGTGTACGGCGGCCGGGCTTACGGCGGCGCGGCCGACGGCAACGCGATCGTGATTTCCGGCGGGACGATCAAGAGCCGCGAGAACGCGGTGTACGCCGGCTTCGTTTATAAGCCGGAGAGCGGGCGGGCCGAAGGGAACACGATCACGCTTTCCGGTTCGCCCGATTTGACAACGATCACGCTGTACGGCAACAATCTTTCAAGCTGGAAAACGGACGGCAACACGCTCAACGTCAAAGGGTTTCGAGGAACCGTTGCCGGCCTTTCGCGTTTTCAGGAAATCAACATCGACAAAAAGAGTTGCATCACCGTGATCGGCGAAGGGCCGCACGAAATTTTCAACCTGAACAACGAAGGCCGGTTGATTTTCCAAAACGGCAAGCCTACGATTTTTGGAAAGACAAGCGGCAATCCGGTCGAATAGCGCTCATTGCCCCGGCGTCTGCGCCGCTCGGCTAAACGGCGAGGTGCTATTCCGTTTCTTCCCGGAGTTGTTCTCGGGCCGCTTCGACGAAATCTTCCGCCCAAGGTCTTCCCCGGTACAGTTCAATGACCGCTTGGCGAATCGCCTTGGCTTTTTCAGGATCGGTCGATTCCAATTCGGCGGCGTTATCCAGACGTTTTTTCAACAAGTCTTTTTGATCCTGGAGTGATAATTTCAGGTTCGAACGGATCGTTTCCAAACGGCGTCGGGCCAGTTCGACGCATAGATCGTTGCGGCTGCCGGTTCTGAGCTGTTCGCGGAGTGATTTTCCGCCCCCTTTCCCTTCTTCAAGCCGAATTTGAGACGGTTTGGAATCGTAGCCGAAAAGGTCGATGATCGCCTGAAATTTTTCAACCGCCTGTTCCGGCTGCGAACGCGAGAGGTTGAGCGCTTCGACGTAGGCTCTCTCGACCGGTTGGAGGCCGCTCGTGTCGGCCATTTGATTGACCAGACGCTCGAAATCCCGCTGCAGCCGGGAAAGCTTCAAATCCTCGTCGTATTGTGCGATCTTTTCCCGGCGAGGGTCGTTCGGATAGAGAGCAAGAAACATTTCGATTTTTTTTCTCGCCCGAAACAAACCGGCACCCGGGTTCTCTTCGGAATCCCGATTCAGCTCGGCGACGATTCTGTCATACAACGTGTCGGCGGGCACCGG
>JAVBSX010000216.1:0-6704 GCA_031556455.1 Thermoguttaceae bacterium
TACCTCCCCGTATTCCCCGCCGTCTCCCCGACCCGGCATCCAGGCTTCGAGATCGAATTTGCGGTAAGCCGGCCCGCCGAGATCGCCCGTCGCCGTATCGACGACCTGGTACGGAATGCCGAGCCCGTCGAAAATCTTGCACTCCAAATCGAGCATTTCCTGGTGCATCGCATCGCTTTGATCCGGCAGGGTAAAGGCGAACATCTCGACTTTGGTAAACTGGTGTACCCGATACAGCCCGCGAGACGCTTTGCCGGCGGCACCGGCTTCGGTCCGGAAACAGTGCGAGATTCCGCAAAGCCGGAGCGGGAGCTTTTCCGCTTCGACCACCTCTCCGGCGAGCAGCCCGCCCAAGGGGATTTCGGCCGTCGCGACCAGACTCAGATCGGTCCCGTCGATACTGTAAATCTGCGTTTCCGGGCCGCGCGGAATGTAGCCGGTTCCCTGCAAGACCTCGTTGCGGGCGAGGTCCGGTGTCGTCGTCGGCACGAACCCGGCCTGCATCAGGATTTCGACGGCATATCGCTGCAGGGCGAGTTCCAACAGAACGGCTTCGTTTTTGAGAAAATAAAAGCCCGCTCCCGCGACCCTCGCTCCGGCCTCGAAATCGATCAAATCGAGTTTTTCGGCGATTTGAACATGATCGAGCGGCTTGAAATCAAACGTCGGGACCGGCGTCTTGCCGAGAAAACGCCTTAGGTTCGCTTGGTCGTCGGCGCCGATCGGGGCTTCGGGGTGCGACATGTTCGGGATCGAACGGTGTATCGCGTCCAATTCCTTTTCAATGGTTTCCAATTCCGATTGGGCGGTGTTTTTTTGTTCGCGGAAGAGCCGCCCCTCTTCCTTTTTCGCGTCCTTGTCTTCGGGCGTTTTCATTTGCCCGATCGATTTGGAAACGGCGTTCGCTTCGGCGTTGAGCCGTTCGACCTGGGCGAGCTTCTCCTTTCGGGCGAGTTCCAATCGGAGGAAAGCCTCGACATCGACCGCGACGCCCCGGTTGCGGCAGTTGGTTTTGACGGCGTCCGCGTTTTCAAGAATGTATTTTCGGTCCAGCATGTTTTAGAATTTTGAAATAATCGGTACACGACCGGGTTGATAGTACAAATTCGTCGAATTGGGGTTCGTGAAAAAAATACAAAACCGTGTCATTTCGAGCGGGGCGAGAAATCTCACCCTCGCCGAAAAGGCTGGGATTCCGGCCCTCACGCGAGGGTGAGATTTCTCCTTACGCGTTGCTCCAGTCGAAATGACGTCGTGTTTTTGGCGAAGGCTATTTTCACGACTTTGTACTAATCCTTATCAATTCCTATTTGGGAAAAGTCAGTTCAAAAATTTCGCCCCGCACAACGGTCGGCTAATTCCGTTCGGCGGTGTCGTCGAAAAAGCGTAAAAAACGGTCGGTCGGCTTTTCCGATTGCGGCGGCGGCTCGGGCTCCTCTTCGGCGGTCTCTTCCGTGTCTTCTTCAAACCCCAGATCGGTCGGTTCGATTCCGAGAAATCGCAGGTATTCGCGTTCTTTTGCCCGCATCGTCGTTCGTTCGCCCGAAACGGTGTCGTCGAATCCGACCAAATGCAGAAGACCGTGTATCACGTACAGCAGTACTTCTTCGTCGGTTCCCCAGCCGAATTCCGGACCGCGATCCCGGGCCATTTCAACGCTCACGATCACTTCCCCTTCGAGCAATCCGGTTTCCGGGTCGGATTCGACCTGAAAACTGATCACATCGGTCGGATAATCATGCTTGAGAAAATCGTTGTTGAGTTTGTGAATCGTGTCGTTATCGACCAGCACGATCCCGACGCGGCCGTACACGATCCCCGCATCGGCGAGAATTTTTTCGCCGACGGCCCGAATCCGTTTCTGGTCGACCGGAATATTTTCCTGTTCGTCGAGAATTTCCAAGTACAGGCTCGAAATTTCTTCGTCCTGCTCCTCGAAATCTTCGTTGTCGAATTCCTGGGACATAAAACAGTCTTGCTCGAACAAAATTATCATGATCGAAGTCACCCTCGCCGCCCAACCTGCGGACGGACGGGCGCCGAACGACCCTAGGAATTGTAAACGACGGCCGCGGCAAACACAAGCGGAGCGGTCGATTCCGGCGAAATTTGTTGGTTTGAATTGCACGAGGATTGTAAAGTCATTGTTATACCGTACGCGGTATTGCGGGAAGCCTTCGGCCCCATTTGGTCCGCAGCCTCGTTGGGCTGCTAACTTGCCGAATGTCAAGCACTTACCGATTCAGGCTCGAAAAAATGGGAAATGAGAAAAGTCGAATTTTTTGACTTCGCAAAGTACAAGCACGCGGAGACGCGGAGAGCGCAGGGAAAGATTGTTTGTTAACCACGGAATACGCGGAATAACGGAACAGACGGAAATGTAAGAATCCCGTGCTTTCCGTCTTTCCGTGTGTTCCGTGTTAAAAAAACAGACAATAAAAATATTCGATTTTTTGTGCAATAGTAAAGGTTATTTCGATACGGTTCCTTATTGAAAAACTCCGCGACCCACGTCTCTGCGCGAAATACCGGATTCCGCAATCCTCGTGCCGAATCGAGCAAGAGAACTGCAAAGTTTAAAATCTGTTATTGTGCCGGCGATAAAAAATGAACGGAGCGATATTTTGTATGAAGCGCAGCGGAATTCAAAATGCCGCGGCCCCATGTCAAATTGTGAAAGAGACAACGGGTCACATTTTATTGCCTCGTCTATAAAGCCGAAAATCTGCAGGGCTTTTCTGGAGGAATAGTGAAAGTTTTCCGCCGCCTGGGGCAACGGCTCGGCAGGATTTTGCGCCAAACGAAGCACCGAAATCGCCGCGTTCGTCAGTGCCAACCACGCCTCTGGGATCGCGGGGGTCGGAGATTTTGTAAAAGGCGTTTGCAAGGGTTTGAAAAAGCGAAGCCTGAGCGTTGGGAGCGGAATCATGGAAAAACCTCCTTGTTTTACGTATTCTGAAGCGATTGCGTCTCATGACTCAGGGCCGCCAAGCTTTGCTACGTTAAATCCCACCCTTTGTTCGTCGTTTTTACTTTGCAGTTCTCTTGAGGGGAGCGGGAGCGGACATGACAACCTCCTTGCGTGAAAAAAGGACGCAACCTGTTCGTGTCTTGCTTTTCTACGATGCCCCCCTCAAGGTTCGCTCCTTTCCGTGAAACTTGTCAACGGTCTGGACCGGTTGGCACGAATTGCAACCGGGTTATCGACGCTCATGACCTGATACTGTACAATTCCGTACGTCGCTTTGTTTATTGTTCGTTTTTGATCCCGTTTCGGTACAATCTCGTCTTATGCCCAACAACAGCCTTCGTGTCCGATTTGGGATCATCGTCGTGATTTTCGGCCTGTTCCTTGCAGGCCAGGTCGGGCTTGCCTGGCTGCAAAAACGATACGCCGATCAGATCATCAACGTCGAAGAAACCAATTACGTGATCAATCTGGTCGCCGAGGAATTTCGAATCACCTCCCGCGACCTGACCCGCTATGCAAGGGCGTTTTGCGCCACGAAGAATCCTGAGTTTTATCGTCATTACGACGAGATTCTCGATTGGCGATCCGGGAAAATTCCACGCCCGATCGACCTGGACCGTCGGATTTCCGATCGGGTCGACCGACGCACCATTTCTCAATCCGAATTGTTGCGGCAACTCGGTTTGGCCGAAAACGAACATCAACATTTCACGAAAGCGCTGGCCTGCTCCGATGAGTTGGCCCTGATCGAAATCCAGGCGATGGAAACCGTTCGGCTCGGCGAATTCGTGGAGGGGCCGCTGCCGCCGGAAAAAGACGAATTGCCCGAAGCCTTCGCGATACGGGCGCTTTACGGTGATCTCTATCAGGAAAATCTCGACAGGATCGCTTCTAGCGTCGAAGATTTTTTCGAGTCTCACGATGCGGCGACGAAACGGACGATTCAAGTCTGCAAAAATCGTTTCACATGGGTCGTCAGTGCAACCTTCGCCACGCAACTGGCCACGATCCTGTTCCTGGGATTTTCCGTTTGGCATCTGGCGAGAGCTTTTCAGCAGGATGCCGTCGAACGGACCCGCCTCATGCTCGACGCCACGCCGCTGGCCTGCACGCTGTGGGACGACCAATGCCGCATGCTGGACTGCAACCTGGAAGCCGTCAAGCTGTTCGGATTCTCGAACCGCCAGGAGTGTCTCGAACATTTTTGGAGCAGTATGCCGGAACATCAGCCGGACGGCCGTCTTTCCTCCGAATCGGCGGAAAAAGGAATCAGGAATGCGTTTGAAACGGGATACGAGCATTTCGAATGGTGGCATCAGGATTTGAAAGGTGAGCCGATTCCGAGCGAAATCGCCCTGGTTCGGGTCATGCGGGGCAACGCCCCTGCCGTGGCCGGATATGCCCGCGATTTACGGGAACTGAAAAAAATGCAGGCGCAAATCGAACGGGAACAAGCCGAACTGAAACTCGCGCGAGACGCCGCCCAAGCGTCGGCTCGGGCGAAAAGCGAATTCCTGGCCAACATGAGTCACGAAATCCGAACGCCGATGAACGCGATTCTCGGCATGCTCTATCTTTGCTTGCAGACGGATCTCTCGGAAAAGCAGCGGGATTATCTCGTCAAATGCCGTACGGCAACCGACAACCTGCTCGGGATCATCAACGACATTCTCGATTTTTCCAAGATCGAAGCCGGAAAAATCAACTTGGAGGAGACCGATTTCCGGATTTCCTCGGTCGTCGGCGATGTGCTCGACGTCATGGAATTCAAGGCGAGGGAACAAAACTTGTCACTCACCGCCCACCTTGATGAGACGCTTTACGACCACGTTCTCGGCGATCCGCTACGGTTGCGGCAAATCCTGCTCAACCTGACGGGCAATGCGATCAAGTTCACGGAACAGGGAGGCGTACGATTACGGATTGTTTCGGAAAATACCGACCCGGAAAGCGATTTCGTTTCCGTGACATTCCATATCGAGGACAGCGGAATCGGCATGACGCCGGAACAACTCGCGGCCTTGTTTCAGCCGTTCACGCAAGCGGACAGATCGACGACGCGAAAATACGGCGGGACCGGCTTGGGATTGGCGATCTCGAAAAATCTCGTCGAACTCATGGGCGGTTCCCTCCAGGTCGAGAGTTCGCCCGGGAAAGGAACGACGTTTTATTTTACGGTTCGGTTTCCCAAATCCTCGGAAACGGACGTCCCGGTCTCTTCCGTCGATTTTTCCCGATATCGGGTGTTGGTCGTCGACGACGATTCCACGACCTGCGAGTTCGTCGGCAAGTTGATCCGTTCGTTCGGCATGCGAGCTCAAGCGGTCGGCAACGCCAAAGCGGCGATTGAGGCGTTGACCAAGGCGACGGCGGCGAATGACCCGTTCGAAATATTGTTACTCGACTGGAAGATGCCGCGCATGGACGGTTTCGAGATGCTTCGAAGCATCCGGGAATCGGAGCAAATCCGGGAGCCGCACCAGATCATGATGATTTCCTCCTATGATCGGAACGACTGTCTGTCACTTGCTCATGAGCACGGCATTTCCGATGTGTTGACGAAGCCGTTCACTCGTGAAGCCTTGCGTGATGCGTTGACGACGGCGGTCATGAAGGAATCTCGCAAACACGCAGTGGCATCGTTGGCCGAACAAGCGGTCGGCTTGACGGGGCTCAAAATCCTGCTGGCGGAAGACAACAAGATCAACCAAATGGTCGCAACGGAATTTTTGAAACAAGCCGGAGTGGAGCTGACCGTTGCAAACGACGGCCTTGAGGCGGTTGAACAAGTCAAAGCAAACGATTTCGATTTGATCCTGATGGACATTCAAATGCCGAACATGGACGGTTTGGACGCAACTCGTGCCATCCGAAAACTCGACAAGCCGAAAATCGACCGTCTGCCGATTCTTGCCATGACGGCTCACGCGATGAGCGGCGACATGTAAATCAGCCTCGAAGCGGGGATGAACGATCACATCACCACGCCGATTGATCCCCAACGACTCTACGCGATTCTCCGGAAATGGATTTTCGATTATCCCGACGGCGAAAAAGATCGATGAAGTTTTCGCTGCGTTGTTCCCCAAGGAGACCACAATGAAAATCGAGAGTCGCCGAGATGGACGCCTATTGCAGTAAGCCGATCAATCCGCAAATCGTCTTACGGCTGATCGAGGAATGGTTCGAAAAAAGCAATTCGATCTGATATTCTACCGCAACACCCACAAAGCAATCACGTTGTCGATTCCCTTGTATCACTGGAGCGGAGCATGTCGATTGGACGTTTGCCTGCCGCCTCCGCAATACCATTTCGACGTTTGGTACGCGCACCTGGGGGATTCGTTTGGCCGGTTTCTTGCCGAACAAGACGTCGCCGCCTTGTGTCAATCGGCCATACTTCCCAAGCGACAGATCGTTTTTGGTCCAATCGGCTTGATGATGCGCGATTCCCAAGGAGGGCGAAATCGGGTACAATAGGCCGAAACTTGTTCGCTCCGCAACCTTTTGAGCCCCATCATGGACGACAAACGCCCTTCGCTGCCCGTTTCCGTTCCGCACCAAGGACAACAATCCGGTCCGCAGACTGTTCCCCAGAAGAGCCGTAATCTCGGCGACGTTCTTCAGGAATTCGGCCAACATTGCCGATTGATGCAGGACGAACTCGGTAAGGTGATCATCGGACAGTCGCCGGTGATCAAACAGATTCTCGCCGCGGTTTTCACCCGAGGAC
>JAVBSX010000405.1:0-3397 GCA_031556455.1 Thermoguttaceae bacterium
TGGCCGTTTGACCATTTGACCGGTACTCCGTTTTTTTCAATTTTCGAGAGAAACGAGATTGTAAAAAACGATCAATTGATGCCGGGTTGAAGTATAAGACCGTCCCCAAAAGTCGACTTGTGCAGGAGACAATTATGGATACCACACCGAAATTGCCGAAAAACGACCCGCCTGCTCCCCCGAAAAAACGATCATCCTGTCGCCTCGGTTGCTCCCTGGGCGCCGTTTTTGTTCTTGTTTTGCTGGGAATGGGATACCGGTTCGTCTTTGACTCGCCGCCGCTGCGAATCAGTGAAGAGACGACCCGGATCATTGGGCCGTTGGCGGCCGATGGGCAAATCGATTTCTTCAAGGCTATGGAAGAATGGCTCAATCCCAAAGAAATGGCGACCGATGAGAACGGTTACCGACTGTTCGTCCGGGCGTTCGGCCCCCTCGATCTTGACGATCTCGATGATCTTTCCGAGGAAGATCGGGAATGTTATCGGTTGCAAAAATATGAAAAACTCGATCTCGACCCGACGGTCGGGCCAAGCCTGAGCCTGCCCGAAAAACCTTACGCGATCATTGAAAAGCATTGCAAGGAGACGGGAGAAGAGGCAGGAAAATATTTCGACAAACTCGATGCGCCCTGGACGGTCGAGGAATTGCCGATGCTCGGCGATTGGATCGCCCAAGTCGACGTTCCGCTCGATGCCGTCGCCGAAATGGTGCGGCGGCCCGTTTTCTTTTCGCCGCTTTTGAACATGCCGGAAGCGATTCGAACCGGCGAGCCGGGGAATTTGCTCGGAATGCCGCTGCCCCATCATTTTTTCAGGGAGCTGACGCGGCAGTTTCGAATCAGGGCAATGTATCGTATCGCGGCGGGAAATATCGACGGAGCGGTCGATGATGCGATCACGATGCTCCAACTCGGCCGCAAAATCGGCGATCGCGGAATACTGGTCGTTCTCTTGGCCGGTATTTCGATCGAAAATTCGGCCGTTTCACTTCCGCTCGGCGGCAACCCGGAGTACCCGCCGACGGCCGAACAGTTGCAGCGTTTTCTCGATGCAATGGACGCCCTGCCGCCCCGACCGCCGCTTTCGACGTATTGCGAAACGGAACGGATTTGGGGTCTTTCCGCCGTTCAGGAGATGTTGAACCGACCCCAAAATTTACGTGCCAAAGATTCAGATATTCGACCAGTGTATGCCCGCCTTCGTTGCGATGCCAATACGACGTTCCGAATGGTCAACGAAATGTACGACGCGATGGTCGAGGGACGTTCCGAAAAATACATGCAGGATTTTGAACGCAAACTCGAAAACAGCCGGTCCTGGATAAATATTTTCCTCCGATACGGTTTGACTGCGAAAGGTCCCGCGGAAGGCCGCGGAATGGCAATTGGCCTGATATGTATCGCATTGCTTGCCCCCGCCGTCGACTCGATTGAAAAAAACTTGCAATCACAGGATTGTTCTTTCCGGATGAAGCATCTTGTTTTCGCGTTGCTGCGTTACGAAATGCAGCATGGGAAGCTGCCGGAATCGGATTGGCCGACGGCGATCCGGGAATATCTCGGCGAGGAGCCCGACCGCTATTTCTCCTGCCCGATCAAACCTTCCGAGCCGGGCCGAACACCGTACGCGTTGGTTCGATACGCCGAGGGCAAACGGCCGAAGCGGTTGGACACTTTCCTTCTCGTCGAACTAAAGGAGTCGGTTCCGTTCGCCGAAGCGACGATTTCGGTCGAAGAGCTTTTGAACGACGCTTCGCTCAAGATCAACGAGCGACGGACCGGGAATCGTCATTTCTTTTACATGAACGTCGGTTGCCGGGACGGTTTGGTCGACAGGTTTTCCTTTTCGGCCGACGCGAAAGAAATTCGCAGCCGACTCGGGGTGCCCGAACCGGAGGAACCGGCCGAACCTGAGGGATGGTAGCTTGCGAGCTGTAATCTGCTCTGCGTCCTACGAGCCGCGACCTGTGGTCGCGGTTTCGCTCACAGCGAGAAACGTTTCAATTTGAAATGGGTATAAACCGCGTGCCGGCCGGGCGGTCCGGGGACTGTGCCGGGTACGGCTTCGTCCTCGGCTCTTTGGGGTGTGTTGTTCAAACCAGTTTTCGCAGATAATCGATGCTGCGGGCGGCCTCATCGAGGGTGCCGCATTCGACGCTCATCACGATGTCTTGCGGGATCGATTTCAAGATGCGAACCACCCCCTTCCAATCGACTACGCCGTCGCCGCAGGCACAGCCGACAGCCGTGCCCATCACCTTGCCGCGCTCGGCGTCCGACTGCTCGACCGAAATGTCTTTGGCGTGCATGTGCACCAACCGATGCTTGATCCGGTCAAGCCAAGCGACCGGGTCCTGGCCGCCGAGGTAAGCGTTGCCGGTGTCGAAATTCGCCCCGACGTTCGGGGAATCGACCAGGTTCAAAACCTGGTCGTACTTTTCCGGCACCAGCGAGTAGGTTTGGTGCATTTCGAGGCCAAGCTTGATCCCCCGCGGCTCGCAAACCTTGGCTGCTTCCATAATTGAATAACGAATCAGCACAAAATCCTCGGCTTCGGTCGTCCAGGTCTGTTTGTGCCCTTCGTGCGTGTTGATCACCGGGACGCCGATTTCGGCGGCATATCGGGCAGCCTGCTTGAGATATTCGACGGCGATTTCCGGTTTCGAGAGCTGTGAATGAGAGGAGAACGCGGAGATTTTGATGCCGTGTTTTTCGCAACAGCGCTTGATCCGGAGCGGATCGTCCAGCATCGAGACACTATGAAAATAGCGGGCTTCGCTCAAAAGTTCCCGCCCCCAATGCACCATCGGCTCGATGTATTCGTAACCGAGCGAGGCGGCGAACTCGACCCCCCATTCGAAAGATTTGTGTGAAGTGCGAACCGCTTCCAGATTGAGACCGATTGAGACACGACCCATGATTGTTGATTCTCCGTCGCTTAAGTCATTTTGTTAAAAAACACTCCAAAATCATGGTCGATTGCCTTGACCTTGTCAAGTATCGAAATGGAGCGTAACCGTATCCCTTGCCCGAAATCATTTTCGGCGGATAATGGATTTCAACGATTGTTCGTACGTCTTTCAAGATATCCACGTCCTTTCCATGAAAATGCTTTTGACAGTCGGCCTGTTGGTTCTCTCGAACGATTTCATGACCTTTGCATGGTACGGGCACCTGAAATTCAAACAGTTGCCGAGGTTCGCCGCCCTCGTGCTGCCCGCCGTCATCCTGATCAGTTGGGGAATCGCCTTGTTCGAATACTGTTTCCAGGTCCCGGCGAACCGCGTCGGTTACAGCGAATACGGCGGGCCGTTCAATCTTTGGCAGCTCAAGGTGTTGCAAGAGACGGTCACGCTGGTCGTTTTTACGGTCTTTACGATCCTGGTGTTCAAGAAC
>JAVBSX010000205.1:0-9531 GCA_031556455.1 Thermoguttaceae bacterium
CGCACAAAACAGAGCGTTTTCCTCAAGTGAGAAAAATCACCCAAGTTACTTAATCGCCGCAGGCAAGGAGGAGCCTGTCGTCGATCAACTTACGGCATGCTTTCGGTTGAGCATGTTTCCCGTAAAAGTGAGCGGATAGTAATGATTTCCTTTTGAGAGGGCAAGGGCGATTTTCCGATATTTTTTATTTTTAGGAAAATTTTCCGTGAGACCGCGGAAAATCGGCCCCCGGCCCGGTTTTCTCAGTCGCAAAACAGAGGAGAATTGCAACGTCGAAAATTTTCGACGTTGCAATCAATCGTCAACAATCGAGACGTCATTTCGAGCAGAGCGAGAAATCTCACCCTCGCCGAAAATGCGGGAATTCCGGCCCTCGCGCGAGGGTGAGATTTCTCCCTGCGCTTCGCTTCGCTCGAAATGACGGCCTTGCTTTATTCGCGGTCGGCATATCTCAACAACTCTGCAATCCGCGTGCCCCAAAACAAACCGCGGGATTGGCAATTCGCTCTTTCGATTTATAATACAGGGGTGCTTTTGTTTTCCTTGGTTTCTTTGCAACGACAGGGCCAAGCTCGAACCGGATCGATTTTAGATCGACGCCAAAAACCTCGAGCTTGCCCGAAAATAATCCCTATTCAGGATATGTCCCTTTCCGATATCGTGATCAAGGGCGCGCGGGAGCATAACCTGCGCGACCTTGATTTGGTGCTGCCTCGCAACCAATTGATCTGCTTTTCCGGCGTGAGCGGGAGCGGCAAAAGCTCGCTCGCGTTCGATACGCTTTACGCCGAAGGGCAGCGGCGTTACATCGAGTCGCTTTCGAGTTTCGCCCGGCAATTTCTCGGCCAGCTGCCGAAGCCGGAGGTCGATCAAATTTCGGGGCTGAGCCCCTCGATTTCGATTTCGCAGAAAACCGCCGGGCAAAATCCGCGTTCGACGGTCGGGACGATCACCGAAATTTACGATTTTCTTCGCGTGCTTTACGCCCGGGTCGCGACCGGCTATTGCCCGCAATGCGACCGGCCGATCACGGCCCAGACGCGGCAGCAAATCATCGACCGGATCGAAACGCTGCCGGAAAAGACGCCGTTCCTCATCCTCGCGCCCGTGATTCGCGGTCAAAAAGGGGAGCATCGCGATCTGTTCGCCGATCTGCTGAAAAAAGGGTTTATCCGGGCGAGGGTCGACGGCAATATCGTCCGGCTGGGGGACAATCTGCGACTCGACCGGCAAATGCGGCACGACATCGAAGTCGTGATCGACCGGCTCGTGCAATCCGGCCCATCCAATCGCAGCCGCCTTTCCGAAGCGGTCGAACGCGCCCTCGCGGTCGGGGACGGGAATCTTTTGATTGTAGAGGACAGAGGACAGAGGACGGAGGACAGGGGGGGAGAAGCGGGGAAGGGTGAAGGGGGAGAGGGGACGGAGCCGTCGGGGGCGGCTTTTTCGCTTTCGTCCAAATTTGCCTGTACGCATTGCAATCTTAGTTTCGACCCGCCGAGTCCGCAGATGTTCAGCTTCAACTCCCCGCAGGGGATGTGCTCGAAGTGTAGCGGCCTCGGGGAAATACACTCGTTCGACCCGAACCTGCTAATTCCCGACCCGAAGAAATCGTTTCAACAAGGTTGCATCGAACCGCTCGGAAAATGGAAGGAGATGGGACGTTGGAAACGACATATCTTTCAAGGGGTTGCCGAAACGCTCGAACGGCTGCACCAGCTCCCGCCGCACACCGTTTTGGAATCGGCTTGGGAAGAGTTGCCGCGAAAAATCCGGGACGCGATTCTTTGGGGAACCGGCTCGCAGCACATCACGTTTACCTGGCGGAACGGCCCCTCGGGTCACAAATGGGGCGGAGAGTACGAAGGGATCATCCCGAAAATGTTGCAGCAGCATCGGGAGACGAAAAGCCGCATGCAACGCCTTGCTATGGAAAAGTACATGAGCGTGATTCCGTGCGGCTACTGCAAAGGGGAACGGCTCAACGAGCAGGCCCGGGCATTTAAGATCGAGACCGCGTCCGAAGCCCCGGCCTTCGCGGAAGAGAAGCGATTGTCGTTGCCGCGGCTTTGTTCGCTCGCGATCAGCGAGGTCCGGGAATTTTTTTCCGCGCTCAACTTGTCCGAATCGGGCCGGATCATCGCCGAAGAAGCGGTCAAAGAGATTCGGAACCGGCTCGGTTTTTTAACGAACGTCGGGCTTGAGTACCTCTCGCTGTCCCGGACCGCTCCGACATTGAGCGGCGGGGAGTTGCAGCGAATCCGGCTCGCCGGTCAGATTGGGAGCGGGTTGGTCGGCGTGCTGTACATTCTTGACGAGCCGTCGATCGGGCTGCATCCGAGGGACAACGACCGGTTGCTCGCGACGCTCGGGAAACTCCGCGACCAGGGGAATACCGTGATCGTCGTCGAGCACGACGAAGAGACGATGCTGGCCGCCGACCATCTCGTCGATTTCGGCCCCGGCCCCGGCGTACACGGCGGGCATATCGTCGCCCAGGGCAATCCGTGGGATTTATTGGAAGATAGAGGACAGAGGACAGAGGACAGAGGACAGGAAGAGGAGAAAGTTAAATCGGTTGCCAAAAGAAGAGGGAAAGAAAATGAGGAAGCAGGAACAGGCAACAAGATCGCTGGGCAAACGTCGGCGTCCGAATCCTCTTCCCTGTCCTCTGTCCTCTGTCCTCTGTCCTCTGATTCGCGTCCTCCGTCCTCTACCCTCCAATTTCTTTCCGGCGAGGAAAAGATCGACATTCCGGCAACCCGGCGGAGCGGTAACGGGAAAACGCTCACGATCCGGAACGCGAGGCAAAACAATCTGAAAGGGATCGACGTCGGGATTCCGCTCGGGAAATTCGTTTGCGTAACCGGGGTGAGCGGGTCGGGAAAAAGCTCGCTCGTCAACGACATTCTCGTCGAAGCGCTCAACCTCGAACTCAATCGCGGGCTGGGGGACCCGGGGGCGCACGACGGGATCGACGGGCTCGAACACCTCGACAAGATGATCTCGATCGACCAGTCGCCGATCGGTCGGGGACCGCATTCCAATCCGGCGACGTACACGAAAGTGTTCGACGAAATCCGCAAACTTTTCGCCGAAGTCCCCGACGCCAAGCTCAAGGGGTATTCCCCGGGCCGGTTCAGTTTCAACGTCGCCGGCGGCCGCTGCGAAGCGTGCGAAGGCCGCGGCTCGAAAAAGCTGGAAATGGACTTTCTCGCCGACATCTGGGTCCCCTGCACCGTTTGCAACGGCCGACGTTTCAACCAGGAGACGCTTTCGGTCAAGTTCAAGGGGAAATCAATCTTCCAGGTTTTGGATATGGACGTCGAGGAAGCGCTCGAACATTTCGAAAACATCCCGAAGATCCGGCATTACCTGCAAACGCTTTCGGATGTCGGGCTCGGGTACATGAAACTCGGGCAACCCTCGCCGACGCTTTCGGGCGGGGAAGCCCAGCGGATCAAACTCGCGAAAGAGCTGGTCAAACGCAGCACCGGCAAGACGCTTTATCTTTTGGACGAGCCGACGACCGGGCTGCATTTCGCCGATATCAAGATGCTGCTCAAGGTGTTGCACGATTTCGTCGACGCCGGGAACACGGTGCTCGTCGTCGAGCACAACCTCGATGTGATCAAGACCGCCGATTGGATCATCGACCTCGGCCCCGAAGGGGGCGAAGCGGGCGGGTACGTTGTTGCCGAGGGGACGCCGGAAGAGATAATTAAAAATGATGAATTAAGAATTAAGAATGAAGATTCGGGAAATAAGTTTCGCAAACGCACGTCCTATACGGCTCGGTCGCTTGCGAAAGTTCTAAACAGAGCGAAGCCGGGTTTGCAACGAGAAAAATCTAAGGAACAAGAAAAACTGAAAGGACGAGAAAAATCAAAAGACAAGAAAAAAATTCTTAATTCTCAATTCTTAATTCATAATTCGATAGTCGTTCGCGGGGCGGAGGAGCATAATTTGAAAAACGTTTCGCTCGAAATTCCGCGCGAGCAAATGACCGTTTTCTGTGGGCCGAGCGGCAGCGGGAAATCGTCCTTGGCTATGGACACGGTTTACGCCGAGGGGCAACGCCGTTACGTCGAGAGCCTTAGCTCCTACGCCCGACAGTTCGTCGGGCAGATGCAAAAGCCGAAGGTCGAGCACATCGAAGGGCTTTCCCCGGCGATCGCGATCGAACAGAAGGCGGCCTCACATTCCCCGCGAAGCACGGTCGGGACCGTGACCGAAATACACGATTACCTTCGGGTCTTGTTCGCCCGGCTCGGCGTGCCGTATTGCCCCGAATGCGATGTGCCGATCGGCACGCAATCGCTTGATGAGATCGTCGCCAAAATCATGCTGCTCGATCCGGACAAACGGCTGCTGATCGCGGCCCCGCTCAACGTCGAGGTCGGGCAGCAGTACGAAACGCTTTGGAAACGGCTCCGCGAAGACGGGTACATCCGGGTCCGGATCGACGGTATCACCTACCCGCTTGAATCGGTCCCGGAAATCGACCGCCGCCGCCGACATGCCGTCGAAGTGATCGTCGACCGGATCGTTTTGAACGAAGATCGCAGCGGCCGGGGGCGGATCGCCGATTCCGTCGAAAACGCCCTCGAACTTGGGCAAGGGGTGATTCATATCATCGAAGTCGATCCGGAACGCGAGGAAACGGATTGGAAAACGACGAAGCAGAGCCGGCATCTTTCGTGCGAGAAGTGCGGCCGGAGTTTCGAGCCGCTCACCCCGCACCATTTTTCGTTCAATTCCCCGCTTGGCTGGTGCCCGCATTGCGAAGGGCTCGGCGTTCAAAGCGGGGCCAACCCGATGCGGTTCCTGCACGATCCGAAACTGACGCTCGCCGAAGGAGCGGTCGCTCTCTTTCCGAATGTCGCCGGCCCGATGTTCGCGGCGATGCTTCAGGCCTTTTCGAAGCAAACCGGCATTCCGACCGACATCCCGTTCGAACAACTCGACGCCCGATTCCGACGGCTCATTTTTCACGGGACGGGTGAGATGTGGTTTGCAGTAGAGGATAGAGGAAAGAGGATAGAGGATCGAAAGAAGAAGAAAAGTGAAAATCTATCCTCTATCCTCTATCCTCTATCCTCTTTCAAATTCCAATTCAAAGGCTTATACCCCGCTCTCGAAGAGGCGGCCCGGCTGGTGCCGCAATTTCGCGGGCGGTTGGAATACATGGTCGATGAGGTCGAATGCTCCGTCTGCTTGGGCAGTCGGCTCCGGGACGATGCGGCGGCGGTCCGGTTTCTCGGCGAAACCATGGACCAAATCTGCCGACGACCGCTCGGGAAGCTGATCGAACTTTTCGAAAACTGGGAGCCGGACGAAACCGAGCGAAAAATCGCCGGGGATTTGTTGGAAGAAATCCGCAACCGGCTCCGGTTCCTGATCGATGTCGGGCTCGAATACCTGACGCTTTCGCGGCCGTCGCCAAGCCTTTCGGGGGGAGAAACGCAGCGGATTCGGCTCGCGGCCCAAATCGGCAGCGGGCTGGTCGGCGTGCTGTACGTTTTGGACGAGCCGACGATCGGGCTGCATCCTCGCGACAACGGCAAGCTGATCGCCGCCCTACGGAAGCTGCGCGATCTCGGCAACACGATGCTGTTGGTCGAGCACGACAAAGAGGTGATCGCGGGAGCCGACATGCTGGTCGATTTCGGGCCGCAAGCCGGGAAATTCGGCGGAGAAATCGTCGCGGCCGGAAACCCCGCGGCCGTCGTCAAGAAAAAGGGTTCGGTGACCGGGCCGTATTTGAGCGGCAAAAAATCGATCCCGATCCCGAAAAACCGCCGCCTCTCCCCCGACCAGGCCGCCGCCTGCCCGGTCCGTTAAGGCCCAACCCGTTTAGCCGAGCGGCGCAGATGCCGGAGTTGTCCCGCCAATACGCGCCGACGTCTGCGCCGTTCGGCTAAACGGGTGTTAGTTGTCAGCGACCGTTTTCGGCCGTTTCGTCCTGGATCCGCTCGATCCGGACCCGCTCGATGCGACGTTTGGTCGTCTCCAAAACCGTCAGCTTGAAACGCTTGTTCTCTTTCGCGAACGAAAGCGATTCGCCAACATGCGGGACGTGACCCAAGGTTGAGAAGATATACCCGCCGATCGTATCGTAATCCTCTTCTTCCGGCAGTTTCGCGTTCAGGTGTTCGTTCAGTTCGTCGATATGTACCTTCCCGAGCACTTCGAAGACATCGGGGCTGATCTGTTGGATTTCCTCTTTTTCTTCGATCGGGTCGTGCTCATCGACGATTTCTCCGACGATTTCCTCCAAAATGTCCTCAAGCGAGACCAGGCCCGAAACGCCGCCGTATTCGTCCAAAACGATCGCGACGTGCATGTGCCGGGAATGTGGCAACGTGCCGTGTATCCGGGCATGGTCCCCCTGCTGGGAGACGTTTTGAAATTCCTGCAGCAGCTTGTCGACCGGTTTCGTTTCCGGCACGAACAGCGGCGAGCGAAGCAGATCGGTCCAGGGAGCTCGATCTTCCGGCCGTTTCGTCAGCTCCGGAACCAAGTCCTTGATAAACAAGATGCCGATCATATCGTCCCGATTTTCGTCGAAGACCGGGATACGCGAATGCGGGATCGTAACAATTTGTGCGAGCATTTCCTCCCACGAAAGCGATTTTGGGATGCAAAGCATGTCGGTTCGCGGGGTCATGATCTCGGAGACGGAGACATCGCCCAGTTCGATCACGCTTTCGATCATTTCCCGGGCATCTTCTTCGAGCAACCCTTCCCGATGCCCTTCGGTCACGATCGTGCGGATTTCCTCTTCGAAGAGTTCCTCATCGCTCGTTCCGGGCCGGTAACCGGCCAGCCGGTAAAAGAACAGCCGGAAAAAGCGGTGTACCAGTTCCAACGGAAAGAAAAGTTTCGTCGCCAACGACCAGAGTGGGGACGTGTAAAAGACGATCGGGGAGGACCAAAGCTGTGCGATGGCCGAAGGGATCCAAACGACGACCAGCATCATCAGGACGGTTCCGAGAAGAACCAACCCGCACCATTCCAGCCAATAGGAGAACGGCGACTCCGCGGCATCGAGCCGGATTTGGGTCAATTGCGGGAAAAGGTAATAGACGCCACTCACGAAGGTGACGACCGCGG
The DNA here is from genome assembly GCA_031556455.1 of Thermoguttaceae bacterium. Taxonomy (GTDB): domain Bacteria; phylum Planctomycetota; class Planctomycetia; order Pirellulales; family Thermoguttaceae; genus JAVBSX01. Next base: position 7,117 of record JAVBSX010000205.1, read on the forward strand.
CAATGACCCGACCGGTTTCGGCGGCGACCGCCATCCGTTCGTAGTTCTTGATGATTTGCCCCAGCCGTTTTTCCGTTCCCCACCGTTGGCAGATTTCCTCAAGACGGTGCCGGGAAAACTCGTTCAAGGAAACGGCACAGGTCGATGCAAAAAAAACAAGAACCAAACCCAAAAGGGCGAGAATGATCATCGGAACGAAAAAAGGAGAAATCGGCGGAGGGGAACGGTGCCCAAAGCCCCCATTGTATACCGTACACCGCCGCATCCGCAAGGCCGCGCGACAGAAAAGCGGAAAGTGGAAAGGGGTTTTGCAACGAGCCGTGAGCTAAAACGAGCCGCGAGCAAGAGGTGTTCCCGTTTGAAAACAGACGCAAACCGCACTCACGGAGTGCGGCTCGTTGGTCTGAGATTATGCTTCATATAAAAACCGTACCCCGTATACAGCAGCCCGAAGCGTAAGCGCCGGGTTTGTCCCGCATTTCCGCCTCGAAAACCGGGCGCTCACGCTTCCGGCTGCTGCCCTGATTCGTATTTTTTCTGAAAATCATTAACGAAAAAGTCCCGCTGCCCCTAAAACGGCGGTTCGGTCGTGTAAAGCCCCGGGACGTACTGGCCCGCGTGATACATGCTCATGCCGAGATAATTGCCGAACGCTTCCCACAAGACGTTGCCGATGTGCGATTGCGTGATCGCGACATGGTGCGGGAACTGCCGGAGCAGGACTTCGCGGTACAGCCGTTGCAGGTTCGGGATGCGGCACCAGCCGTAACAGCCGAACGTGCAGGCCGGGTTGTCTTCGAACGCCCCTTCGATCACGGCGGCATGCCAATTCGAATCCGGGTCTTGCGTCACCCGAAAGAGCGTAACCGGGCCGGGCCGGGCGACGAACTCGATTGTCCCCTGGGCGTCTTCCCGTTTCGCCCCACCCCCTTCGACCATGATTTCCTGCGTCCCGAGCCGGATTGGCGTTTTCGCGAACGCCGCCGGAAAGACCCCGCAGTGCCAGATATTCGCGAGTTCCGAATCGTTGTTGTGCAGGTTATTCCAATCTCCCAACCCGGCCGGGGAACCGCTCGCGAGCATCGCGGCATGCATCGAAAGGGTCCCCAGCAAATCCGACTCGCAGGCGCAAGGCGTCCCCTCGTTGCCCAGCCGGCTCATCGCCGTGCAGGTGCAACAGCCGTAATTCTGTTGGATCGAATTCCAACATTGAATGCCGAACGCGTCGATCCCGTGTTCCTTTTGGAAACGTCGGAGGAACAGCTCGAATTTTGCGCTGCGGACGACCGATTGCGGTTCGACACCGCTGCAATCGGCGTATTTTTTCGTCGCCTCCAAAACGCTCAAAAGTTCCGGGTCGCCGTCCGGGATGCTTTTCGCCCCGGCGAGTGCTTCGGAAAGATCGAGAACAACCGAGGTCGGGCCGAGACGCTGCAATTTTTTCTCGCTGTAACGGCAGGTCCAAAACGCTTCGGGCCGCGCCCCGATTTGGGCGTATCGGGCGTTTTTGACCCCTTTGACGACGCGGCAAATCCGAGCGAACCAGTCGATATCCTTTGCGAAGCACTCTTCGCGGGGGAAACAGATCGGCGTTCGAGCGAGCGTGTATTTGACGCCGAGCTGCCGCAGCACGTCGCATTGGGAAAGCAGCCCGCAGAAGGCATCGCGACGTTCGGTTCGCATCGTCAAGGTTTCCGTTTCGTGACAGCCGAACAACAGGATCGGCACATCGAGCCCGGCTTTCTTGACGGTTCGGGCGACGGCGGTTTCTTCGCCGAAATTGACGCAACCGATCAGGAGGCCGTCGACGTTTTCCCGACGGAAAAGTTCGGCCGCGAGATCGGCTTCCGCGAGGGTTGAAACGCAACCGACCTCGGTCTGTTGTTCGCTCGGAACGACGACGCCGATCCCGAGTTTTTCGAGGGCGTCGACCGTCTCCTTGCGCATCGCCGCGGCCAGTTTTGAACTGAAGAACCCGCGATTGGCGGGAATAAAACCAAGTTTGATCTTGCCGTTCATTGTCGTCTCCAAAAAAAGTGGGGGGAATGAAATCGTACGCCGTTTGGGTTTTCTGATCTGCGCGAAAATTTTGATTCGGTTGGCAAGCGCGAACACTCGCGATCCCTTGATTTTTGAGACTGCGCTCCGCTACGTCTTGAAAATCAAGGGCCAATTTTTATACACAGACCAGTTATCCAAAGTATAATGTGCGGAGCGTAGTAGATCAAATCAAAAAAACGTGGTAACCGTTCACGGTTTTCCTGTTGGAGCGCGGGCGTCCCGCCCGCGCTCCAGGTTTTCGCGTGAACGCTTACAAAACGTGTATATTCAAGCCGGTTTACGGATCTTTACAAAAAATTCCGGTTTAGGGCAGCAGCCGGAAGCCCGGTTGTCCAACACGAAAACGCGAGGTCA